>JBFMGU010000416.1:0-5854 GCA_040752415.1 Myxococcota bacterium
GCATCTGCGATTCAACCAATGGCCCGACCGGCACGTGCGAGGTCGCGGGATGCGGCGACAACCACCTGCAGTCCGGCGAAGGCTGTGACGACGGAAACACGACCAACGGCGACGGCTGCAACTCCGCCTGCCTCAAGGAAACTGGAGCTGCCTGCAATGCCACGGCGCCTGGTCTCATCGGCGATTCGTCGTGCGCCACCGGCATCTGCGATTCAACCAATGGCCCGAACGGTACGTGCGAGGTCGCGGGTTGCGGCGACAACCACCTGCAGTCCGGCGAAGGCTGTGACGACGGAAACACGACCAATGGCGACGGCTGCAACTCCGCGTGCCTCAAGGAGACTGGAACAGCCTGCAACGCCACGGCACCCGGTCTGATTGGCGATCCGTCGTGCGCCACGGGCATCTGCGATTCAACCAATGGCCCGACCGGTACGTGCGAGGTCGCGGGATGCGGCGACAACCACCTGCAGTCCGGCGAAGGCTGTGACGACGGAAACACGACCAACGGCGACGGCTGCAACTCCGCGTGCCTGAAGGAAACCGGCACGGCCTGCAATGCCACGGCACCCGGTCTCATTGGCGACCCGTCGTGCGCCACCGGCATCTGCGATTCGACCAATGGCCCGACCGGCACGTGCGAGGTCCCGGGTTGCGGCGACAACCACCTGCAGGCGGGCGAGGGATGTGACGACGGAAACACCCTGGCGGGTGATGACTGCAACGCCACCTGCCTCGTGGAGACGGGAGGCCTGTGCAATGCCACTTCGCCGGGTTTGCTGGGTGACGCTTCGTGTGCAAGCGGGGCCTGCGACGTGTCTGGCGGATCGCCCGGTGTCTGCGAGTCGCCAGGCTGCGGCGACGGCGCTCTTGCCGCCACCGAGGGCTGCGACGACGGAAACGCGTTGAGCGGCGATGGTTGCAGCGCGGCCTGCCTGGTGGAAACGAGCGCGCCCTGCAACGACACCGCGCCGGGGCTCATGGGCGACCCCTCGTGCGCCACGGGCATCTGCGACACCACGGCCGGTCCCACCGGAATCTGCGAGGCTCCCGGCTGCGGTGACAACCACCTCCAGTCCGGCGAAGGCTGCGACGACGGAAACACGACCAATGGGGATGGCTGCAACTCCGGCTGTCGCAAGGAGACCGGGTTTGCCTGCAACGCCACGGCTCCCGGTCTGATCGGTGATGCCTCGTGCGCCACTGGCACGTGCGACCTGGCCGGTGGCTCGCCCGGCGTGTGCGAGGCATCAGGCTGCGGCGACGGCCAGCTCCAGCCCAGCGAGGGATGCGACGACGGCAACACCACGAACGGCGACGGTTGTAGTTCCGCCTGCCTCAAGGAGACGGGCCATGTCTGCAACGCCACGGCCCCCGGCCTCATTGCCGACAGCTCCTGCGCCACGGGCATCTGCGACCAGACCAGTGGCTCACCCGGCGTGTGTGAGCCGCTCGGCTGCGGCGACGGACATGTGCAGGCTGGCGAGGGTTGCGACGACGGCAGCAATGATGATGGCGACGGTTGCAGTGCCCTCTGCCTCGTGGAGGATGGCGCGCCATGCAACGACGGGGTGACCGGAGAGACCGGCGACCCGTCGTGCGCCAGCGGCGTGTGCGACCTCACCGGCGGCGCGCCCGGCGTGTGCGAGCCCTACGGCTGCGGCGACGGCCACCTGGATGCGGGTGAGGGATGTGATGATGGTGATGTGCTTGATGGGGACGGCTGCAACGCGCAGTGCCTCGTCGAGGACGGCGCACCCTGCAACGAGCAGGCAGGTGGCGAGTCCGGTGGTGCGTCGTGCGCCAGCGGCGTGTGTGATGTGAGCGGCGGCCTCCCCGGCGTGTGCGAGACTTCGGGCTGTGGCGACGGGTTGCTGACCGCCGGTGAAGGCTGTGACGACGGAAACCTCGTCCCGGATGATGGGTGCAGCGCGAGCTGTCGCGTGGAGATCGGGAACCCGTGCAATGACTCCGCGTCGGGTCTCACCGGTGATGGTTCCTGCGCCTCCGGTGTCTGCGACGTCACGGGCGGCCTCCCGGGCGTGTGTGAGCCCGCCGGCTGCGGTGACGGTCACCTGGATTCCGGGGAGGGCTGTGATGACGGCGGCACCGTCGATGGCGACGGCTGCAGCGCTCTGTGCCTCGTCGAGAACGGTGCCCCGTGCAACGACGCCGCGAATGGTCAGACCGGCGATGGCTCCTGCGCCTCCGGCGTCTGCGACGTCACGGGCGGCCTCCCGGGCGTGTGTGAAACCGCCGGCTGCGGTGACGGTCACCTGGATTCCGGGGAGGGCTGTGATGACGGCGGCAATCTCGACGGGGACGGTTGCAGCGCGCTCTGCCTGCGGGAAGATGGGCAGCCGTGCAACGACGGGGCGACAGGGCAGGCCGGAGACGGTTCCTGCGCCAGCGGCGTGTGCGACGTGACCGGTGGCGTGCCCGGCGTCTGCGAGCCCGCGGGTTGCGGCGACGGGCACCTGGATGCCGGCGAGGCCTGCGACGACGGAAACACCGACCCCGGCGACGGATGCGACGACCAGTGCCAGACCGAGAACGACTGCAACGGTGCCTGCCCCGCGGCCACCCCCATCTGCGACGTGGACAGCAACATCTGCGTGCGCTGCCTCGTCGACACGGATTGTCCCGCGCCCGCCACCTGCACGCCCGCGCACACCTGCTCCCTGGACCCGCCGGTGGTGGTGACGCCGACGGACGGGTCGGTCACCAGCTCGCGCCAGCCGCTGCTCTCCGGCACCGCCGTGGCCGGCGCCGCGGTGACGGTGCGCGTGGATGGTGTGGTGGTGGGCACGGCCACCGCCGACGCCCAGGGGAACTGGTCCCTGACACCTTCCGCCGACCTTTCGCTTGGTGCGCACGCGGTCAGCGCCACCGCCACGCTGGGCTCCGGCGAGCTGGCCGTGACGAGCGCGGAGAGCAACGTCAACGACTTCACCATCATTGACGGCTGCGTCACCGACGCGGACTGTGGCGGCGCCACGCCGGCCTGCAACACCATCACGCACGTCTGTGTGCGGTGCGTGGTGGATGCCCATTGTCCCGCGGGCGCCACCTGCAACGCCGCCAACCTCTGCACCCTGCCGCCGCCGGTCATCGTGGACCCGGAGGACGAGGAGGTGGTGAACACGCACCGTCCGCCCATCGTGGGGACCAGCGTGCCCAACGCGCGCATCACCGTGTTCATCGACGGCGTGCCGGTGGGTGAGACGGTGGCCGACGACAACGGGGACTGGACCTTCATCCCCACCGCGGACGTCCCGGACGGCCCGCACACCACCAGCGCCGTGGCCAAGCTGGGCACCGGCATCCTGGAGGTGGTGAGCCCGCCCAGCGCGGTGCACGACTTCGTCGTCGGGTGCGTGAGCAACAACGACTGCTCCGCGGCGCTGCCCATCTGCAACCCCGCCACCCACACCTGCGTCGAGTGCCTGGAGAACAGCCAATGTCCGGCCGAGGCCCCGCTCTGCGGCCGCCTCAGTCACCAGTGCACTCCCGCTTGCACCTCCGACGCCGAGTGCAACGCGCCCACGCCGGTCTGTGCGCCCGCGGGCAACATCCGCGCCGGGGAGTGCGTGGAGTGCGTCAACGACGACACCTGCTTCTTTGGTGAGGTGTGCAACCCCGCCGACGACACGTGCGTGGAATGCCTGGGAGACACGGATTGCACCGCGCCGGACCGTTGCGAGCTGACCAGCCACACCTGCGTGGACTGCCTCACGGACGCCGACTGTCCGACGAGCGCGCCCTTCTGCGAGTCCGCCACGCATACCTGCCGCGGGTGCACCACGGACGCGGACTGTGGCGGCGGCACCCCGCTGTGCGCCGTCACCGGGCCGCTCGCGGGCAGCTGCGTGACGTGCCGCCAGGACGGCGACTGCTCCGGCGCCACGCCCATCTGCGACGAGGCCACCGCCACCTGCCGCCCGTGCGACCCCGACGGCAATGACTGCTCCGGGGCCACGCCAGCGTGCGAGACCACGGGGGTCTACGCGGGCCGCTGCGTGGAGTGCACCGCCACGGATGGTGACGCCTGCGTGGCCCCGGCGGTCTGCAACACGGATGCTTCCTCTCCGCTGCTGGACACCTGCGTGGAGTGCTCCGAGGACAGCCACTGCCCGCAGGAGGCGCCGGTGTGCAACCCGGGAACCGGCCAGTGTGCCGAGCAGTGCACGGACGACGACGACTGCGCCTTCCCCACGCCCATCTGCGCGCTGCCCGGCAACATCCTCTACGGCGCGTGCGTGGAATGCCTGGTGGATTCGCAGTGTCCCGCCGGGCTGCACTGCGATAACACCCGCACCGACACCTGCGTGGAGTGCCTGCGCGATTCGCATTGTCCCACCGGAGAGCGTTGCGACCTCGGCAGCCACACCTGCGGTGCGTGCGTGGTGGACGCCCACTGCCCGGAGAGCGCGCCCATCTGCGACCCGGCCACGCGGACCTGTCGCGGCTGTGAGAACAACGGCGAGTGCGAGGGCGACACTCCGCAGTGCGTGGAGAGCGGGAGTGCCGCGGGCCGGTGCGCGGAGTGCAGCAGCGACGCGGACTGCCCGGAGGCCACCCCCATCTGCGACCAGGAAACCAACACCTGCCGCATCTGTGAGTCCAACGCGGATTGCACCGGGGACCTGCGGGTGTGCGCCACCACGGGCACCAAGGCGGGCCGCTGCGTGCAGTGCACCGACGACGACACGCAGGCCTGCACCGACGCCACCCCGGTGTGCGACATGACGGCGGGTCCCAGCGAGAACACCTGCGTCTCCTGTCTGGCCAACAACCACTGCCCGTCCACGCGGCCCTTCTGTGACCCGGGTACCCACCAGTGCACCGAGGAGTGCACGGACAACTCCCAGTGCAACGGCACCACGCCGGTGTGCGCGCCGTCGGGCCAGCGCAACGCGGGAACCTGCGTGGGCTGCACGGGAGACGAGCACTGCGCCAACGGAACCCGCTGCGACACCGCGGTGAGCAACACGTGCGTGGCCTGCGTGGCGGACTCGGACTGCGCGGGTGCCACCCCGGTCTGCGACCCGGCGAGCCATACCTGCGTGCCCTGCACCGCGGACGCGCACTGTCCCGGGGACGCGCCGGTGTGCGACCCGGTGAGCCACGAGTGTCGCGGATGCGCCTCCAACGGGGAATGCACCGGCGACGCGCCGGCGTGCGTGCTCACCGGTCCCAACGCGGGTGAGTGCGCGCAGTGCACCGGGGACGAGCAATGCCCGGCCGCCACGCCGTACTGCGACGACACCACGCATACCTGTCGCGGGTGCACCAAGGACGAGGAGTGTCCCGGTGCGGACCACGCGCGCTGCGACATCACCACGGGCACCTGCGGCAGCTGCACCAACGACACGCAGTGTGCGCACCTCCCCGACTCACCGGTGTGTGGCGGGGACGGCACCTGCGTGGAATGCACGCCCACCAACGCGGGGCACTGCGGTGAGGACGCGGTCTGCAACGGGGAGACCGGGGAGTGCGTGGGCTGCGTGCGCAACGAGGACTGCGAGGCGGGCACGGTGTGCGTGGACGGGCAGTGCGTGCAGGAGGTGGGCGAGGAGTTCCCCGACGAGAACGAGGACGGCGTGGTCGACGAGGCGGTGGTCTCCGGGAGCTGTGGCAGCTGCGCCTCCAGTGAGCCGGACCTCGCGTTGTTCGCGCTGTTGTTGTTCCTGGGGTTGCGCCCGCGTCGTCGCGTCGAGGCGTGAGCGCTTCACGAAGTGTGTGACTGGGGCAATCGGCGCCCTGGAGTGCGGCGCGGACGCGTGAAGCCGTGTCCGCCGGCAAGCGCCGCCCTGGATCGGCCCACCCCGGTCACCGCCTCCCCGGTCGGAAT
>JBFMGU010000417.1:0-5792 GCA_040752415.1 Myxococcota bacterium
CCAGCGCGTTGGCGTGCGGCGGCGTGCCCAGCGGGGGCAGGGGCTTGCGCTGTTTGGGCTGCGGGTCCAGCGCCGTCGCCACCAGGTCCTCCCCCAACGTCTGCTGCTGGATCTGCGCCACCCGCTCCAGCGCCACGGCAAACGCTTTGGCGCTGCGCAGCCGGTGCTCCAGCTGCGGGTGCAGCGCGCTCATGATCACCGCCACCAGCGCGTTGGGCAGGTCCGGTCGCCGCTGGTGCAGGTCCCGCCCCGGCCCCGCCGACGCCGCCGCCAACGCGTCCGCCGCCGTGGCCGCGCTCACCAGCGGCGCGCCCGTCAACAGCTCGTACGCCACCGCCGCGGCGGCCCACACGTCGGCGCGACGATCCACCGGCAGCCCCGTGAACTGCTCCGGCGGCATGTACGTGGGCTTGCCCTTGAAATGACCGGTCTCGGTCTTTGTCCAGCTGAAGTCGGTGCGCGCAATGCCAAAATCCACCACGCGCGTCCGACCCTCCTTGCCAATCAGGATGTTCGCCGGGCTGATGTCGCGGTGGACCACGCCCATGGGTCTGCCCGCGGCGTCCTTCACCTCGTGCGCGTGGTGCAGACCCAGCAGCGTGTCGCGGATGACGGTGGCCACGGCGGGCCAGGGCAGGGGTGTGCGCGCGCGGAAGCCCCGCAGGAGCCATTCCCGCGCGGTGATGCCGTCCACGTGCTCCATGGAGAGAAAGAGGCGCCCGTCGGCGTGACGCCCGAACTCGAAGGTCTGCACCAGGTTCGGGTGGCACATGTACGCGCTCACGCGCGCCTCGTTGATGAACATGTCGTGGAAGTAGTTGTCGACGAGGTGCTCCGGCAGAATCCGCTTGATCACCACCAGCCGCGTGAACCCCGCAAAGCCCTGCTCCTCGGCCAGGTGCACCTCCGCCATGCCACCCGCACCCAGGCGCTTGAGCAGTTTGTACTTTCCAAACATCTCCACCACGGGTGTTTCCTCCTGCGACCACCGGATGCCCGGCGTTTGCGGCGTGACCGGCGGATGGCTGGAGGGGCGGCTCGACGGGGAGTCAGGGGGTGGAACGCCAAAAGGCCAACGAAAGGCACCGGGTGGCGACCAACCCGTGTCCTCTTCGGCGGCCCTTCAAGCCGTGGGCGCGTCTCACGCGCCGGTAGGCCAATGGCTTTGCGTCTCCGAGTTTCCTGCGGAGTTGCCTTTTCGGAGTGTATGTCGGGACTGGGACGTGCCTTGCGGGACCTCCTGAGTCACGCGGCTCATCTTGCTCTGCCCACGACGCGAACGCCAATGAAAAAAATGCGAACGCCCGGTCGGATCACGCGCGCGGGCCGGTGCGCAGGAGAACCACACCGTCGCCTTCCAGGAGCACCGCGCGCGGCGTTCCACCGGGTTGCGACGTCGGCTCACAACGCAGCGAGCCCTCGAACATCAGCAGGTGGTCCAGGGACACGGTGAGGCGCTGGCCCGCGGAGCAGGAGACGGCACGCACGCTGGAAGAGCTGCGCACGGCCACCGCGCCGTGTCCGGAGAAGCGCAGCCCGGAGACGATGTGGCCCGCGTCATCCAACGCCACCACCACGCTCTGGTACTGCATCCCCGACGAGCAACCGAACACCGAGCCTTCCAGCACGGTGGCGTTTCCGCCTTCCAGGCGCAGCACGGCAATGAGCGCGCCGCCCGGATCCAACGTCACCACTCCGGCGCCGTGACAGACCAGCAGCGGATCCTGCGTGCCGCCCAGCGGCGTGGCGCCCGCCTCCACGCCGGAGCTCTCGGGCGCGTGGGCCATCTGGATCTCACCCTGGACCAACGCCAGTGAGCGCGCGCGCACCAGCACCGGCCCCTCGACGCCCAGGCCGAGCAACCCCGGCGCCACCGGCGCGAACGGGTGCGAGGGCGTCACCACGCCACGCTTGCTGGCCCACTGGGAGCCGGTCATGGGCTCGCTGCCCAGCGTGACGATCATGGACTCGTTGGTGGCCGACGGCGTCCACTCCAGCGAGCGCTGCGCCATATGCATCGGCTTCAACGACGACGACGGCGACGTGGGTCCCGTGTGGAACACCGGCGGGGGAGGTGCCGGCTCGTCGAGGCCGTAGGCGTTCAGCGCCACGGTGGAGCGGTGGATGCCCGCCATCACGGGCAGCGGCGGACCGGGCGGCGGCATGGGCTCCGCCGGGACGGGAGGAACGGGCGGAACGGGGTCCTGGACCGCGGGCTCCTCTGCTGGAGCTTCCGCCGGAGCAGCCGCCTCGACGACGGGAGAGGGCGTCTCCGTCGCTGCCGGCACGCTTTCGACGGGCGCGGGCGGTTCGACGACATTCGCGGCCGCAGCCGGCTCCTCGACGGGGGCGGGCGCCTCCACGACGTCCGCAGCCGGATCCTCGACGGGGGCGGGCGCTTCCACGACGGCCGCAGCCGCCTCCTCGACGGGGGCGGGCGCTTCCACAACGGCCGCAACCGGCACATCGACTTGGGCGACCACCGGCTCCGGCGCCGCCACAACCGGGAGCTCCTCTGCCACGGTCACCTGCGCGTCGGGCTCGCTCGTCGTCGTTGCGGGCGTTTCCACCGGCGGAGCGGAGGCCTGCTGCTCCGCCAACGACCACGTTGCCGCCACGGCGGCCGCGGCCAGCACGGCGGCACCGGCTGCAGCGGAACTTGCCAGCGTCGCGTCGTCGACAACGGGCGGTGCCGGCGGCGTCTCCACGACGGGAACCACCACTTCCATGGGCGCCGGCGGGGCCGCTTCCAGGACGGGAGCCACGGCTTCCGCGGGTGCCGCCGCCTCCGCGGGCTCCGCGCCCCACGTCGCTGGGGGCAGCACATCCGTCGTGGGGGCCGGCGTGGACTCCGCGGCCGCGGCAGACGTCGGTTCCTCCACGGAAACCTCGACGTCCTCCGCTGGCGTCTCGGGGGGAGGCGGTGCTTCCACGGCCGCGGCGAGGGGAGGGGGTGGTTCTTCCGTCGGTGGCGGGGCGGCTTCGGCCGCTGGCGGCGGGGTCTCGTCGACCACGGGCTCCGCGGGCGGCGGGGCGGCCTCCTCCGTCGTCACCGGCGCTTCCTCCGACGCCATCGCCGCAGCCGCCACCTGGTCCACCGTGGATGCCGCGGCCTGCGTGGTCTCCTCCTCCATCTCCTCGTCCTGGGTTGCCTCGTCGTGGCGGACGGGGATGGGCTCGGGTTCGGAAGCGGCGGGGGACGGAGGGACTTCGGCGGCCACCGGTTCTGGCGGCGGAGCGGGCTCCTGCGGGACCACCGCCACCACGGGAGCGGGCGACGGCTCGACGGGCTCGGCGGCCGGCGGCGCGGCCTGCTCGACGGGAGGGGTGCCCCACTGGGAGGGCGGCAGGCTCACGTCCGCGGCGGGAGGTGGCGTGGAGGGAGGCGCGGGCGGACGACCGGGCACCTGCGCCGGCTCCAATGGCAGGCCCTTGGCGCGAAGCTTCTCCTCCATCGCCTGCGCCAGCTTCTCGCTCCCGGACTGGATGAACGCCCAGCGCGCCAGGGCAAGCTCACCCAGCCGCTCGTAGACGAGGCCCAGGTAGTTCAGCGCCTTCTGGTGGTCCGGCTTGAGCTCGAACACCTGTTCCAGCTGGCTGCGCGCGCCCTGGAGGTCGCCCTTCTTCAGGAGCACCAGCGCCAGGTTGAGCCGCAGCGTGGGCTCGCCCGGATACTCCTCGACGAGCTGGCGGTAGATGCGCAGCGCCGGGTCCAGCAGCCCCATCTTGAAATAGGTCTGCCCCAGCAGGTTGCGACCCTTCTCGTTCTGCGGCCGCAACCGCAACGCCTGCTCCAGCCGGGCACGCGCGGTGACGACGTCGCCTTGCTGCAGCAGGTGGCTTCCTTCCAGCAGCAGGTTCAGGAACTCCGAGTCCGCCTCGGCTCCCGCGTCATCTCGCCAACGAACTTGGGTCTCCATGCCTCATCCGCCCTGGGCCAACAGCTCCGCGCGCCGGTAGCCACGATAGAGGCTCAGGACCGTGCGCACGTACTTTTTTGTCTCCGGAATCTCGGGGATGCGCCCCAGCCGGGCCACCAGGTTGGGTCCGGCGTTGTAGGCCGCCACCGCCAGCTTCACGTCCCCATTGAACTTGTTGATGAGGTACCGCAAATAGCGCGCCCCGCCGAACACGTTCTGCTCGGGGTCAAAGATGTCCCCCACGTTCATCTCCGCCGCCGTCACCGGCATGAGCTGCATCAGCCCGCACGCGCCCGCGTGACTCTTCGCCCGGGGGTTGAAGCCGCTCTCCGCCGCCATCACCGCCTTGATGAGCGCCGCGGGCAACCGGTACCGCTCCGCCGCGCGTGCAATCAGCGCCTCGAACTTCCGACTCTTGGCCGCAACCTTGGGCGGGGGCTCCCACATGCGCGGCGTGTTCGCGAACTTCGTCCCCGTCGGGGCTCCGCCAAAACCCAGGTCATCGGCACCCGGCGTGTATTCCCGCGCGGAGGAGTCCGGAGGCGTGTTGGTGAAGTGCACCACGCCGTCCTTGTCCGTGTAGGTGTAGATGGCCGCCCGCGCCGGCGCGGCAAGGGCCATGAGCAACGGAAGGGCCAGCAGGATGGCTCTCATGCGTCCAGGTCCCGGGAACAGGCCTGCCATCCTAATCCCCCCACCGGATTCCGGCGCATTTTTCACCGCGCCGCCGCCACGGCGGGGGACTGCGCGGAGAAGGCGCTCCTGGCCTCATCCCGGTCAATGCTGATGGAGCCGGTGAGGAGCTGCGCGGAGCACTCCGGGTCGGGCGTGTCGTCGTAGAGCATCTGCACGCCGCCCACGCACGCATCCACCTGGGCCACCTTGCGCGTCTTCACGCAGGTCCCGTCCTCCAGCGGTGAGAACGTCCCGTCAATGATCACCACGCGCTTGCCGAAATCCACGCGCGGCACCGTGATGGACGTCTGTCCGCGCAAGCAGTCCCGACGGAGGAAGTCCTCGAACTGCTGCTGCGTCTCCAGCACCACCTGGTCACTGCGCTGCGCGTTGCGCGCAAAGTCGCTCTGGCCGTTGCACTGGATGCCCAGGTCGCTCCAGCGGTTGGGCGGCACCGGCCGACAATCACACGCGCCCAGCACCGCCGCCGTCGTCGTCAACAGCAACAGGTTCACGCGGTTCATCGGCTCAGCTCCGCAATCCAGCGGTTGGCACGGTCCACGGTGGCGGCGTCCTTGTCGCGTCCTTTCGAGTTCACATAGTGCGTGTAGTACTGGACCGCGCGTGGGTTGTCGCCGGCCTGACGGTACGCCTCGGCCAGGCCGAAGTACGGCGCCGAAAGCGACGGGTCGAACGTGAGCGCCTTGTTGTACTCCACCACCGCCCGACGAGGATCCCGCAGCGCCACGAACGCCGTCCCGCGCGCCACGTAGCAGAGCGCATGGTCCTGCCGGTAACGCAGCGTCTCGTCGAACGCGGCCAGCGCGCCCACGTAGTCGCCGGAGCGCATCAGGCCCACGCCACGGATGTACGCGTCTTCCGCCTTGTCGAACGCGCTGTCCGCGCCGGCGGGACGGGTGGCCATCTTGGCGCGCGCGCGCTCCAGGTTTTGTCGCGCGCTGGTGTTCCGCGGATTGAGGGCCAGCACGCGCTCGAACGCCGCCGCCGCGCCGGCGTAGTCACCCCCCAGCGCAAAGGCGAGACCCAGCTTGTAGTAGGCCTCCTCGCTCCCGGCGTCGTAGTTCAGCGCGGCGCGGTAGCTCTGTTGCGCCTTGGCGTACTGCTTGGCGCCCAGGTACGCGTCTCCGTCGGCAATGGCCTGCTTCAGCGCCTTCTGCAGCGACTCCGGGTCGGTGG
>JBFMGU010000418.1:0-5709 GCA_040752415.1 Myxococcota bacterium
TGGCGGGAGCCTTCTTCTTCGCGGCCTTCTTCTTCGCCGGGGCCTTCTTCTTCGGAGCCGGCGCAGCGGCCTCGGGACGGCCCGTCACCAACGTGCGCTCCTCAGCGGCAGCGGGCTTGGCCTCACGCACCACCGGCGTCTTGGCGGTCTCCTCGGCCTCGGCGGCCTCACCGAAGTATTTCTTCATGGGCTTGAAGTAGAAATCCTTCCAGCCCTCCTCGTACTTGTTGCTGTCGCCCTCGGGGATGTCCTCGTGGATCAGGGTCACTCGCGTCCCGCCAATGACCTCGTCCAGCTCCACCGTGACGCGCGAGTCCTCCGCCTCTGGCGGGAACTCGGAGGTGCGCCATGACTGCACGATCCGCCGGTTGGCCTCCTTCTCCAGCGTCTTGCCCTCGATGTAGCCGTCCCACGCCGTGAACCGACCGCCCACTTCGGGGTCCACCTCGGCGGACGCGCCGGTGAACGCACTGTGCTGCTCGCCGTCGAGCCATGCGTCGTAGATGCGTTGCGGTGTGGCAGGAATGATCGCGGACAGCCGGATGGTCTCACGCGCCATGGAATTCTCCTCGTCGCTGGGAAAGCGGAGGAGCGCATTACGTGACGCGCAGCCGGCCGATGTCAAGGCATGGTGACGACGGGACTCACTCCGGTGGCAACTGCACCCGCGCGCCCGGTTCCACCACCGGTTCCGGTTCCACCGCGGCGCGCATCCGCACTTTCTTCACGGTCAGCGTGCAGGTCCCGCCCTCCACGAAGAAATGCGCATGCAAGGGCGCCGTGATGGGGTCCTCCAGCGTCAGCGGGTCCAACTCCTCCCCGTTCAGCGTGGCGGTCACCAGGTCCCCGCGAACACGCAACAGCAGCTTCTGCGTCACGTTGGAGGCAATCACCTCACCCACCTGGGCTGGGAATTCCGCGCCTTCCTGAACGTCCACCGAGAGTTTCCCGTTCCCCGTGGCGGAGACCACCGCGTAGGGGGACTGGAACCCACGGTCGTCGTTGGCAATCAGCCCCACCGTCAGACCGTTGCAGGTCTCCACCGGGGTCAACGTGAAGTCCGCTTCCAGCTCCACGCCGGGGACGCCAGGGAGGGACACGTCGCTCCACAGGAAGTCTCCGCGTTGCAGCTTCACTTCCAGGTCGTTGGGCACGAAGACGGGGTTGCCGTCGGTGCGCCAGAGCGCGCTGTCCAGCTCGTCGTCACGGAAGCCCTCGTCAATGACGTAGATGGCCTCCTTCCCGTTGGGCCGCGCCTCCGTGCCGCTCTCCGCCGACGAGTACACCCAGATCCCCGGCAACCGGCTCGACGGAGGCAGGTCCGCGGGCAGCGTGAAGATGAGGTCATAGCCGTTGCTGACGACGTTGTCGGTGGTGGTCATCAGCTCCACCTGCGTGCGCAACGTGCGGTCCAACGCCACCACGCGGGCGAACGTGTTGACCTCGTCCACCGGCAGCTTCCCAGCGGGCCCCACCGGGAGGGTCACCGGGAACCCCTTGGGCAACGTGCTTGCGCTCCCGTTCACCACCACCAGCTCCCGACGGTGCTTGAAGCGCTTGTCCCACCACGGCGGCGGCGTGCAGTACCCCGTCTCGCAGAGGCGACCGGTGTCGGCGCAATCGTCGTCGCTGCCGCAGGTGGTGTAGCCGTATTGGTCCAGGTTGGGCTGGAACAGCTCGCACGCGGCCAACGTTGCCAGCACGGCCAGGAGGAGACGGACGCGCGTCATTCGCCCTCCGGGAGCTCGTCACCCTCGGGAAGCGGTGCTTCCTTGGGCGGCGCGCGCTTGCGTGGTTTCGGCTGCGGCTGTTCCTCCGGGGCGGCGGGCTTTTCCTCCTCGGCCTCCGCCTCCGCCTCCGGCCGCGGCTTCTCCGTCCGACGACGGAACCCCAGCTCCTCGTCGGGCACCTCCTCCTTGGGCGCGGTGACGCGCGAGATCACGAAGCCCACCACCGCCACGACGACGCCCACCACGACGGAACCCACCGCGCTCAGCACCGGCGTGCCCAGGGAGGCCAGCGTTCCGCCCCACAAGAGGCGCCAGGCCAGCAGTCGTCGCTCGTCGGCGGGGAGGAGGAGCTGTCCGGCCTTGGCGCGGTTCTCGATCTCACGCGCCTGGTAGTACGTGGCCAGCGCCAGCCCACCCGTCAGCGCCCCGGCGGGAATGAGGCTGACCACGAACAGCGCGGCCGCCACTCCGGCGCCAATCCCCACCGCGCCGAGACCACCCATGAGCGCCGGCGGCAGCCCTCCGCCACCGTTCTCCCCGCCGCCGGTCGACGAGGACACGGTGCGTTGGTCGCGCAGCAGGCGCACGTCCACCGCCGCAGTCTCCTCGTAGGTCACCTCCACCTCACCCTGGAACGTCTCGTAGCCATCCTTGGTGACCTTGATGCGGTGCCGGCCCTCACCCACGGCGTACGCGCCCGGGAGCGGCGTCTTCCCAATCGGCTTCCCGTCGACGTGGACGGTGGCGCCCGCCACGTTGACGTCCACCTGCACCGCGCCCACCAGCCGCTCCGGCGCCAGCAGCTTCACCGCGGCGCGGTAGGTCAGCTTCTCCAGCGCGCTGCCCCTGCCCTTCAGCGTCTCCTCGCTGGCGCGCACCTCGTCGCCACCGGGGCATTGGTGCAGCGACTGGCTCAGGAGGTAGCCGCCGGAGAGGCGTCGCACGTTGGTGAGGATGAACTGCGTGGCGCCCAGCCGACCCAGCCCCTTGCCCAGGCACGCGGTGTCGCCGGCACAGTCACCCGCCACCACCAGCGCGCGGGAGGTCATCTCGGTGATCTCCACGTCGGGGATCTTGCGCGCCTCGTCGACGAACATGGCCTGCAGGCCGGAGAGCACCTCCTCCTTCACGTTGTCACCGGTGAAGGGGAGCACCATCAGTCGCGCAGGCTCGGCCCGGCCCAGCGCAGGCCACAACACCAGCGCCAGCACCCACCACCAACGGAGCATCATGCCGCGGCCTCCGGCGCCGACGGCGGCGCGGGCTCCGGGCTCTCCTGCTGCGACACCACCCGCGTGCCATGACGCCACAGCCACGCCAGCACGCCCACCCCCACCACGAACACGGGGATGGAGATGAGCTGCGAGGTACCAAAGCCGGCGTGGATGCCGCGCTCGGCGTCGCCGCGGAAGAACTCGGTGAGGAAGCGTTGCAGCGCGTACACCACGGTCACGGTGGCCAGCAGCTCCCCCTCGACCTTCCGACGGGGGAAACGCCAGATCACGTAGAGCACCATGAGCACGCCCACCGCCGCCTCGTAGAGCTGCGTGGGATGCACCGGGCCCAGCGCCGCGGCCTCGCCGTGGGGGAAGTGCACGCCCCAGGGCACGTCGGTGGGACGGCCGTAGCAGCAGCCTCCCAGGAAGCACCCCAGCCGGCCCAGCGCCACGCCCAGCGCCAGGGCGGGAGCGCCCGCGTCGGCGGCCTTGCCCCGGTCAATCCCCCGACTGCGCGTGAACCACAGCGCCACCGGCACCAGCGCCAGCGCACCGCCGTACCAGACGTAGCCGGGGTCCTCGATGCGCGCCCAGTGCCAGGGGTCCGCTTTCAGGAGGTCCAGGATTCCCGTCGCCACGTGGCCGCCCTCGAGCTGGTGGCCCGTGGACTCGAAGAGCACGTGACCCAGCTTGGCCCCGAACACCGCGGTGATGCACCCCACGATGGTCCCGTCGAAGACGTCCTGGCGGTCAATGCCCTGCTTGATGCCCCACCGCACGCACCACACGAACGCCACGGCGTAACAGACCACCATCACGGCCATGAAGGTGGGGATCTTGAAGCCCAGGAAGTGGATGACCGGAAGCACGGCGCCTCTTATGGCGGGTTCAGGGGGTGTCCGCCAGGCATTGTAGCCCGGGGCGCTCGCCCAAGGCGTGGTGGACCTGGAGCGCAACCCCGGTCACGCCCGCCAGGACGACGGGGCAGCGCGCCACCCTTGCGCCCCGCGTGGCGAAATGGACGGGGCACCCGCGACGTCACAATGACTTGGCCCACCCCGCGCGTTCCGGTATGAGCCCGCGCTTCTCCTCGGAGGAAACATGAGCACGCGCATTGCGCCCGTCCTGTTGACCACCAGCCTGATGTTCCCTGCCGCCCTGCACGCCCAGGCGCCCCGGGTGGTGGGCGAGGGAGATGAAGCCCCGGCCGCGGAAGCACCGGCGGAGGCCCCCGCGGATGATCCCAAGGTTGCCGGCGCCCGGGAGTTTCTCACCGAGGTCATGGGGCTCGTCGAGAAGGGCAAGTGGAAGGACCTCAAGGCGCGCATCCACCCGTACACCCTCAAGGTCATGGAGGAGCGCAAGACCCGCACCAAGCGCGACGACCACAACCTGGCGTTCTGGACCCACGTGAAGGAGTGGAAGATCCAGAAGTGGGAGATTGCCGGCGTGGAGCCCGGTCCGCGCGGCACCGCCATTGCCACCACGCGGGAGGATCACTTCCTCATCGAGGAGAAAGGCGTGGAGGAGGGCAAGGAGAATGAGTGGCTGCTCTTGAAGGCCAACCCCGACGGGAAGGGTGAGCGCTGGCTGTTGCTGGACCGTCGCAACGGGACGGGGAACTTCACGCAGACGGCCATCGAGAAGGGCTTCGAGGACGCGCTTCCCAAGGCGGTGGCCGGGGAATCCGACGTGGCGCCCAAGTCCCCCATGGCGGCGTACCAAGCCAAGCTGGAGAAGGCCGTGCGCGCCAAGCTCAAGGTGCCGGAGGAGATTCCGGAGAACCAGCTCAAGGTCATGACGTGCTCGGTGAAGATCATGATCGACGAGGGCGGCTCGGTCCTCTCCCGCACCGTGGTCCGTCCCAGCGGCAATCCCGCCTATGACAAGGCCATCATCCGCGCCGTCGACGCCGCGCAGCCCCTCCCCGCGCCGGACAATCCCGTGGTGGAGGATGCCAAGAAGGGCGTGACCGTGGAGTTCAAGGCGCGTCCCTGAACCGCGGGCAGCCAGGACCCTCGTGCTATGGTGGGCCACATGACCCGGCCCGTCTGCATCCTGGCCATCCTGCTGGCAGCCCTCCCCGCTGCCGCCGCAAGCACCAAGAAGGCGCCGGAGCCGGCCAAGGAAGCCGCCGCCGAGCCCGCGCCCGCCAAGAAGAAGACCGGCGCTCCCACCGCGCCGCCGCCCAGGAAGCAGGAAGGCCCCTCCGGCGTGAAGCCCAAGGACGGCACCTGCCCGCCCAACCTGGTGCTGACCCCGCGCGGGACGTTGATGCGCGCCGGCATGGGGCTCAACTTCGCCGTGTTCCACCTCATGCAGGAGGACCGCTGCCTCCCCCGCATCCTGCAGTCCGCCGACGGGAACTGGACCATGCTGGAGTTCGAGCAGGGTCGCGCGGGCTGGGTGCAGGCCGGCGGTGAGCCGCTCAGCTTCGGTGAGGCGCCACCGCTCCCCGAGGGCAACCCGCAGTTCGAGGTGTTGCTCACGGAGACCACGCTGGGTCACGTCGAGCCGTCCCTGATTTCCCCGGTGGTGGGCGTGGTCAAGGAGGGTGTGAAGCTGCAGGTCCACGTCGTCAGCGGGGATGGGCTCATGTACCTGGTGAGCAGCGAGGGCGTCTCGCAGGGCTGGGTGCTCAAGGGCATGGTTCGTCGGGAAGGCGAGACGGAAGCGCGCGCGGCCGGCAGTGGCGCCTGGGCCCCTCCCCCACTTCCCGCCGACCAGCTCCCCAAGGGCTCCGTCGACGCCATGGCCCCACC
>JBFMGU010000419.1:0-5680 GCA_040752415.1 Myxococcota bacterium
GCGGGATGTCCGCCAGGCGCTTCCAGTCCCCCATCCCCTCGCACCAGCCGTAGGTGCGCTCATCCGCTTCCCGCGCGCTGATCTTGCCTTCCACCTGCGTCGTGGTCAGGGGGCCCACCTGCTGCCCGCCAATGGCCAGGTACCACTCCGGGCTGGGCTCCGGGGCCGGCGGGGCGGCGGGCGCGCGGGACGCGGCGGGCTGGGGGCTGGTGACCCGGGCCGGCGCGGCGGCGGCCGAGGAGGCGGTGCGCGCGGCGGCGGGCTGGGCATCCCCGCGCTTCAGCACGTTCTCCATCTCGGAGTAGCTGACCACGCGCGTGGAGTCGTTCTGGCCGGTGGGCGCGGCCTTGGGCAGCACGGCCCCGGTGGCGGCGCGCTGGGGGGCCGCGGCGCGGGCGGGCTCCTTGGCCTGCGAGGGGGCGGCGCTCCGCAGCTGCGCCAGCGTGGCGGGGTCCAGCGCCACGGCGCGGGTGGGCTGCTCCTCCTGCGCCGGCTCCGCGGCGGCGGCAGGCGTGGGCGCGGGCTCCCGCAGGACGATGATGTTCTCGCACTTCTTGCAGCGGATCTTGAGGACCTTGCCGCGCACCTTCTCGTCGGCAATCGAGTACTTCGTCTCGCACTTGTCGCAGGAGAACTTCACGCGGAGGCCTCACGGACTCTGGACAGCACCAACGCTCCAACGTTCCACCCGCCGGGAAGATCCACCCCGACACCCGCCATGGCCCGCTGCAGCGGCCTGCCACTCTAGGCCAAACCCGCCCGCTTTCCTACGGAACTTCCCACGCCGGGGGTTGCGCCCGCGGTTGCCGCGTGGGGGCCGGAAGGGGAGGCTGCCCGCATGGCGGATCGGGCGTGGTGGCGGGTGGGAGGGGTGGCGGCGCTGGCCCTGGCGGCGTGGCTGGTCTGGACGCTGCTGGCCTTCTTCCTGCCCGCGGTCACCGTCCCCGGCTACGAACAAGCGCTGGTGGCGTCCCTGCTGGCGCCCCCGCTGCTGGGCCCGCCCCTGCTCGCGCTGGCGCGTCGGATCCGTCTGGTCCGGCCGCTGGAGGCGGCGCTGACGTTGGTGGCGGTGGGCGCGCTGCTGGGGGCGCTGCCCGCGTTGTGGACCGGCGCGCTGGGGGCGATCACCCAACGGCTGTGCGGGACCGGGAGCGCGCTGGCGCACGTGGTGCTGGGGCCGGTCTCGTCGGGGGCGCTGCTGGGGGCGAGCGCGTGGCTGGCGGTGTCCCTGCGCGAGGGCGGGCGGCGCGCCGGGTTGTGGCTCTTGCTGATGGTGCTGCTGAGCGGCGCGGACACGCTGTGGCGTCTCTACGAACACCCGCAGGCCTTTGCGCTGGACCACTACTTCGGCCACTTCCGGGGGCCCATCTACGAGGAGGGCAGCGGGTCGCTGGAGCGCGTGGTGGCGCTGCGCGTGATGACGGTGGCGCTGGCTTCGCTGATGGTGGCGGTGGCCGGCGCGCTGCACGTGACGCGACGACGTGGGGCCCCGACGGCGGGCTGGGCGCTGGGTGTGGTGGTGGCGTTGGCGGTGGTGGTGGTGACGGCGGGGCAGACCGCGGAGCTGCGTCGGCCGGGGCGCGAGGAGATCCAGCGGGAGCTGCGCGTGGTGCACCGCACGCCGCACGCGGTGATCCGCATGTCCGACGGGGTGGATGCGTCGTCGCGGGCGCGCGTGGCGCTGGAGGTGGAGCGACACATCGAGGGGCTCCGCACGTTGCTGGGCGTGCCGGGTGAAGCGCCCATCACCGTGTACCTGTACGCGTCCGCCGAGCAGAAGGCGCGTCTGCTGGGCGCGGGCAACACGCTGCTGGCCAAGCCGTGGACGCGCGAGATCCACGTGCAGGGCGGCGCGCCGCCGATTGCCGCGCTGCGCCACGAGCTGGCCCACGTGCTGGCCGGGGACCTGACGACGGGGCCGTTCAAGGTGTCCGCGATCCTGGGCGTGCTGCCGCGCGTGATGCTCATTGAGGGGATGGCCACCGCGCTGGAGGAGTACCGCGGGGACCTGACGTTGGAGCAGCAGGCGGCGTTGATGCTGAAGATGGGGCGGCTTCCGTCGCTGGAGCGGCTGCTCGGGCCGCTGGGGTTCTTCGTGGAGAGCGGGGCGCGCGCGTACTCCGCGGCGGGTGCCTTCCTGCGCTTCGTGGCGGCGCGCCATGGGAACGACATGCTGGCGGCGGTGTACCGCGCGGGGACGCTCTCGCCCCTGGGTGTCGACGTGGGCGAGCTGGAGCGCGCGTGGCACGAGGAGCTGCGTGCGGTGACGCTGCCGGAGCGCGGGCTCTCCCAGAGTCAGCGCGTGTTCAGCCGCGGGAGCCTGCTGGAACGACGCTGCGTGGACCGCGCCGCCGACCTCTGGGAGACCGCGCACGAGGCGGCCGACGCGGGACGCATGGACGACGCGGAGGCGGCGTGGCGCGCGCTGCTGGAGCTGGATGCCAAGGATGATGCGCCGCTGCGCGCGCTGCTGGAAGCCGCGGCCCGCCAGGGTGACGACGAGCGGGTGCGCAGCGTGGCCGACGAGCTCATGGCGCGACCACTGGATCCCCCGACGCGGGCGCAGGTGCTGTCCCAGCGCGCGGATGCGGCGTCACGCGCGGGGGAGCTGGAGGACGCGCTGCGTCTGTACGACGAGGCGCTCACCCACGCCGAGGGAGCCGCGCAGGTCCGCGCGCTGCGCATCCTGCGCCTGGCCGTGAGCGTGCTCCACGACGAGGGAGAGACCGGATGCGGGGCGGGGGCGCGGGGGATGCTCGCGTTCCTCGTCGGGAAGGGGCCGGAGAAGGCGCGCGGGCGGAGTGACCTGCTGGCACTGGAACGCGCGAGGGTGGGAGTCCCGCTCGAGGAGGAGGCGTGTGGCGGTCGCGCGCGCATGGTGCGGGGGACGCTGCACTACCTCATCGGTCGGCAGCTGGTGGCGGATGACCCCCAGCGCGCCGACGGGGAGCTGAGGACGGCGTTGGAGCTGGGACTGCCGGACCCCACGGTGGTGCGCGAGACGATGCGGCTGCTGGGAGAGGCGGGGGAGCGGCGGATGAAGTTCGACGACGCGGCGCGGTTCTACGAGGCGTACGCGCAGTCCGCGACGACGGACGGCGAGAAGGCGGAGGCGCTGGCGGCGGTGAAGCGGGCGGCGTACGCGCGGGAGCATGCACACGAGGAGTGGGCAAGGGCGCAGTGACGCGGGGAGCGTTGGGTCACACGTAGGTGCCGCCGTGCTGCGGGACGATGCGGCGACCGTCGCCGAGCATGCGGCCGAAGGTGAGACTCTGGTCAAACAGGCGCAGCTGCTCCGCGGGCGCGACGGGGCGGGGGGCGGGGAAGTGCTTGCCGTCGAAGAGCAGGAAGTCCTGCGCGCGTGAGACCACCGCGCCGAGGCGCTTGAGGTCGGAGGGAGCACGCAGCGGCTGGGCACGACGGTGCTGCAGGATGCGCGTCACGCTCTGCGGACCGAGTCCCGGAACGCGCAGCAGCAGCTCACGGGGCGCGCGGTTCACCTCGACGGGAAAGAGGTCGGGATGCGCCAGGGCGAACGCGGCCTTGGGGTCCACGCCTTCCGGCAGCATGCCGCGCGGATCAAAAGGCAGCTCGTCCATGCGGTAGCCGTAGAAGCGCAGCAGCCAGTCCGCCTGGTACAAACGCGCCTCGCGAATGGGTGGCGTCGGAAGAACGCCTTCCATGGGCGTGCCCATCACCGGGATGAAGCCGCTGTAATAGACGCGTCGCACGCCCCACCGCCGGTACAGCCGCGACGCAGCGTCCATCAGCGTCCGGTCCGTCTCTCCGCCCGGCCCGACGACAAATTGCGTCACCACCCCGCCCCGTGGCGCATGCTGCGGGAAACGCGCGGCCAGGTCCGACGTGGTGCGCACGTGCACCGCGAGGTCGCTGCCGAGGTCCTTCTCCGGCGCGAGTCGACGCAACACCTCCGGCGTGGGCGCCTCCAGGTTGACGCTCACCCGCGTGGCCAGCCGCATGGCCTCCGCCACCTGGCCCGTATCCGCGCCGGGCAGCATCTTGAGGTGCACGTAGTCCTGGAAGCCGCGCGCGCGCAGGATGTCGACGGTGGCCAGCATGCGGTCCATGATCCTTCGCGGCGCCGTGGCGAGGCCGCTGGTCAGGAACAGCCCCTGGATCATTCCCGCCTCGCGCAGCTTCAGCACCGTGTCCGCCAGCTCCTCCGGGCGCCAGCTGCTCCGCCGGAAATCCCGCGTGCGACCGAAGGGACAGTAGCCGCAGGCCTTGTCGCAGACCGTCGTCATCATCGTGCGCAACATGGGCACGGTCTGGTTGCCCACCCGCGTCTCGTAGATGCCCAGCCCGCGCGCCCGCTTGGGCAGCTCCTGCACCACGTTGCGCTTCTGCAGTGGTCGCAGCAGCACCTCCTCCGACGAGGAAGGCGCCTGCACCGGCTCCGCGCGCGCGGTGAAGGCCGCGGCGGCCTGGGGGCCTGACCCGTCGAGCTCGGGGCAGTCGGTGGGGGCGGTGAGCTGCAGGCGGCGCTCGGTGTCCATGCGCTGAACCTATGTTCAGGCATGCGCCGCAGCAACGTCGTGGTGCCGGTTGAGCCATGGCGCGCAAGCGCGGGGAAACGCGACGGAAGTGGCGAGATGGGAACCGCGCGGTGGTGTCAGCCCGGCGGGGAGGGCTCGCGCGCGAGCATGCCGTGGTCGCCGGCGACGTAGAGGCGTCCGTCGCCACCGCAGTGGATGCCGCGCAGAACCTCACGTGTGCCCACGTTGGCGTTGGTCCACTGGCCGTTCTCGAAGATCCACACCGGCTGCAACGGACCGCGCGAGGGGCCCGCCACACCCACGCGCCCCGACGGAAATGCGCAGATGTCGTAGAACGCGCCGGGCAGGAAGACGTCGGTGTCCTCGGTGGAGAGATTGTCCAGCCGCACCGCCTGCACGCCGCGCTCCGTCAGCGTCCACAGCCGGTCCGACGTCACCGCGGCCCTGCGCACGCCGCTGATGGCGAAGCCCGAGACCGGCTCGAACGTGTTGCCGCTGCGACGCACCAGCGTCTGCCGGCCCTCCCGACCATGCCCCGCGAACACCTGCCCCGACGAGGACGCGGCCACCCAGTCGAGCTGCCGGAAGGTTCCGTCGGAGAAACGCGCGCGCGTCCAGCCTTCCTGGAACTTCTGGAAGAGCACGTCGCCGTCGTCGGGGGTGGTGCTGGTGACGAGGACGTCGGACTCCGAGAGCGTGACCACGGTGAGCGGCTGCCACGGGGTTCCGTCCTCGGGCGGAGGCAGGACGCGGAAGCTTCCGCCGGTGCTGTGCAGGAAGCGCGTGGGCGTCCAGGCGTACACGTCGACGTCGGAAGGGCCCTGCAGCCCCACCACCTGATCCTCCACCGCCGGCTCCCCCGTCAGCGACTCCGCAATGGACACCGGCTCGAACACCGGTCCGTCGGGCGCGCGTCGCAGGATGCCCGCATTGTCCGCGCCCACCAGCACCGCACCCGACGGAGCCCGCCACACGCTCCACATGGTCCGCGCGGTGTCGTTGGTCTCCAGCAGCTCCCACGGCGGAGCGCACGCGGCGGAGAACAACGCCAGGATGACGACGGAGGCTCTCAAAACACGTCTCCTTCCGGCGGCGGGGGCGGCGGCTCCGAGGGAAGCACTGGCTGCGGAGGCGGAGCGGTCGGAGTGGGGGCGGGCGCGGGT
>JBFMGU010000042.1:0-52956 GCA_040752415.1 Myxococcota bacterium
GGGGGGCTCACGGGGTGCGGGGTGGGGTGCTCCACGCGGAATGACGCCGGCGTGACCTGCGGACGTCGCGGGGTGGAGGCCAGGAAGGAGGGTTGCTTGATGCTGGTGGTCGTCATGGCTCACACCATCTTGTCCGCGGGGCCCACCACGGTGATGCGCCCGTTCTTGGCCTGGGCGGTGATGACCTTCACCAACGCCTCCTGCGCCTTCTCCACGTCGGAGAGACGGACCGGGCCCATGGCCGCCAGGTCGTCCCGCAGCATCTGGGCCGCGCGCGTGGACATGTTGCGCAGGATCTTCTCGGAGACCGCCGTGGAGCTTCCCTTGAGCGCCACCGAGAGGACACTGGCGTCAAACTCCTTGAGCAGCGTCTGCACGTCGCGGTCGGTGAGGTGCACGATGTCGTCGAAGGTGAACAGCTTGCTGCGCAGCTCACCGGCCAGCGCCGCATCCGCCTTCTCGATCTCGTCGACCACCGCGGTCTGCTTGGCGCTGGGACGTCGGCGCAGGATCTCCAGCGCGGCGCTCCGTCCATCCACCTTGCGCAGGCCGCCGGCGCTGGTGGCGCGCAGCTCCCCGGCCAGGGCCTGACCCACCTCTCGCAACAGCTCGGGGACCACACCTTCCACCGTGGCCATGCGCAGCATGATGGCGCTGTGCAGCTCCTCGGGAATGAGCTCCATGACGGCCACCGCGCGCTCCGGCTCCAACGCGCTCAACACCAGCGCAATGGTCTGCGGATGCTCACGCGAGAGCACCATGGCCAGCGACTCCGGCTCCGCCTGCGCCACCGGTCCCAGCATCTCGTCGGGCGGAACGGGAGGCGGCACGCCCTCGAACGCACGTCGCGCCACCTCCGGGCCCAACGCCTCCGCGGCCCACTGCTGCAGCAGGTCATCTCCCACCGCGGCGTCGACGGAGATGGCGCCCATGGCGTCGACAAACGTCTTCAACGCGTCAGGCACGGCGCGCGGCGGCGCGGACCGGAGCTGTTTCGCCCCCAGGGCAATCCTGCGCACTTCACCTTCGGACAGGTGGCGGAACACGGACTGCGCCACGTCGCGACCCAGGCCCACGAGCACGGCGGCGGCGCGCAGCGTGTTGGGACCTGCGTGGTCCAGGGGTTCCTGACGTTCAGCGGACATGCACGGGCTCCTCGGTATTGCGGTCGGCGTTCAGCCACGCGCGCAGCAGCAACGCGGCACGTTGGGGATTGGTGCGGGCCAGCTCCTGCGCCTTGGCCAGCAGGATGGCTTCCGGGTCGGGGAGCGCGGGCGTCTCCGCGGGGGCGGACGGTGCGGCAACCGCGGCGGGCGCGGCGTTGGCCGTCTCCACGTCGGAAACCGCGAGCTCGATTTCGGCCACGCGCTTGCCGGGCTCCAACAGCGCCAGCGGCATCTCCTGGCGACGACGACGCTGCCGGCTCCGCGCATACACGAAGAGCAGCACCAGCATGGCCAACGCACCCACCGCCGCCGCGGCTGCGCCCAGCGCCCAGCTCGGCAACACGGGGGCTTCCGCCGTCGGTGGCGCGGCCTCCGCGAACTCACCCACCTGCAGCTCCAACGCGTCGCCACGCGCGGCGTCGAAGCCCACGGCTCGTCGGGCCAGGTCCGCCAGGCGCGCCACCTCCGCGGGCGGCAACGTGCGGCCTCCCACGTTCACCACCACCGCGGCGGACAGGCGCGTCACGCGCGGCACCAGCTTCCGCGTCACCGTGGTGGTGCGGCTGATCTCGTAGTTGCGCGTCTCCTCGGCGTGCGAGCTGTTGCCCGCGCTCCCGCCCGAGGGCGCTGCCGCGGTCTGGGGTTGGTTCGCCACGGCGCCGGCCATTCCCCGCGCGGTCGCGGTGCTGTTGCTGCTGGTGTCGTTGACGGTGCGCTCGCTGCGCAGCACCGCGGTCTCGGGGTCGTACAGCTCCGCGGTGGAGTCGGTGCGTGTGTGATCCACCTCCGCGGTCACGCGCGCGGTGACTCCGCCCACGCCCACCAGCGGCTCCAACACCCCAAGGATCCGACGCTCCAGGTCGCGCTCGGTGGTGCGCTGGAAGGCCTGCGCCTCGTCGGTGGTGTCGTCGGAGCCGGCCAGCACCGCGCCGCTGCCGTCCATGACACTCACGGCGGCCACCGTCAGACCGGGGACGGCGGAGGAGACCAGGTGCCGTATGCCCGCCAGCTCCCGACGGGAGAGCGTGCTTCCCGGGCGCAGCGCCACCACCACGGCCGCGGTGGCCTCCCGGTCATCCTCACGACGCAGCGCGGTCTCCGCCAGCGTCACGTGCACGCGCGCGTTGCGGATGTTGGCCAGGCTGGAGATGGTCCGCGCCAGCTCGCCTTCAATGGCGCGACGGAGATTCACCTTCTGCGTGAACTGGGAGACGCCCAGGTCGCCTTTGTCAAACAGCTCGAAGCCCACGTGACCGCCGCGCGGGATGCCGCTGGCGGCCAGGAGCAGGCGCGCATCGTGGACCCGGGGTGAGGGGACGGACACAGCCGCGCCACCTGCTTCCAGCCGGTGCGGGATGCCCGCTGCCTTCAGCGCCGCGGTGGCTTCCGCGCTGTCCTCGGCGGAGAGGTTGGTGAACACGTAGGCATACGCGTCGGCGTTGTGCCCCACCGCCACCACCGCGCCGGCCACCGCCGCCAGGATGGCCACGCCGGCAACCAGCATGCGCGTGCGCGCGGACGCCGCGTTCAGCTTCTCCTGCAGGTTCTTGACGGTCTTGACCAGCGGCTCCATGGCCCGCGCTCCATCTCACGTCGTCAGACGTTCATCCGCATGACGTCCTGGTACGCTTCCACCACCTTGTTGCGGACCTTGACCGCCACGCGCATGGTGATGTCCGCCTTCTCCAGCGCCAGCGCCACCTCGTGCAGGTTGCCGCCCCCCGTCGCCAACTTCGTGGCCTGGGCGTCGGCGGACTGTTGCGCGCGCTCCACGTTGTCCACCGCCTTCTCCAGCGCGGAGGTGAACTCCGGTCCGTTGACGAGGGGCTTGCGCGCCGGCTCGACCAGCGGCGGTGCCCCGTCCGTCAATCCCGCAATCGGTCTCATCGCCCACCTCCTCCGCGCTCAGCGGAAGATCTCCAGCGCGCGCTGCGCCATGGCCTTCAGCGTCTCGAACGACGTGGCGTTCGCCTCGTAGCCGCGGGACGCGCTCATCAGGTTCACCATCTCGTGGACCGGGTCGACGTTGGGGTAGGTCACGAAGCCCTGCGCGTCGGCGTCGGGATGGCCCGGCTGGTAGACGCGCTTGCCCGGCGTGGGGTCCTGCACCACCTCCGCCACGCGCACCGCCGGCGTCTCCGCACCCGCCAGCGCATCCTCGAACGTGACCGCCTCCAGCACCGGGTCGCGTCGACGGTACGGCTGTCCGTCGGGGCCGCGCGTGGACTCCGCATTGGCGAGATTGCCGGTGGCAATGTCCACCCGCTCCCGCTGGGCCGCCAACCCGGAGGCACTGACCCGGAACGCAGCAAAGAAATCCATGGTGCTTCTCCTTTCAGCCGTTACCGTCGCTGGCGACGTAACGGAGGATGGCCAGCTTGCGGGAGACCGTGCGCGCCGCGGCGGAGTACTGCATGGCGTTCTCGGCCAACGTGGCCATCACCCGGTCCACGTCCACCGCGTTGCCGTCCAGGCGCCGCGCGCCCGGCACTTCTTCCGTCGTCACCGCCGGCCGGGAGCCGCTGCTTCCCTCGGCGCCGAGGTGCGCGCCCTGCGTGGCGTCCAGGCCCAGCCCACCCGCCGCCGCGGTCTGCACCTGGGTCGTCACATTGACGTCGCGCGGAGTGAATCCCGGCGTGTCCACGTTGGCCACGTTGTGCGCGAGCACGCCCTGGCGCGTGAGCCGGACATCCAGCGCGCGCTCCAGCGTGGCAGTGGTGGCGTCAAAGAGTCTCATGCCTGCTGCTCTTGCGAGGACCATGCCCGCGTGTGAACGACCCGTTCCCGAACGGAAATGCGCGCCGCTCTCCTGGGACGACGCCCTTCGCTCCCTGCCAATGAGATTGGGTGCGGCTCTCTTGAAACGACGGTCGGCGTCACCGGCGGCTCAAGCCGCATGCTGGAAAGGCACCAAGCCTGGCCTCGTGGCACACCTGCCGCGCTGGACCGCGCCAGGCTCTGCCTCGGCGGCCACAAGAAGCCAGGCTTGAGGTTGCGACGTTGTTTCTCGAGCCTTGCGACAACCTGGATTCTGCGAACCACGCTCCCCATGCCGCCAACGCAGAGCCTGGCGCGGCCACGTGGGCCAACGGGCTGCGAGGCCAGGCTTGGTGCCTTTCCAGCACGCGGCTTGAGCCGCCGGTGACGTCGACCGTCGTTTCAAAAGAGCCGCGCCCAATCTCATTGGCAGGGAGCGAAGGGCGTCGTCCCAGGAGAGCCGCGCCCAACAGAAACCCCCTGGCCACGTCTTTCCTTGGGACCGTGCGCCGGTTTCGTGACGCGCCACGCGGCCTGACCGCCAAGTCTCCGACACCGCGCCAACTCATGCGTCACGGTGCTGGCACAACCGTCTGGGCGCGCGCACGCGCCACCAACGCGCGAGCAATGTCGACGTCGCTGTCCGCGGGAGCCGTGGCCTCGCTCGCGGTCGCGTTCACGTCGGCCCGTTCCCGACGACCGCGCGCAATCTCCCACGTCACCTTGCGCCAGGGTCCCCGGGCCAACGCCTTGGGCGAGACCCGGGAGCGCGCGTAGTCCACCACCGCCTGCGCGCGTCCGGTGTCTCCGCTCCTCAGGTAGAGCTGCGCGGTGCGGAGCAGGTGCTCGTCCAGGCGCCGGGCCGGGGCGCGCACGCTGGTGGCGGCCAGGATGGTGGCGGCGGCGGCGGGTGCCTCCAGGGTCTCCGCCACGTCGGCGGCTTCCCACGCCAGCTCCCAGGCCAGCGGCCCCTGCGCGGGTTCACGGAAGGAGGCGTAGAGCGCCAGGGCAATGTGCGCGTCGTCGGGCGTGGCCTCCCGCAGCGCCGCCAGCGTGATGCACTGGCACAACGCGCGCGCGGCCCCGCAGGTGGCGGCCTCACCGCGCTCGGAGATGGCGTCCAGCAGGACCTCCGCGCCCTGTGCCGGTGAGCGCTGGAACGCCAACACGCGTGCGCGGCGCAGCACCATCTCACTGGCCGCGGGCTCCTCCAGGCCGTCCGACGAGAACGTGGTGTCGAGCGCGCGGGTGAGGCACTCGCCGGTGAGCTCACACACCCGCGCCGCGGCCAGACGTCCCAGCGCGCCCAGGCCACCCACCTCGCGGTACCAGGCCACCGCCAGCGCCGGGGCGCCCTCCTCCAGCGCCACGTCACCCAGCCGCAGCGCCGCGTAGCCGGAAGCGCCACCGCCCAGCAGTGCCTGCAGACGCGCCGTCACCGGCTTGCGCGCGTGCAACGCTTCCTCGACCCGGTCGATGTCGCCGGCCATCTCGTCGGGAAGGCCCACCAGGGTTGCGGGGTAGCGCGTGCGCGGCACCGTGGTGGGCCCACCGGTGGGAATTCCCCGGAGCTGGCGCACTTCCAGCCAGGCACCCCGACGGTCCCGCGCCACCACCGCCTGCAGGTTCCGCGCGGCGCAGCGCAGGCGCAGCCGCTCACCTTCACGGGGAAGCAGGGTGCACAGGCTGGCGCCGGTGAGCTGGCGACGGAGCTCCGCCTCGGCACGCGCGGCGCCCCGCAACACGATCTCTCCCGTGAGCGGCTCCACCTCCGCCGTCACGTGCGCGGACCGGCCCAACCGGATCCGCTCGACGTTGATGGTGGTCTGCACCAGGTTGTTGGGGAGCGCGGAGGCGTCCTGCGGCCACGGCACCGCGCAGAGCGCCACGGACAGCAGCCACGCCGGCATGACGTCACACCTCCGGGACGGGCTCACCCGCGGGAGCCGCGCACGCGGTCTCGTTGCCACGCATCCGGCGCCGCAGCTTCTCCGCCAACGTGGTCCGCTGCAGACCCAGCAGCGCCGCGGCCGCCTTCTTGTTGCCGCCGGACGTCGCCAGCGCGCGACCAATCAGCTGCTCCTCGATGCGGTCCAGCATGCCGGGCATGTCCAGCGGGATGGGCAGCGCCTCCAGGAGCGTGCGCAGCAGCTGCTCCACGTCCGCCGGGCCCGCGGGCTCCGCCACCGGAGTGGACGAGGTGGGAGCCGGCACGGCACGCGGACGATTGATGCCGGGGAAGGCCACCACGCGCGCTTGCGGTGCCGTCTCCGACGACGTGGAAGCGGTGGCGCACAGGTGCGCGGGCAGGTCCGCCACGCGGATGACCGGACCGTCGGTGCACACCGAGATGCGCTCCACCACGTTCTCCAGCTCCCGCACGTTGCCCGGCCACGCGTAGTACTCCAGCGCCGCCATCGCCTCCGGTTCCACCGCCCGCGTCTCACCACGCTGCGCCCAGAAGTGCTCGAAGAGGATGCGGATGTCGCCGTCACGCTCGCGCAGCGCGGGGGACTCGATGGGGCACACGAAGAGGCGGAAGTAGAGGTCCCGACGGAAACGTCCCGCCTCCACGTCCTTGGCCAGGTCACGGTTGGTGGCCGCCACCAGGCGGAAGTTGGCCGGGCGCGACTCCGCCGAGCCCACCGGCTCATAGGTGCGCTCCTGCAACACGCGCAGCAGCTTCACCTGGAGACTCAGCGGCAGGTCGCCAATCTCGTCCAGGAACAGCGTCCCGCCCTCCGCGGCGGCAATCCGACCCTTGCGCGCGTGCGTGGCGCCCGTGAACGCGCCCTTCTCATGCCCAAAGAACTCGCTCTCCAGCAGCGCCTCCGGGATGGCCCCGCAGTTCACCGGGACAAACGGCTTGTTCGCACGCGGGCTCATGGCGTGGATGAAGCGGGCCAACACGTCCTTGCCCGTCCCCGTCTCGCCCGTCAGGAGGACCGTGGACTCGCTGCGGGCAATCCGCCGGCACGCATCCACCACGCGCACCATGGGCGAGTGCGGCCCATGCACCAGCACCGGAATCACCCCGCCCGCCCGAGTCTGTAGCGCCGTCACCGTCATACCGACCTCCGCTCCCGTTCCCGAGTGCTCCTGAGATCGGCCAACCCATCGGTGAACTTGAGCCGGGATTCAGATCCGGTGCCGGATGCAGAGCCTGCGCGCTCCCGCCTGGGCTCACGCCTACACGTTGATGCCAGCCATCTGCAGGTTCCGCCGGAGGTCGTTGGGGGATGAGGCCTGGTTGAGGGCCACGTCCCCCGCCACCAGCCCCTCCCGCACCAGGGTCAGCAGGGCCTGGTCAAAGGTGTGCATGTGCTGCTCCGGAGAGCGCTCCAGCACGGTGGGGATGCCGGCGGTGCGGGCCGGGTCGCGGATGGCTTCCTTGACCGCGTAGTTGTTGATGAGCACCTCCGTGCCCAGCACGCGACCGCGCGTTCCCCGCCGCGGCAACAGGCGCTGACACAACACCCCGCGCAGCACCTCCGCCAGGCGCGCCCGGGCCATGGCCTGCTCGTCGGTGGGGAACATGCCCACCAGGCGCTGCACCGTCTTCACCGCGGTGCCGGTGTGGAAGCTGGCAAAGACGCTGTGTCCCGTCTCCGCGGCCTGCAGCGCCACCTGCATTCCCTCCAGGTCGCGGATCTCACCAATGAAGAGCACATCCGGGTCCTCGCGCAGCGCGGAGCGCAGGGCGTCGGTGAAGGTGGCCACGTCGCGGCCCACCTCACGCTGGCTCACGCACGAGTTCCCGTCGGAGAGGCGGTACTCCACCGGGTCCTCCACGGTGAGGATGTGCAGGGTCTCATTGGTGGCCATGTGGTTGAGCATGGCCGCCAGGGTGGTGCTCTTGCCGCTGCCGGTGGGGCCGGCCACCAGCGTCAGACCCGGAGCGTGGACCGCCAGCGCCTTCACCACCGGCGGCAGGCGCAGGTCCGCAAAGGTGGGCACCTGCCAGGGCACCACGCGGAAGGTCACCGCCCACGACGCAGCTTGTCGGAACGCGTGGCCCCGGAACCGCGCCAGGCCGGCCATGTCATAGGAGTACTCCAGGTCGTGACCGCTGGAACGGGCCCAGGACTCCCCCGCGGTGAGACGGATGATGGCCTCGACCTGGTCGGCGGTCAGCGGCTCACCACTGGTGGGACAGATCCGCCCATCCACACGCACGAACGGCCGCGCACCTGACCGGAGATGCAGGTCGGACGCGCGGATCGACACCGTGGCATTCAGGAGCTGGGCGAGCAGGTCCATGGTGACAGCCGACGGAAGGGGGGTAGCGATGGCGCTCACGCCGATCTCTTCGGCTCGACTTCGTCCCATGATAAGCGCGCCCTATCCTCCGGTGTGCCGCAAACCATGGCCTCCATGTTGCTACGCGTTCCCCAACAAGGAGACGCGAGGCCAACATGCTGCTACCGACGGGAGACTGGCAGGCCACGGCGCGGTGCTTTCCGGAGCTGGTGGAAGAGCTCCCGGTGGGCATCCTGCAGTTCAACACCGGCGGCCAGGTCCAATCCGCCAACAGCGTGGCGCGACAATTCCTTGACGGTGCCCACGGCGCCATCCTGGCCAACGCCATCCGTGACATCAGCCTGGCGCTGCAGGAGCGTGCCGGGCCGGTGGAGCTGGTGCTGTCCGGGGTGGGGCACCTGAGCGTGCGACTGGTGGCGCTCCCGGGCACCGGCGAGACGCACGTGGCGTTGCTGCACACCAACGTGGAGGAGCGCCTGCGCCAGCTCACGTTGGCCATGCGTCGCCTGGTGGCGCTGCCCGGCAGCGGAATGCCCCTGGAGCGCGCCGTGCGTGAGGCGTTGGCCATTGTCGCCACCGTGGTGCCCACCAGTGCGCTCGCCGTCTACCAGCGCCAGGAGCCCTCCGGCGGCCTGCAGCTGCTGGCCCAGGTGGGACGCATGCCTCGTCGGGCGGGAACGGACGCGAGCCCTTCCCTGCCGCCGCCGGTGGTCTCGCGGGTGGCCAGCTCCGGGCAGCCCGCCACCCTGGCCGTGCCCAGCACCACCCCACCTTCCGACGTCGCCACGCGCGACCCGCAGCTGGGTGTCCTGGCGCTTCCGGTCACGGCGGGACGGGAGCTGCGCGGGGTGCTCTGGGCCATGGGTCCCACCGACACCTTCCTGGAGAACGAGCTGCGCACCTTCCAGGCCCTGGCCGACGTGGTGGCCATTCTCGTCGAGCGCGGGGCGCAGGAGGCTGAGCTGGAGCGCGTGCGCGCCTGGCAGAAGGAGCTGGCGGGCGCGCTGGGCAACGCGGTGGTGCAGGAGACCGCGCACGGCATTGCCGAGGCCGTGGGCGACGTCGCGGGGATCCTGGGTCGCACGGAGCAGGAGCTGGCCGGGGTGCGCCTGGAGTCCCTGTTGGCGCCGGAGGATCTCCACAAGTTCCACGCGGCCCTGGAGCGCCTGCAGGTGGAGGGACGCGGCTCGGAGATCCTGACGGTGCAGTGGCCCGACGGGAGGAAGGTGGAATGCCAGGTGGCGCTGCGCGCGGAAGAGAAGGATCCCCGCGGCGTGGTGCTGCTGGCGGGCTTCCGCGACCTCACCGCGGAACGCCGCCTGCGCGAGGAGATCGAGACCACGCGCGCCGGGAGCACCCAGCTGGAGCGGCTGGCCACCTTGGGAGAGCTGGCCGCCGGGCTGGTGCATGAGCTGAGCAACGTGCTGGGCGCCGTGGTGGTCAACCTGGATGTGCTGCGGGAGGACCTGGACGACGCCACCGCGCCCGCGCGTGCGAGCAGCGTGCGGGAGGTGCTGGCGGAGACGCGGGAAGGCGCCAGCCGCATGGTGGGCGTGCTGCGCGACGTGCGGGAGTTCTCCAGCGGGCGCTCCGCGTCGGAAGGTCGCGCGGACGTGGCCACGGTGATCCAGCGGACGCTCCGCCTGATGGGTTCCCAGCTGCGCAGCGCCGAGGTGTTCTCGGAATGTGCTCCCGCGCTGCCGGCGGTGGCCATCACCAGCCACCAGCTCAGCCAGGTCCTGGTGAACCTGCTGCTCAACGCCGCGCAGGCCATGCCCAACCGGCCACGCTCCGCCAACCGCATCTGGATTGCCGCGCGGCACAGGGACTCCGGTGTCTCGCTCACCGTGGCCGACAACGCCGTGGGCATCCCCGCGGAGCTGCTGCCGCGCATCTTCGACCCGTTCTTCTCCACCAAGCTGCACCGGGAGGGCACCGGGCTGGGCCTGACCATCTGCCGAAGGATCATCCAGGGCGCGGGCGGCACCATCGACGTGGAGAGCACCTACGGCAGCGGCACCACCTTCCGGATCTCGCTGCCGGCCGCGCCGGACGGGAAGTGACGTCCATCCCGGCACGCACAGGGAACCAGGTTCGCACGCAAGAACTGCGGTCTCGCAGCAACTGACGATCTGCGCATTCCACGTCGGTCGGCGGCCCCGTGCAGGGTGGGAGCCCTCCGCCAGATGGACCTCTCCAGGCCCTGTCACACTTTGCGCCCCTGAACTGTCTCTACGGGTGTCGTTGCCAACAAGGACCACCTCATGAAGACACTGCTCAGGATCGACGCCAGCATCCGCTTGACCGGCTCCCACACCCGCGCCCTCACGACCTACTTCGTGGAGAGATGGTTGGGTGCCAATCCCGGGGGCAAGGTCATTCAACGTTGTCTGACGACGGCCCCCGTCCCCCACCTCTCGGAAGAAACGCTTGAAACGTTCGACAACCCGGGCCCAGCGTGTGCGCTCTCCGATCAATTGATTGCGGAGCTGAGGAATGCCGACCACATCCTGCTTGGCAGTCCGCTCTACAATCTCTCCCTCCCGTCGACGCTCAAGGCCTATCTTGATCACGTGGTGCGCTCGGGAGTGACCTTTGAGGAACGGCAGGGCGCGTACCGTGGTTTGCTGGAGGGAAAATGCGCAACCGTGATTACCGCACGCTCCAGCGAGAGCTCTCCGGACCGCGCGGACGACTTCCAGACCGGATACCTGACGCGCATCCTGGCCTTCATGGGAATTGACGACGTGGAGGTGGTGGCCCTGGACGGCACCGGGTTGGACGAGCAGAGCAAAGCCAAGGCAATGGCTCGCGCCAGGCGGCAGATCGATCTCCGGCTGGACCCCTTGGAGCCTCGGGCCTGGCTCGGGGAGTTCCACGCGGAGGACAAAGACGAGCTCCGTCGTCTGCGCAGGAGCCAGGCAGATGCCATCACCAGGGGTGATGCGGGGAGCTACGCGGCCCTGTGCACGGAGGACATCCAGCTCCTGATTCCGGCGCGAGATGTCATCTCCGGGACGAAGGCGTTCATGGAAGTCGAGACCGCGCTCTTCAGGCGGTCCAGGTTCGTCCGCTTCCGCAAGTTCCCTCTCCGGGTGGAGCGGAGCGGGGACCTGGCCATCGAGGTGGGGCGACAGGAAGTGGAGACGCAGAATGCTGGTGACGCCGGCGGGGTGTTTGCCGCCACCCAGAAGTACACGCACGTGTTCCGTCGGACGGAGCGGGGCTGGCGTTTTGCGGTACTCATGTCCAATCCCAGTGAGTAGAAGCCATGGCGACGCAAAGAACTGCAATCTTTGAGCAGCACCGCAGGACGCTGGAGGGCATTGCGTACCGGATGCTGGGCACGCGCCAGGAAGCCCAAGACGCCGTGCAGGAAACCTATTTGAGATGGCACCAGGTTGAGGTGGCCGAGCTGGACAACGCGCGTGCGTGGCTCATGACGGTCTGCAGCAGGATTGCACTGAATCAGCTGCAATCGGCGCGCAAGCAGCGGGAGGTCTACGTCGGGGAGTGGCTGCCGGAGCCCTTCCCGGACCAACCTGGCGACGATCCGGGTGTCGCGGCGGAAATCAACGACTCCATCTCGGTTGCCCTGATGCACGCGCTGGAGACGCTCTCCCCGGTGGAGCGCGCGGTGTTCCTGCTGCACGACGTTTTTGACCTGAGCTTTGACGAGGTGGCGGCAGCCGTGGGCAAGAACAGTGCGAATTGCCGGCAACTGGCGGCACGGGCGCGCAAACGCGTGCGCGCACAACGCCCCCGCTTCCAGACAACACCAGAGGAGCACCGCAGGCTGCTGGAAGGATTCATCGAGGCGGCGAGAGAGAGCGACAAGGAAAAGCTCATTTCGCTGCTGTCGCCGGGCGTGGAGCTTCACTCCGACGGCGGCGGCAGGGTCGAGGCGCTGCCCCATGTGCTGCGCGGGGCGCATGATGTCGCGGGTTTCCTTGCGGGGGTCTTCGCGCGTCTCCGTCGACAGGGGGTGGCGACCGCAACCAGATGCCAACGGTTCAACGGCGCTCCCGGGGTCCTGCTTTTCGAGGACGAGAGTCTCGCCACGGCATTCACAATCGACGTCGACGACGGTCGGATTTGTCGCATCTACGCGCTCCGCAACCCGGACAAGCTGGGCGGATTCCGTTCCTGAGTGGCAGCCCACACCGCGCTTCCGGCCGAGGCTGGTGGACGTCCTTGCGCTGGTCGCGACGCAGCCCCGGCTTCGCGCCGCCGCCGGGCCGGGCCGAGTGGTGCCACCGGAAAAAGCGCGCTTTTCCGGGAGGTTACGAGGCGGTGTCGAAGTTGTGTGTGAACTTGTCGAACCGATGGTGGGCCGTTCGACGTCCGGGTGGAGGCCGAGACGGCCTTGTTGGACCCACCGGGCCCTGCGGGGCCACCCCGAGGACACTTTCCATGCGCCAGATCTTCATCAACCTGCCGGTCAGCAACCTCAAGAAGTCCATGGCCTTCTTCACGCAGCTGGGCTTCAAGTTCGACCCCCGCTTCACCGACGAGAACGCCGCCTGCCTGATCGTGGAGGAGAACATCCACGTGATGCTGCTGGTGGAGTCGTATTTCCGGTCCTTCAGCTACAAGGAGACGTGCGGGACCAACGCCGCGGAGGTGCTGTTGGCCATCGACGCTCCCAACCGCGCCAAGGTGGATGAGCTGGTGGCCAAGGCGGTGAGCGCGGGTGGCGCCACCTACAACGAGCCCAAGGATCACGGCTTCATGTACCAGCACCGCTTCCGCGACCTGGACGGTCACACCTGGGAGGTCGCCTACATGGACATGGCCGCCTTCCAGGCCATGAGCGCCCAGGCCGGCGCCCCGGCGCAGTGAGCAGAGCTGCGCGTGACGGTGACACCCGCGCTCCGCACCGGGGCGTTCGCGACGCCGCTCAAGGTCGGGTGGCGTCGTGCAGGCGCTGCACCTGCGGGGCCGTCAGTGCCCCACTCCAGACGCGTACGTCGTCGACACTGCCCCGGCACGGACCCACCGGCGACGTCACGGCTGCGGTGGACCGGCCCACGGTGAGCGGCGCGTCGGGCGTGGCCAGGGAGACCGCGGTGGGGCCCAACGCGATGGCAGCCCCGTTCCGATAGACGGTGACCGCTGCCCCATCAAACGCGAACACCCAGTGTTCCCACCCCGCGCCCACCGTCTCACCGGTGTCAAACCCGACCGCGCCCCCGCCCCAGAAGTGCAGGTGCTGGTCCGCCCCCACGTACACGCCAAACATGTGGCCATCCGCCGCGTCGTCACCCCACTCCACCACCACGCCTTCGGGGTTGGTCCCGTCGGGCAGGAACCAGAATGCCAGCGTGCGCGGTGAAGCCCCGCCAAGCCCCAGCGCCGCGGCGGAGGTGACCCCGTCTGCCTGCTGGCCCGCGAAGGACAGCGCCGCGGCCGCGGTTCCGAAGCGGTCGACGGTGGGCGTGGGCAGACCGGACACCACGCCCGCTGGCGTCCCCGCGGCAATGGCGTCGGCGGAACCGGCGTCAAAGAACCACTCCAGCGCGAGCGCAACCGGGGAGAACAGCTCTCCCACCGGGGCGTACGCGGTCTGGTTGCCCGCCACGTCCGTCACCAACACGTTGAAGTGGTACGCGTTGCCGAACAGCGGCGGTGGCAGCGCCGGGCCGGTGAAGGACCACGTGGTGCCGGAGGGGGGCGCAATCGCGTCGCCCAGCTTCAGGCCGGTACCCGTCAGCTCTGCCGCCTCATCAAACGCCGTCCGCAGCCCGGGCGGATTCACGTTGCTGGAGCGGTACACGGCGTAGGAAAGCGTGCCGGGCGCGTTGTCCGCGGCGGCTTCCCACGTGAACGTCAGCGCGTGGTCGGCCGCGTGGCCGGTGATCCGCACCACCGGCGCAGCCACGGTGGGCGGCGTGCTGTCCGCGGTGGTGGCGGTGACGACCACGGGGTCGCCCACGTTGAGCGCCTCGTCGCGGGCCACACCCGCCAGGGCGTAGGTGGTGCCGGGCGAGAGTCCGGACACCACCGTGTCAGGCAGCGGCCCCCAGTCGTACAGGACGTCCTCCGGAGCCGCGGCGGCCACCTCCGCCACCTCGTCCACGTCCGTGCTGGCCGCCCCCTTCACGATGCGGTACTGCAGGTTGGCCGTGGCGGTGACGTCGTCATAGCCATCCGCCATGCGCACGTGAAGCTGGTCATCCTGGACGAACTGGTTGGAGACATAGAGCGCGTACCCCCGGGGCGGCAGGGAATCCCCGTCGGTGGTGACGGTGGCCAGTGGGTACAGCGCCTTGTTGCCCGAGCCATCCCGCACCAGCACCGCCACCGTGTAGGTGGAGAACGGGGTGAGACCGAAGACGTTCCAACTCAGGCCTTCCGAGAAGCTGCTGCGCCAGTCCATGGCCAGCCGCTCGTCGGTGATCGCGTCCGCCTCTTCGAGCGTGTCGAGGTCCGACGCCACGGGGGAGTACACCAGCTTGTACTCCGGGGTGAAAGGCTGGCGGTCATCCGTGGCCTCGCCCCAGGTGACACCGAAGCCGTTGGGAGAGTCGCTGGCGGCGACCGGAGCCTGGGCGGGCGGCGTGGGAGGCGTGGTGTCCGGTTCGGAGAACGTGGCCTGCTCGCGTGCCGTGTAGAGCGAGAGGTTGCCGTCCTCGTCGCGCACCAGCACCGCGAATGCGTACAACGTGCCCGGGGAAAGGCCGGTGGCGCGCGCGGTGGTGGCAGCCGCGGTGTCGTCCAGCACCACGTCGGGCGCCGACGCCGCCTGCTCCACGGTGAGCAGATCGAATTCCGTTGCGGCGCGCACCACGCGGTACTCCAGGAGGCCCTGCCCGGTGGCGTCGTCACCGGCGGGCGGCCACGTCAGCTCCACCATCACGTCCGTGACAACGGTGAACACGATGTCCCCGCCCGGCACCGGCGGCTGGCTGGTGGTGCTGGAGGTATCCGGCGGATAGAGCGTGGTGTTCCCCGCGGCGTCGCGCACCAGCACCGCAAACGCGAAGGGGGTGGAGGGCGGTAGCGACATGGCCAGACCGCCGTAGAACTCCCTCCCCCACTCCCGCACCACGCCGGCACCGGTGATCGCCGCCGCCTCACCCACGGTATCAATCTCCGCCACGGTGTTGGCCCGGACCAGCCGGTATTCCAGCTGCTCAGGCGCGGTGCGGTTGTCGGTGGCGCCGCCCCAACCCACCGAGATGGCGTTGGGGTAACGCTGGAAGGTGAGCGCGGTTCCGGCCACCGGGGGAATCACGTCCACGCCGTAGCCCGTCCCCGGTGGATACAGCCCGCGGTTGCCCGAGGCGTCCCGCACCAGCACGGCAAACGCGTGCGGCCCTTCATGCGGCAACCCCTCCACCAGGAACGTGGTCAGGTCCGCGGTGTAGGGAGCCGCCACCACGGCCGCCGCCGCCTCGTCGACGGTGTCCACGTCCGCCTCCGCACCCGCGCGCACCAGCTGGTATTCCAGGGTCCCCGGCGCGTTGTCCGTGGCCGCGCCCCAGGAGACGCGGATGCTGGTGGGTGTGATGGCCTGGAACGTGAGGCCGTTGCCCGGCCCCGGCGGCGTGACGTCCAGCGTGGTCACCGTTGCCGGCGCGTACAGCTGGGCATTGCCCGCCTCATCCCGCACCAACACCGCGAATGCGTGCAGGCGCGCTTCCTCCAGTGAAGTGACCGTGGCCTGCGTCACGCCGGTGGCATAGTCCGCGGCAATGCCCGCGCCCGTCGTCACCAGGGCTTCCGCCAGGGTATCCAGCGCCTCCGCGGACGCCGCGCGGAGCACCCGGTACTGCAGGTTTGACGTCGACGAGCCGTTGTCCGTGGCGGCGCCCCACGCCAGCGTCACCTGGGTGGCTCCCACGTCCGTGAAGGTGATTCCCGTGCCGGGCACCGGAGGCGTTCCATCCAGGGTGTTGATGTCCACGGGCGCGTACAGCGCCTTGTTCCCCGAGGGGTCCCGCACCAGGACGGCAAACGCGTAGCGGGTGACGTCGGTCAGGCCGGTGGCCACGTGGGTGGTGACGTCGGCGGTCCAGTCCATCACCGTGGTGGCCGCGTCGGCCGCGGGGACGGAGGCAATCAGCCAGGGGAGGTCGGCGCGGACCACGCGGTACTCCAGCCGCGAGGCCGCTACGCGGTCATCCACCGCCGCTTCCCAGGACAGGATGACGCTGTCCACGGTGACGTCGTCAATGGTGAGTGGACCACCCGGCACCGGTGCCCGCACGTCCGGCGGCAGGCAGGCGCCCTCCAGGCAGGTCCCGGATGCGCAGTCGGTGTCGACGTTGCACGGCATTCCCGTGCCGCAGCGCGCGTCACACACGCCGGCGCAATCCACGCCCACCTCACCGGAATCCATCCGGTCATTGAGACAGAACGCAGCGCACACGCCCCCGACACACGCGCCGCTCACGCAGTCCGCGGGACCACGACACGTCCGGCCCACGGCGCACGCGCCGCACAGCACGCTGCAGTCCACGTCGCCCTCGTCCGGGTCCTTGACGCCGTTGTCACAGGTGTCCGCGCCGCAGCGGTTTTCACCGGCCACGTTGCGGCACGGGAGCCCCGCCGCGCAGTCCCGACCGTCAAAGCACCGCTCCCCCGGCCCACACTTGCGGCAGCGTCCCCCACAATCCACGTCCACTTCACCGCCGTTCTTGATTCCGTCAAAGCACTCGTCGGGATGCTCCACACAGGTGTGATGGGCGGTGCTGCACACGCCGCTGTCACAGTCGGAGTTGACGAGACACCCTTCACCCAGAGCGCACCTGTGGATGCACGGGCCGCCACAATCCCTATCCGTCTCCCCACCGTTGGCCACGCCATCCCAGCAGCTCGGACCGGCACAGAAGGGATAGCTGTCGAGGAGCCGCCGGCAGACGTGTTCCGCGCAATCGGCGTCGGTGCGGCAGCTGCGGTTGAAGGGACAGGGACGGCAGCGGCCGCCGCAGTCGACGTCGGACTCGTCGCCACCCTGGGTGTTGTCGGTGCAGGTGCTCTGCTGGCACGTGCGGTTGGTGAAGTCGAAAGCACCGGAGGGCAGCTTGGCCGGTGCGCACACCAGGCCGCCCGCGCAATCAAACCGGCTCTCACAGCGTTGGCCCACGCCGCACCGGCCGCACGCGCCGCCGCAATCCACGTCGGTCTCCCGGAGGGCTTCGGTGCGCTCATTGTCTTTGCAGCCGTCCGCGACGCAGAACAGGCCGTCCCAGTACGGAGTGGCACAGTCCGCGGGGTTGACGCACTCCTTTCCGTCCGCGCACTTGGGGCAGTCCCGGCCCCCGCAATCCACGCCGCTCTCGTCCATGTTGCGGCGGCGGTCCACGCAGTGGTCGCTGGTACACACGCCAGGCTCGAGCCGCCCGTCGACCATTCGCGGGGTGATGCAGAATCCGCTCATGCAGTCCGTGGGCACGGTGCAGCGCTTGCCATCCGCGCAGCCGGTACAGCCACCCCCGCAGTCCAGCCCAGTCTCCGGACCGTTCTGCACACCGTCGCCGCAGTGGTTGGTGCTGCAACGCTTGAACGAGCAATAGAGTCCTTCGTCGCAGTCCTCCTCCGTGTCGCAGGACTTTCCCTCCGCACAGGATCCGCACTTGTTGCCGCAGTCGACGTCGGTTTCGTCCGACGGGTCGAACTGGTCGTTGTCGCACAGGCCTTCGCAGTAGCCGAAGCCGGTGGCCTCCCACTTCCTGGCCCACAGCTCCCAGTCCTTGTTCCAGGGCTCGAAGCTGTCCTCCAGGCCCTCCTCCGCCGCGCGCCGACCCGCGTTGCTCGACGTCGGGATCTGCGCCCGCGCGCCCGCCCTCAGGCCCATGTTCAACAACAGCGACAAGCGCGTGGTGGAGTCCGGTGCGGTGCTGTACATGAGGTCCTTGGGACACGTCTCCTTGTACGTCACGCGCCCCACCAGGGAGGTGCGGACACCCGCGTAGAGCCCCACGGCGTCGTAGAGGAACACGTTGAAGCGCGGGATGAGCCCGCAGGCCACCTCCGCCTTGCCACGCAGCGTCACGCCGCGCGTCTTCCACTTCCAGCTCAGGTCGTAACCGGGTCCCGTCACCTCCCCGCCGTTCTCCGACTGGTAACCCACCTCGAAGTCCACGTTCCCTTTCGCGCTGAGCTCTGCCCGGGCGGTGATTCCGCCGTTGAGCAGCACGCCGCACTCCAGGTCCACCTGCTTGGTGGTCACGATCACCACGGGCACCGGACCCGCGTACACCGTCTTCACCTGCGGCTTGGAAAGGTAGAGCACCTTGCGGAAACCGTTGGCGGGCTGGACGTCCTTGCCAAGGATGGCCTTGCGGAAACGGTTCTTGATCTCCGCGGTGTACGCGTCTCCGGCAAAGCGGGAATCCGTGGACTCGATCTGGGCCTCCCCGTCCACCTCGATGTTGACGTCGGCTTCAAAGGTGGCCGCCGCCGCCGCACCCGCGGCGAAAGGAGACGCGCCCGGACGGACGGGAACCGAGATGTAGTACGTGATCTCGGGGTCGAAGACCGCGGTGCCGTCGACGCGGGCCGTGCCCTCGGCGGTCACCACGAAGACGGCGCGCGACTTCCTGGTGGTGTATTCCTTCCGGAATTTCTGGTCGACCACGCCGTAATCGAAATCCTTCTCGAAGCGCTGTCCCAGGGTGCCCTCGAACGAGACGTTCCCTTCAATGACGGCGTCGCGCAGGACCTGGAATCCCGTCTCCACGGCACCCACGAAGTCATCCCAGGAGAGCGGTTGCCCCACGCTGCTGGACCCACTTTCCACCGGCAGGTCCCGACCGGGCTCTTCGTCGGGATCCTCCGCCATGTGGAGCAGGTCGGAGGCCATGCCGGCCTCGGACGGCGGGATGTCCGGGTAGTAGCGGTCGACGAGCCAGCCGAGGTCCACGTGGGAGATGTCCACCTCGCGCGCGTCCTCACTGAGCGCGGCCTGGAGGTCACCGCGCACCAGGTCCGTGATGCGCACCGTGTCCGTCTCGACGACGATGGTCTCACCATTCCCGGTCACGGACCGGACCCGCCGGGCAAATCCGAACGGGTTGCCCCCCGGGTTCACCACCGAGGGCGCGGATGCCACCACACGACCCGGTTCCCACCCCAGCACGTCGTCATTGCCGCTGCGCGGGAACACCAGGGCATCGTCGCGCACGGTGACCGCGTCGGTCTGCGCTTGCGTGAGCGGCTCGACCCAGGGCTGCGGTTCCAGTCGGTTGAAGTTCGCTCCCCGCACGTGGACGGGCGTGAACGGCTGATGGTCGCTGCCGGCCCCCTCCTCCTCGAACGGCTGGATCTGTTTCTCCGGTGGCGACTCCTGCTCAGGAGGAGGCTTGCTGTCGTTGCAGGAACAGGAACCGGCCTGGGCGGCGAGCAGCGCCACCAGGCCAAGAGAAACCACGCGACGCATGCCCCCTCCAACGCAGAGGACCAGTTCTTTCCAACGATCGGTGTGTCCCCGATTAGTACACCACATTGACGAACTCAAGCAGGGCGCGGCGTGGCGCGGTTTTCGGTTGCGCGGGGCAACGCGGGAAGCGGCCAGGCCTTGTGACGTGGAAGTGCTCGGGGGGCGGTGTCGTCGGGATGGGCACGCCCGCGCGCCAGCCGCGTCGTCTTGCTCCGGTTGCCGCTCAGGCTGACCGTGACGCCGCCGCGCATTTCCGGGCGGTTGGCCAGCGTCCCGGTCCGCATGGCGATAGTGTGCCGCGCGAACCATGGTCACCCTCCGCCCCTATCAACAGGACGCCGTCGACGCGGCGGTCCGCCACTTCCAGGCCTCCCGCGAGCCCGCGGTCATCGTCCTGCCCACCGGCGCGGGGAAGAGCCTGGTCATCGCCGAGCTGGCGCGCATCGCCAAGGGCCGCGTGCTGGTGCTCGCGCACGTCAAGGAGCTCGTCGAGCAGAACCATGCCAAGTACCTGGCGCACGGGCTCAGCGCCGGCATCTTCTCCGCCGGTCTCGAGCGCAAGGACCGCGACGAGAAGGTCATCTTCGGCAGCATCCAATCCGTGGCCCGCGCCGACGGGAGCTTCTTCCAGGGCTTCTCGCTCCTCGTGGTGGATGAGTGCCACCGCGTCTCCGTCGACGGAGAAACGCAATACGCCCAGGTCATCACCCGCCTGCGCGCCCAGAACCCGGCGTTGTGCGTGCTGGGCCTGACCGCCACGCCGTATCGACTCGGCCTCGGCTGGATCTACCAGTTCCACACCCAGCGCCGCCTGGTGCGCACCGAGGAGGAACGCTTCTTCCGGCGCTGCATCCACGAGGTCTCGCTGCGCCACCTCGTCGAGCGCGGGGATCTCACGCGGCCGGTCCTGATCGACGCGCCGGTGGCGGCGTATGACTTCTCACGGCTGAAGCTGCGCGCTGGCAGCACCACCTTCGCCACCGCGGACATCGAGGCGGTGCTGCAGGACCACCGGCGCGTCACGCCGGGCATCGTCGCGAACATCGTCGACCTGGCCAAGGACCGGCAGGCGGTCATGATCTTCACCGCCTCGGTGCGCCACGCGCGCGAGATCCTGGAGCTGCTGCCGCCCGGGCAATCCGCGCTCGTGGTGGGTGAGACCAGCTCCGCCGAGCGGGACGACATCATCCAGCGGTTCAAGGCCCGCCAGCTCAAGTTCCTGGTGAACGTCTCCGTCCTCACCACCGGCTTCGACGCGCCCCATGTCGACGTCATTGCGCTGCTGCGCCCTACCGAGTCGGTGAGCCTGTTCCAGCAGATCGTCGGGCGTGGGCTGCGACAGAGCCCCGGCAAGAGCGATTGCATCATCCTGGACTACACCGGCCAGGGCCATGACCTGTTCCGCCCGGAGATCGACGAGGATCGGCCCTCGGGAGCCGCGGTCGCCGTCGTGGTGCCCTGCCCCAGCTGCGGTCACGAGAATGAGTTCTGGGGCCTGGTCGACCGCGACGGCGACATCGTCGAGCACTTCGGGCGGAGGTGCCGTGGCGCCACGGTGGATCCGCGCAGCGGCGCACCGGTCCGCTGCACGTACCGCTTCCGCTACAAGAACTGCGGTGACTGCGGCGCGGAGAATGACGTGGCCGCGCGGGCGTGCGCCCGGTGCGGCGCGGTGCTCGTCGACAACGACCGCAAGCTGAAGGAAGCCATGGCGCTGAAGGACGCACACGTCATGCGGGTGGACTCCATGGCCTTCGAGCGCACGCGGGACCGCAAGGGCAACGAGCGCCTGGAGATCCGCTACCACGACGTCGACGGGCAGGCGCTGAAGGAGTGGTTCTACCTGGGCACACCGTCCGACGCGCGGGCGTTCCAGTACAACTTCGCGCGCATGCACCTGCGGCGTCCCGAGGTGCCGCTGCGCATCACGTCGGTGGATGACGTGCTGCAACAGCAACAACGCTTCCGCACGCCCACCTATGTGATTGCCCGGCGCAAGGAGCGCTACTGGCAGGTGCGGGAGAAGATCTTCGAATAGCAACGCCATTGGGCGCGGCTCTATTGGGATGACGCCCTGGACTCCCTGCCAATGAGATTGGCAGGCATCAAGACGACAAGTCCTGCTCACCACTCGCGGCGGTGTCGATTTCGCAGGACTACCCTGGAAGAGGCGTGCGGGCGACGAGGGACGACCGAGCACCGATCCACTCACCGACAGTCCTGCGAAACGGGTCCCATGGTCTCGTGGTGAGCAGGACTTGTCGTCTTGCTGCCTGCCAATCTCATTGGCAGGGACTTCGCAATTCGTTGGGCATTCGTTTGGCGCACGTTGGTGGGCGGTGTGGGCCTCGTGTGACCCAAACGCTCCGTGAGCACGCATCTTCTTGATTCCTCGTCTTGGCGCGCCCGTTGCTCGAGAGCAATCGCTCTTCGGGCCAGGGCTCGAAGACCAGGTGAGGCAGCGGGACTTTCCACATCAGCGGAGGCGGTCCATGAGAGCTCTCAGTGGTCTGGTTGCGGCGTTGCTCGTCACCCTGGGATCAACGTTGCCCACGCGCGCGATGGAGTTCCATCCCGTGGATGGGACGGGCGGCCTGGCAACCCAGCAGGCGAGCTGGAACGTGCAGGTCAATGGCGAGGTCGCGTCCGTCGTCATGGAGATGCACTTTGTCGCTTCGGACGCCCGCGCGCACACCGGTGAGCTGCGTTTTCCGCTGCCCCCGGGCGCGGTGCTGCGGAAAGCGGAGGTCTGGATCCCGTCGGAAGCGCGCTGGGAAACCGCCGAGACCATGGGTCGGCGCGAAGGAGAGCAGGTGTATTCCGACGCCATCCAGGTGCCCGAGGTGAAGGAACCACTGCTCGTGCAGCAGGTGGGATGGAATGCGTACCGCGCACTGGTCTATCCCGTTTCCGCCGGCGACCCGCTGCGCTTGCGAATCCACTATGCCCACCTCCTCGAAGGTCTGGGCGCCTCGCGCACGCTGCGGATTGCGCTGAACAATCACGACGTGCAGGCGACGGACGCGGAAGATGTGGTGGTGGACGTTCGGCTCGTCGACGGTGGCTGGTCGCAAGCGGTGTGGAAAGCGGAGTCCTACGTGGCGGACGAGGCCCTCGCCGACGCTGCGGCAGGCACGGCGCGGCTCACCGTGGTGGATGCCACGCTGAAGGACGACATCCTCCTCGAGCTGACCCCCGATCCCGCGCTCCCCGAAGCCTCCGCGCTCGTCTACACCTCGTCACATCCCAGCGTGGAGCCGCACGTCCTGGCGCGCTGGGCCCCCAACCTCGAGCCCTTCGCCGCCGCAGAGCACCGCGAACCGGTGTTCGTGCTCGACATCTCCGGCTCCATGGCGGGACGAAAGTTCGAGGAGGAGAAAGAAGCGGTCATCCGTGCGCTCCACGACCTGGACGGGGCCGACCTCTTCGGGATCGTCGCGTTCTCCGACGGTGCCCTGGCCCATGACGGCCACGGTGGGACACCTCCGCCGCCAAGCGGATGCAGCGACGCACCACCTGGGCCGGGCCCGACGCCCACGAATGGCCGGATGCTGCGCGCGGAGGAGCGCGAACAGGGAATCACGTTCGTGAATGGGCTTTCGGCGGATGGCGGCACCAACATGTCGGCTGGGCTGGAGCTCGGCGTGGAGGTGGGCGCCAGTCATCCGGGTGAGCGGCCTGTCGACCTGGTGCTGGTCACCGACGGAAACCCGAGCGTCGGCCCCACAAGCGCCAGCGAGATCCTCCAGCGGGTGAAAGCCGCGGCGGCGCGTCATGACCGCACGGTGCGCATCTTCGCGCTCGGCATCGGGCATGACCTGGACCAGTCGTTCATCAACATGCTGGCCCGCGAGACGGGCGGCGAGGCCACCTTTGCCCTGTCGGACGGGGAGATCGCGGGACAGTTCCTCTCGTTGTTCGGGCGGGTGCGCAACAGCGGGCTCGCCTCGGTCACGGTGGAGCTGGTCGATTCGACGTCGCCACCGCTGGGCATTGCACACCTCCTGCCGGGAGCGGTGTTGTTGCTGGGCGGGCGAGGCAGCGTTGCGCAGACCTTGGAGGTCAAGCTCTCGGGCACCACCATGGACGGACAACCCGTGCAGCTTGGGGCCACGGTGACGTCGCCACCGACGGGATCCGAGGGAGTCCACCTCGCCATTCCGGCGCTCGCCGCCAAAGCCCACGCCGACGAGCTGGAGCGACGCGCGGATTCCCAGGGGGAAACTCCCGAGCTGCTCCGGGATGCCGTGATCCTTGCGAAGACCTACGGAATCGTGACGCGCTATTCGTCGTTGCTGGCGCTGGATGACCCCACACTCTACGCGCGTTACGGCGTTGACCGCATTGCGCGTGATGCCGCCGGGGTGGCAACCGAGGCGGTGACGGCGTCCGAGGTCGACGAGAGCCGCATCGGTGGCGAAGGCGGCACCCACTTCGTCGGGGGCGGTTCATATGCCAATTCCGGGTACGGCGGTGGGAGCGGCTCGGGGGGTGGATGTTGGTGCGCGCCCCCTGCGCGAACGCCGTGGCACGGCGTCCTGGCGGCTCTGGTCATCGGCTGGATTCTCGCGGGACCGCGTCGGCGCTCTTCCGGGAGGTGAAGAGGATGCAACCCACGCTCACCCTCCTCGGCCACAGCGTCGACACCTACGCCGTCTTCACCGCGCTGGCCTACGTGCTTGGTCTCGGTCTGGCGGTCCTGCTCGGGCGAAGGGACGGGCGCCGTCCTGACGACCTCGCGCTGGGCTCGGTGGTGCTGGTGCTGAGCTGTCTCCTGGGCGGCAAGCTGTTTCACACGCTCTTCGAGGCGCGAGGGCATCCCCTGCGGGATGGCCGCGTTGCCAGCGGCACCTGGGACCTGCTCCGCGACGACCCGTGGCACTGGGCGCGGATCTTCGAGCCGGGCTTCGTCTTCTACGGTGGCCTCGTCGTTGCCACGGGCACCATGATCGTGTTTGCGCGGCGGCGTGGTCTCGACCGGATTGGTGCGGGATTTGATTGCGCCGCGCCCGGTCTCGCGCTCGGCATGGTCATCGGCCGGGTGGGCTGCTTCCTCGCCGGTTGTTGTCATGGCAGCGAGACGGCGCTGTCGTGGGGAGTTCAGTATCCCGCTCCCCATCCCATGGCGGGCGTCCCCGTCCATCCCGTGCAGCTCTATGAGTCCGGCTTCCATCTCCTGGCGCTGCTCCTGATGCCGCTGCTCTTCAAGCGGCGCATCTTCGAGGGTCACGTCTTCGTTTTCCTCGTCGGGAGCTACGCGGTGGCGCGCGCGGGCCTGGAAATGCTCCGCGGCGACGTGGCGCGCGGCCTGTGGCTGGACGGAGCGCTGTCGACGTCGCAGGGCGTGTCGCTGGTGATTGGCATCCTGGCGGTCGCGGTCCGCCTTCACTTCCCGCGACGGCGTGGCGACCGCCGCGCTCACCACGCGCCGCAGCCGTCGTCGTCGTCCGCCCGGATCCCGAACCCGGCGTGAAGCCCGCGTGGTTCAATCACAGGCAGCGTGGGATGCGTCGGAATGGTCCGCGTGTGTCGGCGAGGCGGGCGGACACCTGACGGGCTGCGTGTGGACAAATTGTCCCTTCCGTCGTGGCGGGCGAACACCTAACCCCCCTCGTTCATGCCGTTGCGCTCGCTCGCCCCCCTTCCCCACACCCGCTCACCGTCGTCAACCATTGCGGGGAAGGGGGGCACGCATTGGCACTGGGACTTTTTCTCGTCGGAAAGAGGGCTGCTGCGCCCATCGAGTGCCCCCCTTCCCCGGCTGGGTGACGACGGAAAATTGGTTCTGGGGAAGGGGGGCGGGTGGGCGCAGCGGGACAAACGTGGGGGGTTAGGTGTTCGCCCGCCTCTCACCATGCGCAGACTAATGGCGAACGCCAGCGCGCTGGTGGATGAGGGTGGCCAACCGCACGGCGTCGTGGGTGAGCTCCACCGCGCGATGATGGTGTGCGCTGTGCACCGAGACACCGAACCAGTCGATCTCGAACAGGCAGACCCACTCCCACCACGAGCGCGAGCACTTCCCAGGGTCCGGGGCTCCACGTGGGGTCCATGGCGTTCCCCGGAATGTACTCCCGATGCCCTGGGCGGAAGCCAACCCGGGCGGAGCTTCGCTTGCCACACCGAAGACGGCCGCACGCCTCGCCAGGTGCTGAGTCGCGTGCCGAGGAGCGCGGCGATGTCGAGCGAGGGTTTCCAGCTGCACCAACGGACGTTGGCCATCGCTTCGTGTTCATTTCGCTGACGACGCGGCTGCTTCGCGTTATCAGACCTGACCGCCTACGAGGTCGCGCATGCTTCCCGGATTCACCCGGCTGGACTGGTCCGCCCCGCTGGACATCAACGCCGCCCTGACGGTGGTTCCCCCCGACGTCACCGTGCGCGGCATGTTTCCGCAGGGCGTGGTGGATGAGTGCGTGAAGGCGGGTCGACCGCTGCCGGGTGGACGTCGCTACGTGGGCTTCAAGGGCTATCCGGTCACGGAGTTCATGGAACTGTGCGTGGAGGCGTCCGCGCTGCTCTTTCCCACCGCGCCGCCCCGCGAGCGCCTGCGTCGCCTGGGGCAACTGGCCTACCCCACGCTGCTGCAGTCCATGGTGGGCAAGGCGATCTTCGGCATGGTGGGCGGGAAGCTGGAAGCGGTGATGAAGCTGGCTTCCAAGGGCTACGAGGTCTCGCTGAGTCGTGGCACGGCCACGGCGGTGGAAGTGCAGGACGGCTCCGCACGGCTGCACTTCCGCGACATCTACAACTTCCTGGACACCTACCAGGTGGGTGTCGTCGAGGGAGCCATGAGCGCGTGCGGGCGCACCGGCGAGGTGTTCTACCGCTCCATCAGCCCCAGCGAGGGCGAGATGCTGGCGCAGTGGCGTTAGCCTTCAGTTCGTCTGCCGGAAATGCAGGTCGTACTCGCCGGACTGCACCAGCGTCCCGCGGTCCTGCCCATCCACGACGAGGCAGTAGGTCTCATTCGCCGTCACCGCGTAGCGCAGGCACGCCGGCGACCCGTCGCTGCACGCGTCCAGGGTGATGGGCTGCGCGGTGGTACACGGGCCCTGACGCATCTCCACCGCCGCGTCGAATCCCGCCGCCGCGCGGATCTCGTAGGTGGCGTTGGCGGGGGCCACGAACTGGTAGAGGTGATCCGGTCCGGGCGTGGAGAGTGCGCGCGCGTTGCCGATGTTGCTGGGGAAGCCGCGCGTGGTGCCATGGAACACCGCTCCCGCACCCGCAACCAGGGTCAGGTTCTCGGGGCGCTCAAGGCTGGTCCCCGGCGACGCCCGGCGGAAGTAACCGTGGGTCAACACCGTGAAGTCCTCCAGCGTCACCGCCCCCGACCCGGCCGTCACGTGCAGCGTCCACGACCGGTTCGGCGTGGTGTCCCAGGCCCGCACGCCCGCCGGCTGCAGACCGCGGAAGACCTGCAGCGCGGAGCAATCCTCGTCGGAGAGATGGATGGCGCGGCGACCACCCGACGGGGTGGCCAACGCACACTGCGAGAGGTCCACCGTGGCGCCGTTGGGCGCATCCAGCGTGAGTGTCACCGCGGAGAGCGCCGCGTCGTCGCCGGTGAGGATCACGCGCAGGCCCATGCGGTCCAGCACCTGCTGCGCGGGACGGATGTACATGCGACGTTGCTCGCCCGGCTCCACGCGCTGCGGCACCACGGAGTCGTCGCCATCCGCGATGAAGATGCCGGGCGGGTTGTTCCGCTCCCACTGCAGCTCCTGCGAGTGGTCGCCCAGCCCGCCGAGGATCAGCGGGATGGCGGCCCGGTAGGAATGAGAGGAGAGCGCCAGGTCAGGTGCGCCGTCGTTGTCCAGGTCCGCCACCACCGGCGCGTTGGCCTCCGGCGGCCCCGCAAAACTGATGGCCGGTGAGAACTCCGTGGCGGAGATGGCCAGTTGGATGCGCCCGTTGGAGTAGAGGTCCAGCAATCCGTCGCCGTTGAGATCGGCCGCGCCGTAGAGCCCACGGCCGATGTCGTGGGCCTCCCAGACCTGCGGTGCCGTCTGCAGGAACATGCGCCCGGTGTAGAGGCCGACGACGAGGACGTCGGTATGTCCGTTCTGATCGAAGTCCGCCACCGTGACCACGCCGCCCTCCGAGGTCATCTGCCCCGTCCTGGTGACCGTGAAACCGCCGGCGCCGTTGCCGATCAGCTCCACCAACTCAAAGGGAGCCCCCTCAAAGGGACGCAGCATGATGACGAGATCCAGCGTCCCGTCCTGGTTCAGGTCACCGACGGCCGGAAGGTTCCCACGCTCCTCCGGCAGCTCGGTGTAGACCGGCGCCGCGAACGTCCCGCCGACGGCGTCCCAGAGATACACGTTGACGCCCCAGGGATTCGCGACGTTGGACGTGTAGAGCCCGTGGGCCACGTCCTGGAAGCCGTCGTTGTTGAAATCCGCCAGGGTGAGCCCACCGCCGTAGAAACGCTGATCCGCGGCAGGAACGCCAAAGGTGGTGATGGTGAAGGGATCGTTCACGCTGGCCCGCGTCGCCAGCTGCAGCTCTTCGCCCTGCCAGATCATGTCGGTGAGCCCGTCGGCGTTGAAATCACCCGCCGCAAACCGCTCCGGACCGGCGCCGAGGTTGGCCCCCAGCTTCCAGCTGTGACCGTCCTGGTTGTCGAACTCGACGACGCCATCGAGACCCAGCGCCACGAAGTCGGTCAGGTTGTCCTGGTTGATGTCGGCGGCGAGCAGCGCGTTGACCTGGCCGTAGTCCCCCGGTGTGGGGCGCAGCTCCTGGCGCGGGGTGCTGTGGTTGCCGTCGGCCCTGGTGAGGCCCCAGATGACCGCCTTGCCGGTGCCGGCCAGCGCCAGGTCCACCGTGTCCAGCGTGCCGTTGTTGTCCACGTCGGCAATGCCAATGCGGCCCCAGGGCAGACCATCCACGTCGTAGGGCCAGATGGTGAACGACCCGGTGGAATCACCCGCCATGACCTTCAAACAGGACGCGGGCGACCGGGTCATCACGTTGGAGCCCATCACCAGGTCGGGATGCCCGTCACCGGTGAAATCCACGATGGGCGCGAGCCGACCGGCAAATCCCGGCGCCGGCGTGTCGATGCGTGCGGCCAGGTTGAGCGTTCCGTCGCCACGGCCGGGGACGAAGATCACCGTGCCCACGACGCTGGAGTCGTCCAAGGCGGGATTCGCGCTGCACACCACGTCCCTGGCGCCATCCAGGTTCATGTCACCCACCACGCAATCCGAGAGACAGGCCACGTCGGGCATCGCGTAGACGTCATGGGCGCCACCGCCGGTACCGTCGCCACGCCACACCACGATGGCGGGCTCCTCTCCCGCGACTCCATACACGCACGAAGGACCGCGGCCGGACACGTAGTCCATGGCCCCGTCGCGGTTGAGGTCCGCAGCGACGAGGAACAGCCCGCCCGCACTGCCGCTCGCCGGCGGGTCGATGGGCAGCAGGCTGCCAAAGGTCCCGTCACCACTCCCCAGGCGCAGCGCCACCCGCGGACCGCTGTCGGAATCGCTGAGCGTCAGCAGGTCGGGGGTGCCGTCGCGGTTGAAGTCCGCCACCTCGAGGCCAACGAAGTCCCAGTAGGGGTAGGCCAGGTTGGTCAGCACGCTGAAGGTTCCGTCGCCACGGCCCTTGCGGATGGCCAGCTGTTGCGTGCCGGCGCCCAGGAAGTCGTTGCGGCCATAGATGAGGTCCTGGTGGCCGTCCATGTCCACGTCGGCGGTGGCCACCACGGTGGCGGCGAAGCCGGGGAAGTTGATGCGCGTCTCCAGCGTGTTGGCCGCGCCCGTGAAGGGACCGCGGATGACCGAGGTGCCCTCCTGGTACGTGGCCACGGCGACGTCGATGTTCCCGTCCTCGTTGAAGTCCGCGAACGCCACCTCCTGGGGCGCCTCGCCCACCTCGAAGGAAACCGGGGCCAACCACTGCCCCGTGGTGCGACCACGTCCCTGCTGCGGCGGCAGCAACGGATCCTGGCTGGCCTGCACCGCCACCTTCTCGGCGTGGACGCTGGCAAGGCGCGTGGCCGGCCCAGTGCCGCGGGTGTCCTCCAGCGTGAGCGTGGCGGCCGGCGCAAACGGCGCGGGCAGCGTTCCGCCGTGGGTCTCGTCGGTGAAACGGGCCAGGAGCTCGCCGTTCCCGTTGTGCCAGGTGGCGGCCGTACCGCCGGTCCAGGTCAGGTTGCCAAACCACGCCTCGTCAAGCGGCGCGAACGCCTGCGCCACGCCGTCGTCGTTGAGCATGCTGGTGCGGGTGTAGCGCAGGTTGGAGAGACACCCGCTCTCGTCGGGACAGTCGACCACGACGGGATTGACGCCAAACGCGCGCCGGCCCACACCGCCACCGGGCGCGGGATTGACGACGGAGAGCTGCTCGTTGGTCTGGTCCTCCGGGAAGATGGCGGCGGTGGAGATGCTCACCCGGATGAGCTCGTCGGTGGCATTGGGACAGGTGCCGGCGGCGGGCTGCTCGCGGGAGATCACGGTGCCCACGTTGGTGCCAAGCTGGAACACCGCGTTGTCCATCACATCCCGCGCGCACACGCTCAGCGCCACCGTCTGCGGGATGGGGAACCCGTCGGTGCCAATGAGCTGGGTGATGCCCCGCGGCTCCAGGCGCGAGATGCTCGGCGTGGGCGCGTACACCACGAAGAACGCCACGTCCGTGCTGGTCCCGCCGCCCGGCGCCGGCGTGCTGAGGCTGACCACGTAGGTGTCCGCCCGACGGAGCACGGCTTGCGGCAGGTCCACCACGCAGCTGGTGCCGCAGCTCGCCTGGCAGGTGGCATCACAGCTCCCGTCGGCGGCGCCGGTCTCGCACATGTCTGCGGTCGCCGCGTCGCCACCGCTGCAGCGGAGCGTGTAGTCACCCACGCTCACTTCCGTGTCCGACGAGAAACCCTGGCCGCGGATGGTGAGCGACTGCGTCACGCCGTCCAGTCGCGCGGTGAGCGTGCGCGGCTCCAGCACCAGGTTGTCGTCGTCAAGCAGCTCCGGCACCGGGCGCGGGTGGAAGGTTCCCAGCGTCACATTGCGTGCGAAGGGCCCGGCGCTGTTGCCCGCCTCGTCGCAGAACCTGGCGCACACCAGCTTGGCGCCGGTCTCCGTGCCCAGCGAGATCGTCGACGCGGCCACAAAGGGCGACCAGCCGGCCCAGCTGGGCGGGTTGCACGCCACGTCGTCACAGGTGCCGTCGGGGTCCACCCAGAGCATCATGTGATCGGCGGTGTCGCCCCGCACGTCCACGGAGATGACGTTGTTGTTCACCTCGGAGAGGCCACCGGCCAGGATCACGTCGGAGATCTCCGGCACGCGGCGGTCATAACGGATGGAATCAAAGAACAACGCGGACCGGTTGCCCGCCGCGTCGACAAGCTGCGCGGAGACGTAGAGGTCCGCCTGGTCCAGTGCGCTCACCAGCGTGATGGCCAACGGGTTGCCGTCAAACGGCAGCACCTGCCCCGCCTCCACCACCGGCCCGGAGAACACCACCGACTCCGCCGTGGCGCCGACGATGGCGGCGGTCACGACGAGCCCGTTGGTGGCCAGGCGTCCCCCGGCCAGCTCCAGCGTTCCCGCCGTGGGAGCCACGGTATCCAGCGTGACGCGGTTGCGGCTCTGCAGCGTGGTGGGCGTGACGTTGCCCGCCAGGTCCATCAGGCAGAGGTAGACGTGGTGCGCGCCCTCCGCGTTGCCCAGCGTCCAGGACACGTCGACATCCGGACTGCTGGGCGCACCCTGGTACAGCGCCACGTTGCGGCTGCAGGTACCCGAGGTGTCGCTGAGCAGCGCGCCATGGACGCCGGCGGTGGCGTCGGTGGTGCGGTAGCGCACCGCCACCTCCCGGGTGCGGGTGGGCGCCAGGTCGGCTTCGCGGTCGCTGGCCCCGACGGGGAAGACCAGCAGCTCACCGTTGTCCAGCGCGGGCGGCGTGACGTCCACCACCACCGAGAACGTGAAGGCCGTGGCGGGATTGCCCGCGCGGTCACGACAGGTCACCTCCAGCTGGCGCGTCCCCTCCGTGCCGTCGCCGTCCAGGTCCACGTCCACCTGCGAGCGGTACGCACCGTCATACAGCGTCTTCGCCACGGTGGTGTCGACGACGGTGAGCAAGAGCTGATCCGCCGCGGTGAGATCGTCGGTGCATTCCACGCTGGCGGTGGTGCGCCCCTGCGCGTCGGTGATGTATCGCGTGTCGCCGCCGCCGGGCCCCACCGTGCCCGCCACCGCGCGCTGCACCACCGGCGGCGTGGCATCCACGGTGATCACCTCCGACGTGGCGTCACTGGTGTTGCCCGCGCCATCCTCGATCCACGCCGTCACGGTGAAGGGACCGGACCCCTCGGGGAGGTCAATGGTGATCGCACCGAGTGAAGTGCGCAGGCTGGTCTCCCCCACCGGCAGGGCCAGGTCACCACCGAGCACCACCGTGTAGTCCGTCACCACGTCGTCGGTGGAGGTCAGCAGCACCGGGACGCCCAGCCGCACCGCGCTCCACCCCGTGCCGTCACCCAGGACCAGACCGGGACGGTTGGGACGCGCGGTGTCGAGCAACACGGCGTTGTCGCTGGGGATGGCGCTGGTGACGTTGCCCGCGCCGTCGCGCGCGCAGAGGTAGAGGCGGCGCAGCCCGTCGCCCGGCGTGAGGGGGAACACCAGCTGCGAGACGTTGGAGTGCGTGTACGCGGCGGTGGTGCAGGAGATGGCACTCTCCGCCACGGCCAGCCCGGTCACGTCGGAGCCGGCGTCGCTGACGTCGAGCGTCACGTTCACCAGCGTGCTCGCGGTGGGGGCGCTGGCCGTGCCGTCGTTCAGCTGGAAGACGGTTACCGTGGGCGGCGTGGTGTCCACCGTCACGGTGGTGGTGGCAGAAGAGGAACGACCCGCGCGGTCCCGGCAGGTCACCCGCAGCTCGCGCTCACCCTGGGTGGCGTCGGCATCCAGATCCACGTCCACCTGCGAGCGGTACCCGGCGTCATAGAGCACCTTTGGAACGGTGAGATCCTCCACCAGGAGTCGCAGCTGGTCGGCGGAAGCCAGGTCGTCGGTGCACTCGACGGACACCACGCCCTGCAACAGCGCATCCGTGATGTACCGCGTTGTCCCGCCGGCGGGTCCAGGGTTTCCCGCCACGGCGCGGTGCACCACGGGCGCCGTCAGATCCACGGTGATGGCCGCGGAAGCCACGTCACCCACGTTCCCCGCGCCGTCGACGAGCCAGGCGGTCACGGTGAAGGGCCCGGAGCCGCTGGCGGGCAGGTCGACGTGGAAGATGCTGCCCAGGAGGGGAACCTCGGTGGGCACCGCGTCTCCGCCCAGCACCACCGCGTAATCCGTGACGACGTCATCCGTGCTCGTCACCAGCACCTCCACGGCCGTTGCCGTCTGGCTCCAGCCCGAACCGTCGCCGAGGATCACGCTGGGGCGGCTGGGACGGGCGGTGTCCAGCACCACGGCGTTGTCGCTGGGGATGGCGGTGGTGACATTGCCCGCGCCGTCACGCGCGCACAGGTAGAGCTGGCGCCGTCCCTCACCGGGCGTGAGCGGGAACACCAGCTCCGGGACGTTGGAGTACGTGAATGCGGCACTGGCGCAGGAGATCGGGCTCTCCGCAATCGCCAGCCCCGTGACGTCGGAACCGGCATCACTGACCTCCAGGGCCACATTCAGCAACGCGCTGGCCGTGGGGGCGTTGGCCGTTCCGCCGTTGAGCTGGAAGCGCGCGACGGTGGGCGGGGTGGCATCCCAGGTCACATCCGCGTGCTTCACCTCGGAGACATTGCCGGAGCGGTCACGCACGCGCACCTTGAAGCGCCGCAATCCCTCCGCGCCCTCCAGCGCCACCACCACGTCACGCTGGTACGGCTGCCAATCCGTCTCCGCCGGGCTGTCCACGCGCTCACAGCCGGACTCCACGCCGTCGGTCACCGGGCACAGCGCGGTCACCATCTGCAGCGAGTCCGAGAGCGCGTCGGCGGCCTGGATGACCACCCCCACGGTGGACTGCGCGACGTACGCGGCGCCGCCGTGCACCACCGGGTCCGCCAGCGTGGGCGCGGTGACGTCGTGGATCACGGTCAGCGTGTCCTCCTCGCTCTCGTGACCGCAGCCGTCCCGGAACTGCGCGTGGATGACGTTCCGCGTGTTGGGCTGCAGCTCCACCACGTAGCCGTCGGTCTGGAACGTGGTGTACTCCGGCGCCTCCGCCCCTTCCGCCTCCACCCACACCCGACCCGACACCGGGAACTCCGCCAGCACCCGGACATCCGCGCTGGTTTCCGAGGTGAGCCAGGTGGTGGCGCCCACGACCTCCACGGAGGTGCCGCCGGGAACGTAGCTGGGACGCGCGCGCTCCAGCGTGAGGTCGCGGCCATGCTGCTCCGCGCCATCCACCTCGATGACCACGTCCGCACCGCACTGCGCCTGCGCCGCCGGGGCCACACCCGTGGCGGGGACCGCATAGCCGGGCTTCTCCACGGTTAGCCGGTAGCGACCCACCGGCGTGTTCGGGAAGTTGAACACCCCGTTGGACACCGTGGTACGCAGCACCTGCTGGGTGACCTGGTCCTCCAGGAGCACCACGGCGTCGTCGGGGGAGTCCGCGGCGCTGCCCGGGCCCGTCAGCGTGAGGGCACCGTCCACCGCGCCCTGTCCCAGCGTGAGGATCACATCCCCCAGCGAGACGCTGCCGCCGGCGCGCGCCACCACCTTGGTGCTGTAGGGCAGGTACGCGCTCCCCGACGCGGTGAGCGTGAGGCCGCCGGTATAGGTCACCTGCAGCGTGTAGACGTCCGGCTCGATGTCGGCGAACTCGAAGTTTCCTTCCGCATCCACGGGCACGCCGCCCTCGCCGCGGCCGATGTCGACGCGAACGCGGCTGTAGTCGTTGGCGCCGGGCAGCGCCTCGTTCAACCGAACGCGACCGCTGATGGTGGCGCGCGTTCCCGACGTGGTGTCAGGACCGGTGCAGCCGAAGGACAACAGGAGCGCGACAACAACGCGTGCGGCGGAGCGCATGAACGGACCTCGTGAGAGCGGCAGGGCGCGCAGACGGTAACCGCGAGCCAACGCGCCTGTCCAAGCTACGCACGCCATGCTCCGCCAACGGACCATGTCCGCGCTGTGCCGGGAGTCACAGGAACCGCAGGTCCTCCACCCCGTGTCAGCCCGAGGCCACGACGGTGTGCGTTGCCTCACGCGCCGCGCCCTTCACGTCGCCGTCCCCGCTGAAGCAGCCCGGCCTTTGTGCCGTTCCGCACACCCCACGGGGACGCTCGTGGAGACACCCCGGCGCCGCGCCCGCGGGGTGAGGTCACGCTCCTGTCCGCGCCCGCCGCGCAGCGCCGGTCTGGCTGATCAGCCCCGCGCCCCGTATCTCGACGACAATGCGCCGTGGCGGGACCAACGTACCGCACGTGAAACCGGATTCACGTCGGAGCTGACGGCGCCGCAGAGCCAACCCAGCAAGGAGACCACGACCATGACGACCGAGACCCAGGCCAGCCCGCAGCCCGCCACCAACCAGCACCGCGACCCCGTCTGTGGAATGTCCGTGGACGAGCACATGGCGCAGAAGGGCGTGTTCGAGGGCACCACCTACTTCTTCTGCTCCAACCACTGCCGCAAGACCTTTGACCGCGACCCCAAGAAGTACACCCAGCCGCAGTGATTCCCGTCGTCACTCGCGACAGGCGTTGAGGTAGAGGAGCGGCGTGTTGTCGCGGCTGGTGAGGACCCAGGCGTCGCGCGGATGGCGGGGATTCACGCGCTGGAGCTGGTCCACCGCCACCGCGGCGTAACCCGTGGGCTTTGGCGTGATGCGGAACCGGTAGTACTTCGCCTCCGACTCGACGGCGCGCGACAACACGCCCTCCTCGTACAGCTCCCGCGTGGTCCCGTAGCGACGGTGCTTGCTGAAGAACGCGCTCTCCGCTTCCGCAATGGCGCGCAGGCCTTCCTCCGCCTCGTGCTGCCGCTGGGTGCACGGGATCTGGAAGAGGTTCGGGAGCACCGCCGCCGCCAGCATCCACGAGAAGAAACCCACCACCGTCATGGTGCTGGTGAGCCCGGCGGGCGGGGACGTGACGTATTGCCAGGACCCGCGCGACTCCAGGCTCAGGTCCTGCAGGATCCGTCGTCGGTGGTGGACGGCGCGCGCCTGCCACGCGCGGAACACCGGGCGCGAGCACAAGGCGAACACCGCCAGCCCCGCCACGCCCACCAGCATGCTCCCCACGTTGGCGACGAGCGGATCCATCTCCGCCACGAGGAAGAGGTGCAGCCCCCAGACCACCATGACCACGGGCGCGGCCACGCCCATCCAGAGCAGCAGCACGTGCACCAGGCCAAGCACGGCGTGGAACGCCCAGCGGAGCCACAGCCAGCCCCGTCGCCAGGATGTCACCTCCGTGCCGTGCTCCTGTAACAACGCCGCAACGTCCAGGAGCGTGGGAGCGGACATGTCCAGCGCGCGCTCCGGCGTCGTGGCGGGCTTGGGAATGGCCGCCGTGGTGGAGGGCCGGGTGGTGCGGAATGTGGGCCAGCGGAACGCCACGGCTCACCGGAATGACGACGGGAATCCCGCCAGGAGGCACCGAGCGTAGCCCGCGGTTTCTCCGCTGACGAGTGGTGGCGCGGGGTCGTGCGGCGGGAGGAGGACAGCGCGCGGTTTTGGGTGCATGCTCCCGCAACCCAGGTTGGTGAGGAGCAAACCATGACCGTGGGATCCGTCAGCAACCGCGCCACCCGCGCGCCCCAGGCCACGCCTGAGGCACAGCCCAACACCCCCGCGGCACAACCCGCCGCAACCCCTCCCCCGACGTCAACGGAGCCGGCCGCGCGGACCCCGGCCAGCAGCCAGCAATCCGCGGCGTCGCGCCACCGCGCTTCCGGGGAGGAGGCCGCGGCCCGTCAGCGCGCGGAAGCCTCGTTGTCGACGCGCTCGACCTCGGCGGTGGGACCCAACGCGCACAAGCAGCCGCTCAAGGGCACCTACCACGTCAACGACTACCTGGGCGCCGACGGGAAGCTCGACGCGGACAAGATGCGCACGCTGGCGCAGACGGACCCGCGCGCGGCCAGCATGATCACCAACGTGGCCAAGAACTACGGGAACCTCCTCGCCGACGGCACACGCATCACCATTGCGCCCAACACCGGCAACGGCGGTGAACCCGCCATCACCATGGTGCCGCGCTCGCTGCAGGAGCAGCCCAACCAGAAGCACAACGTGCAGGTGCACTACCACGGCGACGCGAGCCGCGCGGACCAGCCCTCGGCGGGACTGCAGCAGGGTCGCCCCACGTTCGAGCAGCGGCTGCAGGACAAGATGAAGGGCCCGCCCCCGACGGTGATGGTGCTCCCCGAACAACCCGCGAGCGAGTTCGGCACCGCGGGCAAGGCGCGCTGGGACAACGTGAAGAACACCGGGGAGACCGCGCGGAATGCGCTCCGCGCCAGCGGCGTGAACGGGCTGGACCTGGACGCGGCGCGGGGACGGGGTGGTGAGCTGGTGGTGTCGTCGCATTCCCGCGGCGCGCACGGGATGTTGTCCGCGCACGAGAAGGGCGGCCTGGAGGCGGACCGGCTGGAGCTGCATGACAACCTCTGGGACAGCTCCTGGAATGGGCGCTGGAGCGGCGGGACGCGCGGCGCGGGGCTGGAGGACTGGGCGCGCAAGCATCCCAACGCGCGCGTTGACGCCGTCATCTCCAACGGCACGGAGAGCTCCGAGGCCGTGCAGAACCAGGCGCGGCGCAATCCCAGCGTGCGCGTCATTCCCCGTCGGGATCTTGGTCACGACGGAACCGCGCTGACGCCCATCCGGTAACGCGGCACCTCACGGAGAACCCATGGCCACCGAGCAGCCGAACGAGTCCTATGCCAAGCGGTTCTTCACGAGCCAGCTTCCCCGTCACATCGTCCAGAACATCGAGAAGTTCGGCGCGCAGCAGGGCTCCATCTCGTTCTACGTCCGCAACCAGGGCAAGTGGACGCTGCGCATGGGTGACCTGGAGACGCCCATCCAGGAAGGCATGGATGACGCCGCGGACCTCAAGCTGTGGTTCGCCGCCTCCGCGTTCGAGGGATTCATCAAGGGCACGCTCGACGTCGCCAGCGCCATCGACAAGGAGGAGATCCAGTTTGACGGCGACGTGAGCGCGTTGGAGCGCTTTGGTTTCCTGCTCACCGCCTCCACCAGCGCCATTGGCACGCGGTTCAATCGCTAAACGCAGCCAACGCGTACGCCACGGGCATTCCGTCCCCGCGCGACGCCACCAGAACGTCGTCATGCCAATGGTAGCTCACCGCGTTGCGCGGCACGCGCTCCACCGTGCTGCGGCCCTGCTTCACCAGCGCCGCGAGCTCCGTGCGTGACGCTGGCCTCGCCCGGGGCTCCCACCGGTTCTGACGACGCCACGCGTGCACCATCGCGTTGACGGAGTAGAGCGGTCGCTCCAGCTCGCGTCTGTCCAGGCAGGCATTCGCGGGCATGCGCGTGAGCAGCGAAGCAAGATCCTGCCGCGACGCCACCTGCTCCAGCTCGGGAATCCAGCGCGCGCTACCGCGCTCCAGCACGTAACGCAGCTCCGCCACGACGACCTCCAGCCCGAGATGTTCCGCCGCCGCGTCGATGATGAGCCGATCCATGGCCCGCCACAGCGAGGGCATCCTGCGCCCCAGCAGCCGCTCCCCCAGGAAAACCCACTCCGCGCGCACCTGCTTGCCGAACACGTCGTCGTACCAGCGCGCGGTGTCGCGGAACTTGAGGTCCTCACTCGTGCCGTGCGCCTGGGCCCAGGGGCGCATGGAGAGACCACGTCGCAGGCGCGCGTCGACGTCGACCTTCACCGAGTCCAGGTCGCGCACGACGATGCGGCCATTCAGCCTCCCGCGACGATCCGTCTCGAAGAGCACGTTCTGCTGGTGGAGATCGGCCAGCAGGCCCTGTGGGAAGGCCAGGAACGCTGCCGCGCGCACCACCGGGCGGAAAACGTTCTCGACGACAAACCCCGCGAACTCCTCCTCGTTCCTGCACATGGAGCGCAACAGCGGACGCTCCTGTCCTTCCCGGGCGAACAGCGAGAACCCCGGAACCAGGTGGTCCATCGACGCGGGAAGCTCGCGCACAATGGTTCCGTGGTTGCGATGCCGCAGTCGAAGCGTCACGGGCTCGCGCAGGAAGGAGACTCCCACCGCGCGCAACCGAGAAGCGGGAATCTCGTCGAGAGCGCGCGTGACGGTCCGGGCGCGTTCCAGTTTGCTGGTGCGCAGCAGGCGCGAGATGCGCTGGATCTCCACGTCGAGAGAGAGCTTCAGCCCGAACGGCCGCAACCGCTCCGTGCGCGACCACACCACGAGCGAACGCGGCGACGCCGTAGGCGTGGCGACGTGAACACCGCGCTCCAGGCCGTATTGCGCCACATCCAACGCGTACTCTTCCCGCGCCGCGGGATGGATGTGAAACCGCACGTAGCTGCGCCCACGCCGCTGGACCAGAAGATGGCGACGCATTTCGGGCGGCAGCTCTCGCGGTTGCACGTCGACCTCGTCGGCGGGGACGAGAATGGCCTCCAGCTCGAACACCGGGGAGGCACGCGGGTCCAGGTGCTCCGGCAGGCCACGGAGGTCCAGGGGCGCGAACAGGCGCGGGTGTCGGACGCGGTCATTCACGTTCTGCTCGCGGTGCAACCACCGACGCAAGGAGCGCGGCATCCTTTGCGGTCTACGTCGACGCCAGCGCACACCCTCCAGCCAGCGCCAGAGCGTCTCCCCATCCCTGACGGGCGGCGCGTTGTCGTCGATGCGGCGCATGGCGTCGTGGAGCGCGTGGTCAAAGTCCTTCCGCCAGCTGCGACCGGTCAGCCGCGCCACACGGTGCAGCGGTCCCCCGACGAAGAATGTGTGCAGGCTCTGCTGGACGGCGTGACGATGGTCGAGCGCGTCGTAGTCATCCGCACGGTTTCTCACGACGGGCAGCTCGGCCACCAGCTTGCGTGCGCGCGCCGAGGCCTGCTCCAGGTGCGCGAGGTCAAACGAGACACCCTCGAGGTCACGGAACCAGAACCGGCCGGTGAGGCCACCACGCGGCCCCAGCTCCACGAGGAGGTTCTGCGCATGCGCCTCCGCCACCGCGCCCAGCTCGACGGCACACTCGAGGAACGCGTCGAGGAACGGGCGCAGGAACCCCGCACGCAGCTCCGTCAGCGCGAAGAAGGGCACCAACGCGCAACGGCCCGTCAGGACCTCGCGCGGAATCTCCCGGACCAGGAACCCCGACGGCGAATCCTCCCGCGGCGCCACTCCCAACGGCTCTCGCAGGAATCCCAGTCGGCGACCGCGCCACAACGTGAGCAGTCGCGTCTTCCCCACGCTGGACGCAATCTCGGCGGCGCTCAGCCCGCGCGGCTCCCCCGCCACCATGCGCGGCAAGGAGAGCTTCGCGAAGAACGGCGCGCCCTCTCCACCGGGTGACCAGACCAGCACCGTGCGTGTCGACGAGGTGGCGGACGCCACGAGCCGCGGCCCCGGCTTCCCCCGACGGAGCCACGCCGCACCCGCATCCGCGAGCGGGTGAAGCAGCGCCAGCACCTCGCGGCCCTCCGTCGTGGAGCGGAAGAAACGCCGGCGCAACGACGTGGAGAGACCCGCGTCCCAGGTCCGCACGTCGCGCTCAGGGAGCCACCGCGTGGGAAGGACCCAGGTCCGACCGCCCTCCGGACGCAGCTCCCGCGGCACGGACTCGACGGAACCGGCGTCGAGCAGGCGGGGATCAACCTGGCGGGTGACGTGACGCTGCTCGGCCTCGAGCCAGGCGCGGACCGTCGGGGGAAGGAGCGCACGCGCCGCGGCAGCGCTGGGCTCGTCGAGGAACTGCGCGGCCACAGCGGCGGGTGCGAGATTACTCGGTGGCCACGGTCCCGCTCGCGGACTGCTTGAGCGTGCGGGCCAGGTCCACGGCGCGCTTGCCGGTCAGCGACATCTCGGCGATCTCGTCCTTGGAGAGGCCGTTGTCGTTGAGGTCGTACTTCGCGATCATGTGCTCCTTGGCGTACGCCACGGCGCGCTTCACGTCGGCGGCGGTGACCTGCGCCCCGGCACGGAAGTCGCGGTGGTCAATGAACTTGAAGAAGATGTCGACGAGCGCGGCCTGGTTGCGCGGCACGCGGTCGGTGGCCAGCGCGTTCTTGACCTCGCTGCGAGAGATGCGGCCATCCTCACCGCCGACGCGGATGATGGTCTTGGCGGCAAGGTCCAGTGCACGGTTGACGTCGCTCTTGGCAATGCGTGACATGTCAGCTCCCGGGTTTTGGAAGGATCACCACTGCAATCCGGCCCGCGACGGTGGCGCCCGGTTTTCCAGCTGTCAACATCCCCGCGGCCTCACAGCGTCTTCAGGTATTCCACCAGGTCCGCAATCTCGCTCTCGGAAAGGCCAGCGACGGAGCCGTGCTGGTCACCCGCGCAGTAGCTGAGCGTGAAGCGGTCGGTCAGGGTGGGCGCGCAGCCGCTGTGCATGAGCGGAGTCCGGTACGCCACGCCATTCAGCGACGGAACCTGGAACCATCCGCCGGTGCCCACGTTCTTGCTGCTGTTGTCGGTGAACTGCGTCCCCTCGTGACAATCCAGGCAATCCCGCACCGGGTCCGCGAACAAGAGGGCGCCCCGCTCCGCCGCGGCCTGGTCGATTCCCGACGGAGGCGGCAGCGACGGCAGCTGGTTGAGCCACGCGCCCAACGCCATGATCTGCGCGGGCACCAGTGAAGCACCGTTCATGCGCCCCACGAACACCTCACTGACCAGGTGCGTGAGGTCCGTCATGTCGCCATCCCAGTGGAACGGCGCGGTGCTCATCATCCCGCCCAGCAGGCTCTGCGTCCGTCGGGGGCCCAGTCCGGAGAAGCTCCAGGCACGCGTGTCGTCGCGGCCCTCGGGGTGACAGGAGGCGCACGAGATGCCGCCGCGGGAGTTGGAGTGGAAGATGGCGTGGCCGGTATCCTTGCGGCTGTCGTCGGCCAGCGTGACGGTGGTGCCTCCCACGAGGAGGGCGGCGGGCTCGCGCGTCTGCACCACGAGGTTGCCGCTGGGCGCGTAGGCAATCGCAATGACCTGACCGGGGTGCTCGTCCATGCCCGGCGCCGCGCCGCAGCGGGTCTGGTCGAGGAACTGTTCCAGCGGCGCCTGCTTCACCTGGACGCCATGCTCCATCAGCGCGTTCCCGGGACCGCCCACCGCCAGCTGCGTCCCGTCGGGTGAGAGCGAGAGGTCCACCGCCAGCATCACACCCTGCGCGCCACCCTTCAGCGGCACCGACGGCTGCGGAGCCACCCCGCGCTGCACCAGCGCCACCGCGCTCGCCACCACGCCACGGGGGTCGCGACACTCCTCGTTTCCCGCCTCGTAGCCCGAGGGCGCGGGGTCCACCGTGACGGTCACCGAGAGCTGGTGCAGCACGAAGGCGCCGTTCATGGTCGGGGCGGGGATCATGCGCCAGGCCACCGAGGGCGTGCGGGTCCGCCCCGGCCCACCCGCGCTCGAGGACGAACCCGACGTGGCGCCCGCCTGCGGGTCCACCTCCGGCAACTCGATGCGCTCCTCGAGGACACCGGTGTCGGCGTTCACCGCCAGCACGTCCGCGGTGCGGAACACGCTGACCAGCAGCCCACCCCCATCCACCACGACGTCACGCAGGTCCAGCTCCAGCAACCGCGTCCACTGCGCCGGCCCGCCGCCTGAGGGCAACGCCACCAGCTCACCCGTGGCGCACGCCACGAAGATCATGTTCCTCGTCGCGTCGTGGGCCAGGCCGCGGGGCGCACCGCACACGTCCCGTCGTTCCACCAGCTCTCCGGTGGACACGTTGATGGTCACCACGGCGCCGCCCCGTCGGAGCGCCACGTGCACGCGGCCGGCGTTGTCCTCGACGAGACGCCCGGGCTCGTCGCCCGCCTGCAGCTCCACGGTGGTGCGGAGCGTGGGCGGGTTGAGGTCCACGATGTAGACGCGGTCGCGGTCCGGGTCGGAGGCCACCGCGGTGTTCCCCGACTGCAACACGAGCAGCGTGCCACCGCTGATGGGCGGGGGCGGCACCGCCTGGGTCACCGTCTCACCGAAGTTCGGCGGCGCGCCGGAGGCCGTGCTTCCGAAGAAGCCGCTGGAGGACGACGATGAACTGGGCGAAGAGCTGGCCGACGACGAGCTGCTGGACGAGGAGCTGGACGCCGAGGTGGAGGAGTCATTGCGCCGGAACGAGGTGGACCTCCCGCCGCTGGACGAGCTCGACGTCGAGCCGCTTCCCGCGGATTCGGGCTCACTGGGCTCGCAGGCGAATGCGAGAACCATCCAAGCGGCAGACACTCCGACGACCCACGCGCGCTTCATGTGTTTCCTCCTCGGGGCACGCCCCCCGGCGACCGTGAACGATCCTGCCACGCCACTTCGGATTTGCCTACGATGTTAGACGGACTTCGGATCCGCGCATGCTCAAATTGAGCACACTCCGTCACCGCCCTTAGACAAGTGCTCAACCCGGCTAAAAGGTTCGGTGGATCACACCGCCACGGCCAGCACAGCTCCACCGCGCGACACCCCGCATCCGAATAGCGTGTTCGACCACCGCACCCCGTGGCGTGGGCATTCTTGCCTGCGGGGCGTCCCCGTCGCCCTTCTGGACCGCCACCTGTCGACGACGCTCTCCCTTGAACCGTGAGCGTGCCGCGTTTCAGGCGTCACCGCCGGCAAGCATGCCCACGCCACTGCGTGCGGCATTCGGGCGAGGCTCCCGCCCACTCCGCGCGACGACAATCCGTTTGCCACCGGACAAGACGGGACGAATCGCCCACAAAAAAGAAAACCCCCACCTCGCGGCAGGGGCTTTCTCTTCCGACCTCACTCCGGGAAGGAGTGGCGTCAGTGCATCACGGGTTGGCCGTGGTGAGCGTCAGCGTGAACCCGCCGCCGGCGGAGTAGCTGTCCACCACCAGGAAGTACGCCGTGTTCGCCGTCAGGGAGACGTCGGACAGCGTGCTGCCGTACTCGCCCGCCGACACGTTGGTGTCGTCGTTGCAGGTCAGCTCGGTGCCCGTGTCGCAGACGGCCTCACGGATGTACAGGATGCTGTCGAAGCCCTCGGTCACCGCCGTCAGCTTCACGTTCGCCGTCGGGGTGAAGGAGTAGAACACCTCGGGCTTGGCGCCGGAGCTGTTGCCCGCGCAGCCCTCGCCGGTGGCGGTGGTGTCGTTGGCCGCGCCGCCGGTGGTGCCGTAGACCACCAGCGCCGCCGCGCCCGGGGCCGGCAGGGTGAGCGCCTGCGCCGTGGCACAGGTGTCGTTGGCCGGCGGCGGGAAGGTGGCCGCCAGCGTGTAGTTCACGCCCGCCGCCGCAACCTCCGTGGGGGAGGAGACCTTCACCAGCACGCTGTTGCCGGTGGGCACGTTCTCAAACGTCACCACCTTGTTCTGGCCCTCGGTGGTCACGGTGGCCGTGCTGGCCGTGCTGCCGGTGACCTTGTCGTCCGCCACCGTGGCCTCGAAAGCCTCCACGGTCAGGTTGGCCGCGTTGCCCACCGTCACCACGATGTTGCCCGCGCCGCTGTAGTTGCGGAACCAGAAGTAATCCACGTCGCCCGGGCAGAGCGCGCCGTTGAGCGCCGTGTCGATGGTGGCCGCGAACGGACCCACCGCGCCCACGTCGGTCTGGTTGTTGCGCGCCTCCAGCTGGTCCTCCGCCACCGCGGTGCAGGAGAACAGCACGTTGAAGTCGTAACCCGTGCCCGCCGCCGGCGTGCCCGTGCCCGCGATCTTCACCGCGTACTCACCCGGGGCCAGCGCCGTGGCCGTCAGGTTGCCGCCCGTGTAGGTGGTGCCCGCCACCGCCGTGCCCGTGGGGACGTCGCTGGCGTCGCGCGTGACGCTCTGCAGCTCGGGGGCCAGCGTGCCGGTGGCGCCGGCCGCCGGGTTCACCTTCACCGTCAGGTCGCCACCCTGGTGCACCACCAGGAACCAGTCCTCGTCGGTGGGGCACACGCCCAGCGCCACGTCCTGCGGGTTGCCCTGGTCGTCGGTCTGGGTGGTGATGGGGCCAAACGCGTCGGCCAGCGTGTTGTTCAGGCCGTTGAACGCCTCGGCCACGTCGCCAATGCAGGAGGGGGTGATGTTGAAGTTGTAGTTGGTGCCCACGTTCGGCGTGCCGGTGCCGCTGATGCGCACCACGTACTCACCGGGGTTGAGGCCGGTGCCGTTCAGCGTGCCGCTGGCGTAGGTCGCGCCCGCCACCACCGCGCTCGTCGGGTCGCCGGTCTCCGGACGGTTCACGCTGTGCAGCTCCGCCGCCAGGGTGCCGGAAGCGCCGGCCACCGGGGACACCAGCACCGCCACGTCACCGCCGTAGTGGATGAAGCCGATCCAGTCCTCGTCGCCGGAGCAGATGGACAGCTCGGCCGGCTCCGCGAACGGGTAGACCTGCTCACCGGTGAAGCTGTTGTAGAGCGGCAGGATGGTGGCATCCACCACGTTGTTGTTCCCTTCCACCGCGGGGGTCGCGGGGTCGTCCTCGTCCAGGCCGTCGGGCACGCAGAAGCCGCCGGAGATGATCTCCACGTCCAGCGTGTACGCGCCGGAGGTGGCGCCCAGGTCCGGGTCGTCGTAGCCGTCCACGATCAGCCAGTAGGTGCCGGCCTCCAGCGCGCCGATCTCCAGGCTCTCGGTGTCGGGCTCGGCGCTGTCGCGGCAGGTGTCCTCCTGCAGGACCGCGGCGGTGCAGGTGTCGCCCTTGCGCAGGTACAGCGCGGCGTCAAAGCCCTCGAGGTTGATGCGGATGCCGCTGGTCTCCGCCAGGGTGAGCTTCCACACCTGGTCGGGCGCGTTCTCGCCCAGCACGTACTGGGTCACGTCGCAGCCCACGAAGTTGTCGCCGGTGTCGGAGGTGTCACCGTTGTTGGTGCCCGCCGCCAGGTCCTGCGCCGCGTCGCACGCCGCCGTGGGGTTCCCGCTGGAACCGCTGGAGCCGCTGCCGCTGGCGCCGCTGGAGGACGACGTGGAGCCGTTCCCCGAGGAGGAACCGCTGGCGCCGCTGGAGGAGGACGTGGAGCCGTTGCCACCGGTGCTGCTGCTGGTGGACGCCCCGTTGCCGCCCGACGAGGACGTGCTGCCGTTGCCCCCGGTGCCGGTGCAGCCGGTCGCCAGGATGCTGGCCGAAAGCAGGAACAAACCCGCAGTGGAGGAGAAACGCATTGAACAAACCCCATGTTCCCTAGTTTCGGGACCGCACCGTGCGACCCGCTTCCAAAAGGGTGGGCGTCTGTAGCCCGCGCTCACACTGCACTGCAAATGGGCAGGGTCCCCCCACTGACCGATGCTGCGGGCCCGTCCGGTGCCGCGGAATCGCCCCAAACCAACGCCAACCCGGCGGGCTGCGAGGGGCTGACGCGAGGTCCGGTCCTGCTACGGCGTGCGGCGCCCGGAACAGGAAGAACGTCGGCGCGGCCCTTGGCCTCGGTGTTCACCGTCTCGCCGTGGCCCCGGGACGCCGCGCACTCCCAGCAAGCCTGGACCTCAAGCATCCGCTCCCGCGTTGCGCGCGCCAAAGTCCGTTGCCTACTGTCGCGGCCGTCGGGGGCGTCCGGGGAATCCGGTGCAGGCAGGCGCTTCCGACGGCCTTGGAGATTCCGGCCAGGCAAGGAGGCGTCATGATGCGGTGGTCCGTGGCATGGGCGGCGTTGGCGTTGTCAGGGTGTCTGGCGGTCCCGGCCACCAATCCCTACGACCCGCAGACTCCCAGCGCCCAACGCGCCAAGGCCATCCTCACCGGCACCGCCCACTACCCGGACCGCTCCGACGTGGAGGGCATCACCGTGGTGCTCCTCTCCGAGGACGGTTTGACTGCGCTGCGCAGCGTCACGCTCGGCGGGGCCACCGGGGAGACCTTCAGCTTCGAGCAGGAATCCGGCAGCTACCGCGTGCGGGCACAGGCGCGCTTCTACGGCAGCGTCACGGCGGGGCCGCTCACGGTGGCGCCGGGGGAGACGGTGGACCTGGGTCGTCTCACCCTGCAGCCCGCGCCCCCCAACGCAGCGCTCAAGGGGCAGGTGCAGGTCAACGGCGGCCTCGCCCCCGACGGCATCCTGGTCACGCTGCGCAGCGCCGACCGCGACGGATCCTGCGGCGTGGTGGTGGCGCAGCAGCCCACCGGCGCGGGCGGGCAGTTCCTCTTCGGGCTGCTGGGCACGGGCCGCTACGTGGTGGTGGCGCAGGCGGAGGGCGCCACGGTGGACGCGCTGGAGGTGGAGGTTCCCCCGGACGCCACCAGCGAGCTGCCGCGCGCGCTCACCCTGCAGCCCTCCAGCGCCGCGGTGCAGGTGGAGGCCGCCGGCACCAAGCCCGCCGTCGCCACGCGGGTGCCCAACATCACCGTGCACGTGCTCCCCATGGCCGACATGGACGAGATGCGCATCAGTGAGGACCCCACCTTCGGCTCACACGGCACGCCCGCCTCCTGGGTCTCCTACAACCCGCAGGCCGGCTTCGACCTGGGCACCACCGAGGGGCTGCGCACCATCCACGTGCAGCTGCGCAGGGGCTGCCTCACCAGCCCGGTGTTCGCCGCGGACGTCCTCTACGACCGCACCCCGCCCCAGCTGCTCTCCGTCACGCTCAACGCGGGCCGCACCTTCCTCACCGACGACACCGCGGTGGTGCCGCTGAGCCTGGAGGCCAATGACCGCAGCGGGATCACCGCGGTGCAGGTGCTGGTGGGCGAGGATGACCCGGGCACCACGCCCTTCACGCCGGTGGAGGCGCTCCCCGGCCTCTTCCGCTTCACCACCCAGGTCAACCTGCCCGCCGCCGACGGGACCACCCGCGTCCGCGTGCGCGTGCGCGACGCCGCCGGCAACGAGACGCCGCTCAGCGAGGCGGACGCCTTTGCCACCACCATCACCCGCGACACCGCCGCGCCTTCGCCCGCGGACGGGTTGACCCTGCGCGTGGCGTCGGGGCGCACGCTCCTGCCCGCCGCGCCGGCCTCCGGGCTGGACGCGCGCCTCAATGACAGCCGCCCGGTCTTCCACTTCAACCCCAGCCCCGAGGACGACGTCACGCGCCCGCTCACCTACCGCGTGGAGCTGAGCGCGGGCACCGACTTCAGCGCGTTGTTGCCGCTGGGGAACGCCACGCCGGTGGACGTGGGGGGCGCGCGGGAGCTGGCGGTGCCCTTCGCGCTCGTCGACGGGACCTACCGCTGGCGCGTGGTGGCGGTGGACGCCGCGGGGCTGAGCGCGGTGAGCGCCACCCACGTCTTCGAGGTGGACACCGTGGGCCCCGCCGCGCCGCCCTACCTCACGGTGCCCTCGCCCACCGCGCTGCCGGTGGACATCACCATCCCCGCCGGGGCCGACGCGGTGCGCGTGGACGTGCGCGTGCAGCCCATCCCCAACGGCACCACGCCGCTGCTCGGGGAGGTGACCGGCGTGGGCGCGCACCGCGAGGTGCTGGACACCCATGGCTCGGCCTTCCTGGCGGTGCAGGTCACCGGCCCCAGCGTGCCCAGCGGGACGGTGCCGGAGGGCCAGATCACCGTCATGGAGACCGCGCCCGGCTCCGGCGTCTTCCAGCCCTACGCCACCTTCCTGGTCACGGTGTTCGCGCTGGATGACCTGGGCAATGCCGGCGTGCCGCGCACCGAGGTGTTCACCCTGGACCTCACCGCGCCCGCCCCGGTGCTCTTGGATGGCGCGCCCCCGCCCTACACCAACCAGGAGCAGATCACCGTCCGGCTCAGCTTTGCCACCGAGGTCCCGCACCTCACCGACCCCAGCTTCCTGCGTTACGAGATCTGCACCGCGCGCGTGGCCACCCCGGACGCCCCCGCCTGCCAGGACGACGACGACTGGGCCCCCGCCGCCGGAATCGACGGGTTCGTGGTGGCGCTGGACGCCAACGTGGGCGGCCCGGAGGCCAACCCCAACACGCTGAACGTGGTGTGTGCGCGCACCCGGGATTCCGCCGACAACGTCTCGGAGCCCAACTGTCGCGTGACGGTGCTGGACCAGGTGCCGCCGCTGCCGCCGCGCCTGGCGGTGCCGGAGCTGGAGGTCAACGGGGAGCAGGCGGTGGCGTGGCTGGTCTCGCAGCCGTGTCCCGCGCTGGGCGCCCCGGCGGTGGCCTGCGACGCCAACCCGCTGGCGGTGGAGATCCGCGGCGGCGTGGGCCAGACGGACTTCACCGCGCTGCCGCTGCCGGAGCAGGCCGCCAGCAGCTTCTCCGTGGCGCTCCCCGCGCCCGACCGCGACGCCGACACCGCCACCGCGCAGATCCGTCTCGTCGACAAGGCGGGCAACCGCTCCCCCACCAGCGAGGTGATCGTCCACCGCCAGGGCGACCGCCTGCTCTTCACCCTGCCCCCTGACTTCACCCTGGGGGCCTCGTTCGCCGGCTCGCTCAGCCCGCGCCTGGCGGCCACCAACGGCACCGCGTTCTTCGTCCCCGTCTCCACGCAGCCGCTGGTGCGCGGCTTTGACACGGTGGCCTACCTGGTGGCCCAGCCCGCCGACGTCCCCGACGTGGGGCTGGACCAGGCCTCCTCCCCCATGCCCTCGGCCATCCGCCCCTTCGGGAACGGCGGTTACGACGACCCCGAGGACGAGCCGGAGGACGTGAACCTCAGCTACCTGTTCCGCATCGGCGGCGGCGGCGCGGCGCACGGCGCGCTGAGCTGGGTGCACACCTACACCGACGTCGCCACGCGGGGCTTCTTTGAGATCACCGGCGGGACCGGGCGGGTGACGCTGACCTGGCCCGACGAGCACGGCCGCTTTGACGTGCGCGGCACCAACCGCGAGGGCGAGCTGATCCTCAACGACGGGCGCTGCCGCTACGGCTTCTACTCGCAGTGCCAGGAGACCGTGCTGGGCTGGCCCGGCCTCTACGGCCTGTTTGACTTCACCGACTCCACCACCGACGGGCGCTCGGTGCTGCTGACCACGCCGGGGAACTCGCGCGTGGTGGTGGACGGGGCGCCCGCGGGTGAGCTGACCATCACCGGTCCGCACGTGCTGGGCCTGAGGGTCACCGCGCTCCCCGAGGTGCCCACGCCCTATCCGCGCGCCCTGCAGCTCGACATCCAGCTCCCCGCCGGGGCCACCTTCTACGGCGCGGCGTACGACATCAGCTTTGGCGCCTACGCCGTGGCCTCCTACGGCCTGGACCAGTACACGGCGCGCGGCGGCGGCAAGGAGTGGGTGGAGCTGTTCGGTCGCCAATACATCAGCGACAACGAGGACGCCGTGCTGGCCCTCATCCTGCCGGAGGGGGTGACCGCCACGGTGCCGCTGGTCTCGCTGCCCGGGCCGGTGGGGCCGCTGGTGCCCACCGGGACCTTGAGCCGCCCGCTCGCCACCCTCGACGACGCGGAGAACCTGCCGGTCACCGACCCCACCGGGCAGGACTCCGACACGGTGGTGCCGGTGGCGGAGGTCATGCTCCTCAATGAGAACACCCAGAGCGCGGCGGCCATCCTGCTGGACTGGGGTGCGGACCGTCGCCCCGCGCCCAACCCCCAGACCGCCGAGCGCGTGGCGGAAGCCGGCGTGCCCCTGGACGACGTCAAGGAGCGCCTGCTGGAGGAGGACTCGCCCTTCCGCTGGGCCGCCACCGGCACGGTGGGCACCCCGGTGGTCCCGCCCGGCGCGTGCGTCCTGGCGGTCACCGCCACCGAGGACAAGATCCTGCGACGCGTGCGGGTGCGCGGCCGCGGCGCCCTGGATGACCTCAAGTTCTTCCTCTGGGAGAAGGACAGCAGCCGCAGCCTGGGCGCGTACTACCAGCAGTACCTGAGCAGCCAGTTCCACGGCGGACTGGAGCTCCAGGCCGAGGGCGGGGTGGACCGCTGCGACGACCGTCCCGGCGGGTGCGCCAGCGCCGCCAGCTACGAGACGCGCTTCCTGCTGGCCGCGGGCAAGCAGTACCTGCTGATGGTGGGCACCGAGCTGGTGCAGAACAACCGCCTCACCGGCTACGGCTGGCCCGCCAGCAACCCGGAGGCCGCCCTCAACGCCGCGCCGCAGCCGCTGGGCTTCATGGAGGTGGAGGGCACGGTGACGCGCACCGCGCTGGCGGTGGAGGTGGACGCGCTGGGCCTGCAGGCGCTCACCGTGGATCCGTCCGCGCCCACCTGCGTCATGGAGCTGGAGGCCATGGATCGGATCAGCTACGGGCGGCCGGCGGTGGAGGCGGGGAGCGTGGTGTTCACGCGACGCGCGGAGCAGCCGTCCGGGCCGCCGGTGGTGAGCGTGCTGGCCGGCGCGCCCGGCCCGAGCGGACGGGTCACGCGCCCCGATCTGCGGGTGGTGGACACGCTGCCCGCGGGCGGGCGGACCCTGGCCACCCAGGTCCACGACGGGGTGGTGCGCTGGGTGGCGCTCCTGCCGGACGGATCCGGACAGCTGCGCCAGGTGGAGACCTCACCCTGGCCGCCGGGGCCGCCGGTGACCGTGCTGGACCTGGAGGGCGGCGACCCGCTGCGGCCCACGCTGGCCTCGCTGGCGGGCGACCGGCTCGTGGTCACCGGGGAGAGCGCCTCCGGCCTGGAGACCCGCGTCTACCAGCTGACGCGCGACTCACGGGGGGCGGTGGAGCTGCGTCGCTTCCCGGCGCGCCCGTCCACCACCGCGCTGGCCCTGGACGGCGACGACCTCTTTGCCTGGGTGGAGGGGGTGCAGGGCGGCCAGCTCTACCACCGCGACCTGGGCGACCTGGTCTCGCTGCACGCCGGCGGCCTGGACCGCGTGGTGAACTTTGGCATGCGTCCGCCGCCGCCGGGTGGGGCGGTGGGCTCCGCGCTGGCGGTGCTGGCCCCCATCTCCGGCCCGCTGGAGACGGAGGTGCTGGAGCTGGACGGATCCGCGGGCGGCTCACGGGTGCTGGCCAGCGGATCCTTGCGCCTGCACCCGGTGGCGGTGGGGAGCCAGGTGGCCATGCTGCGCCTGCCCGCGGTGCTGGAGACGGCGCCGGTGCCCGGCTCGGAGGTGAAGGTGGTGCTGCGGCCGCTGGACGGATCGGATCCGTCAGTGGCGGATGTGGAGCTGCCGGCGGCCAGCCTGGCGCTCTCCGGGGTGCCCGCGCTCTCCGCGCGCGAGTGGATCTCCCGGGTCACCCTGGCCGCCGACGGGCAGACCCTGGCGGTGCTGGGCGCGGACGCCTCCGGGGAGCCGGAGCTCTCGCTCTTCGAGCTGGACGGCACCGACCCCGCGCTGGTGGTTTCCGCCATCACCCCGCTCCCGCTAACGGACGTGGAGACGCTGCACGTCAGCGGTGACCTGGTGGCGGTGCTCTCCGCCGACGGCTCGGCCACGGTGCTGCTGCGCAACGACTCCGGCCAGTGGGCGCCGCTGGACTGGGAGACCGAGGCCACGGCACTCCTGGGCGACGGCCGCAACAAGCGCGTGCTGGGCATCACCGACGGCATGCTGGTGGTGACCGAGGAGCCGCAGACCATTCCCACGCTGACGGAGTACCTCTCGTTCGCGGAGGTGGCGCTGTTGCGGCTGGGCGCGCAGCCGGGCGTGGAGGCGCGCATGCGGCTGCCGGCGCTGGCGTACTTCCACCGCTTCACCACCGCCGCGCTGGCCGCCGACGGGGACCTGTTGCTCTACGACACCTCCGCCGTTCCCGACGCGCTGTGGCGCCTGGACCGCACCACCGGGAACGCGCGCGTGCTGGCCACGCGGCACCGCCCATTCAACCTGCTCACCGAGAGCGTGGGGAACGCCGCGGCGCCGCGCGTGTCCGGCTCCGCGATCTACTTCCTGCGCCAGGGCACCACCGGCATGGGCCTGTATCGCTACCGCTCGCTGGAGCCGTGAGGCGCGGGGCGGGAGCACGTCGGTCCATCGGGTTTTCGAAAGTCGTGAGCGGACCACGACCTGGAGTGCGGCGGGCCCTCGCCGCCCTGGTCAGCGTCACGCGGTATTCCCCCGCCAGCGGCCGGCACGCGTCACTGTCACAGTCAGACACGGCTGCCGCACGCGCCCCGTCGCGACGGACGCCGGCCCTTCCGTCACTCAGCGCTGCGGATGACGCGCGCGGCGCTGGCCAGGGCGGCGAGGGCCCGCCGCACTCCAGGTCGTGGTCCGCTCACGACTCTCGCGAACTGCTAGTACTACGTGGTCATCTGACGTCGTCACGGCAGTGGCCGGGAAACACTCGCGCCGCCGGTATCCAGGGCGTAAGACGACGCCGCAGCCGTAGGGGCTAGGCATTTCCACGTCGTGGAGGTGGCCAAAGTGGAAGGAAATGCCTAGCCCGGGGGGCGAGAAGTGAATCGACGCGTCCAAGAAGAACGCGCCCCGGTTGCGCAAGTGGCGTCGGGGTAACGGTGTGGCACCGTCGGCCCCGGGCTAGGC
>JBFMGU010000420.1:0-5667 GCA_040752415.1 Myxococcota bacterium
TCGGACATGAGCCGCGCCGCGTCACACCGCGCACGGACATGGCCTTCGTGTGCTGAACGCCACGGATTGACCCTTGACCAGCCAGCCCTGCCTCAAGCGCTCCCAACGCGCTTCTTTTGGGGTTAGGTCCCGGGCACCGCGGACGCAACCGCTCCAGGTCGCGCTCAACCCTGGGGGTCGAATCGGCTAGGCGGCAAAATCCAGGACCGCGCGGTTGAAGGCATCGGGATTCTCCAGGTTCGAGAGGTGCGCGGCACCCGGCAAAACCTCGCACCGCGCGTCCTTCACCACCTTGGCCATTCGCCCAGCTTCGTCGGGCGGCGTCAGCACGTCGTCCTGGCCCACCAGCACCAGCAGCGGACACTGCAACGTCGTCAGCACCGGTGTGCTGTCGGGCCGCGCCTTCATGGCCTTGAGCGCCGCCACCACACCGGCCACCCCCTGGCTTGCCGCCATCTCCACCACCTGCGAGCGCACCGCCGCCGGCGCATCCGTCCGCAGGAGCTTGGGCAGGAGCTGCTGCTCCACCAGCGCGCGTACGCCCTGGGTCTCCACCAGCGCCACCGAGCGGTCCCGGTTGACCTTGGCCTCGTCGCTGTCCGCGCCCGCGCGCGTGTCCGCCAGGATGAGACCGCGCAGCCGCCGCGGGTGGCGTCGTGCCAGGGCCAGCGCGATGTAGCCCCCCATGGAGAGCCCCAGCACGTGCGCGTCGTCGAGACCCAGGTGGTCCAGCAGGGTCACCAGGTCATTCGCGTGCGCCTCCAGGCTCTCCGGCCCCGGCAACGTCCCGGCGCGACCAAACCCCGCAAGGTCCGGCGTGATCACCTTGAGACGGTGGGCCAGTCCTTCGCGCTGGGGCTGCCACATGCGCGCGTCCAGGGGAAAAGCATGGACGAGCAGGAGTGGGGCGCCGGTGCCAGTGACGTCGTGGGGAAGCAGGGCGGGCATGCAGACGTCCTCCTGTGCGGGGGCGCCCAGCAGAACACGTGAGCGCGTCGTCGTCATCCGCGCGGCGCTTCCTCCCGCCGGTTTGTGGGCGTGGGGAGTTCGTCAGCCCAGCTCCACGCGGGTCTCCACCGTGCCCACGCGGCAGCTCCCGACGACAATGTGCAGCGTGCCCCGGCCCTTCACGGTCCACCGCAGGGTCTTGCGCGTGCTGTTGCCGCGGCTGCGCTGGTGGAAGGGCACCACGAATGCGCCGTGTCGTCCGCGGCCCCAGCCTTCCAGGTGTCCCACCGGCTGCGTCCACGTCGGGGCGGAGAGCAGCTCCACGCCGTGGGATTCCACCCGCACCTGCAGCGGCTCATTGAACGGCAGCTCCCTGGACGAGGCGAGGATGTACGTGGGCAGATAACCCTCATTGGCCACGGTCAGCTCGACGACGCGCGCCTCCCCCTTCTCGACGACACGCGTGTCCAGCTTCAACGCCGGCGCCAGGGCCATGACCCGCAGGAACATGGCGGAGTGGCCCAGGCACACGCCGGGCAGCGCTTCCAGGCTGGGATTCACCAGGCCCACGCGCGGGTCCACGCCCCCCACCTCGACGGTGCCCAGCTGCGGGTGCGCCACGGTGCGCCAGGGACGGAACGCGCGGCCCGCGTTGTGCTGCGCGTCCCAGCGGGCCAGGCGCACGTAGTCCTCCCGCGTGAAGTGGGAATAGTGCTGGATGAACGGTTTCCGACGAGGAAGACCGATCTGCGCGAACAGGTCCCACAGCTCCGTGACATAGGCCACGCAGCCGCGCTCGAAGTAGGCGTAGTCGGAGAAGCTGCCGTGCAGCGGCTTGTCGGGCTTGTAGAGGAACTCCTCGTAGCCGCTGACCATGGGATAGCCGGTGAGCTCCTCTCCCCACGCCTCGATCTGGCGGAACAGCGCCAGGTCCTGCGCGTCCATCCTGTTGTCGGGCGCGTCGGCGAGTGGGCGGATGAAGCAGCCGCCGAAGGTGTGCAGGTTCAGCAGCGCGAAGATCTCCGGGTGCTTCACCAGGAAGCCCACCACCGCGCGCGACTCCGGCTCGCTCGTCGGGAACGCACCGGCGCCGTCCTGGTGGGGCTCCGGGCGCCATGACCAGGGGAAGTTGCGGTTCAGGTCGGTCTCGTTGTCGGAGAGCATGGCGGGATCCGGGATCACGTCGCCGTCGAACCCCTCGACGATCCCCTCGGGATACACGCGGTAGAACGGCCCCTCGTCCTCCAGCTCACGCGGGACCATGAGGCCCGGCACCTCGCGCGACTCCACGTGGTCGCCCTGCGGGTCCCGCACGCGCATGGAGAGCACCAGCCCGTCCCCGTCGACGTCCTGCAGCACCCAGCGCGTGCGCGGTCGACCGGGCCGGTGGTCGCGCGGATTGGAGCGGACGTATTGCCCGGTGCGCAGGAACAGTTCCGCCCCGTCGGGGCTCATGCGCGGGAGCACGTACACGCGCAGGCCGCGGATGCGCTCCAGCACCGCGGGCGAAAGTCCGTGCAGCGACGCCTGCGGCGCCAGGTGCGCGCGCAGCACGTCCTCCGCCATGGCCAGGGCCACGCTGCTCCCCGCCAGCTCGGAAGCGTGCATGTTCCCGTCGATCCACGCGCTGGGCCGCGCGCGGTCCGGGTCCGGCCCCAGCGTGAGCAGCCACAGCGGCCGTCCCTCCGCGCTCTCTCCCAGCGACTGCAGGCGCACCAGGTGCGGAAACGCTTCGGCCCACGCCTGCAACTGCGCGGTGAGCTCGTCGTGGTGGAGGTAGCGGTGACGGAAGGGACGGGCCAGGGACTCCAGGCGCGCCAGTGCGTGGTCACCCATCACGGCACTCACCCGAAGTAGTGGCGCCAGATGCGTGCCAGCTCCAGCGGCGCCTTCACGAAGTCCATGGGCTTGAGGCGGGAGCCCTTCACGTCCTTCCACTCCTTGAGCGGGATCTCGTGCACACGCGCCTCCAGCACCGGGCGCGGCAGGCTCTGGTTGGCCTTGATCCAGCGCGCCAGGATCTCCACGTCAAAGACCCAGCGGGTCAGGAACGGCTCGCGGAACAGCTCGCGCATCTGGTCGGTGACGCGGAAGAGCTTGGCGCCGCACTGGGTGTCATAGACACGCAGCCCCAGCATGTTGGACACCGCGGTGGCCGCCACGCGACCGAAGTAGTGACGCCCCCGGTCCCGCTCGATGTTGCGTCCCAGCAGCTGCACACGTGAGCCGAGCACCATGTCCACCTGCGGGTTCCGGTCGAGGGTGGCAATGAACTCGTCGGCGGCTTCCAGCGGCGTGGCCAGGTCCGCGTCCCAGAAGCCCACGTAGTCCGGGTTGGACTCCATGGCCTTGAGCAGTCCGTGGCGCACCGCCTCCGCCTTGCCGGAGTTCTGCTCCAGCGCGTGCACGGAGAAGTGCTGGGGATCCTCGGCGGCCAGCGCCTGCAGCACGTTGCGCGTCCCGTCCTTGCTCCCGTCATCCACCATCAGGAAGCGCAGGTGCGCGCGCGGCCGCGCATAGGACAGGAACGTCGACGAGGGGAGCCGCTTCTCCTCGTTGTAACAGGGCACGACCATGATGGTGCTGCTCATGTCGGCCTCTGTAGCAGCGCCCCGACGGGGCACTCAACGGACTCCGTGGGTCTTTGACCGGCAAGCGCGGGCCATGCTGGGATCCCGCCGTTGCTGGGAGCCTGCCACATGAGCCTGCGCGCGCTGGGTCTGGCCGCTGTCGTCGCCTTTCTCCTCGTCGGTTGCACCGACCCCAGCGCCACCTGCGTGGGGGACGAGGACTGCGCGCAGGAGAAGGGCCTCCGCTGCGTGGACCGGCTGTGCCAACGCCCCGACGCGGGCAGCCCCCTCGGAGTGAGCAGCAGCAGCAGCGCGTCCTCCTCGGTCGGCTCGGGCTCGTCCTCGGGCAGCTCGGGGGTGTCGACCTCGTCGGTGGGGAGCACGTCGTCCTCGGGCACCGGCAGCGCTTCCTCCTCCAGCACGTCGTCGGGCAGCGGAGGCAGCACCTCCAGCGCCTCGGTGGGCGCAAGCAGCTCCACCGGCTCGTCCAGCGCCGGCGCGTCCAGCGGCTCCAGCTCGTCGTCCTCCAGCAGCTCGTCGTCCTCCAGCAGCGCGTCGTCCTCCAGCAGCTCGTCGTCCAGCTCGTCCTCCAGCAGCTCCGCCACGGGCGGCACGGGGGTGGACTGCACGCCCCAGGAGTGCATGGTGGTGGGCGGCAACTGCTGGAATCACACCTCCTGCGCCGGCGACGGCACGGACGGTGACATGCCGAACATCAACCAGTCCTTCTCCGTCAATGACTGCTTCACCGTGACCGCGATGAACGCCGCGGGAACCCAGGCCAGCGTCAACGAGAGCTCCTACTTCCAGCCCCAACGACGGGCGCTCCTCGTCGTCCGACAGTCGAGCCGCCAACCGCAGAGCAACCTCTCCAGCCTGGATCCGGCCTCCCTCGGCAACGTGGGGCGGTGGCACATTGCGCGCGTCACCAGCGTGGAGCCCGTCAACAACGTGGTGACGCTGTCGCCGGCGGCGCCGTGGGACGTCAATGACGCCATGGGTGAGGACTTCGTGCAGCTTTGCACCGTGCCGCAGTACCGCAACGTGTCGTTCGAGCAGAACAGCTCCATGTTCGTCCAGCCGTACTCCCCGGAATCGCTCATGGGCTACACCAGCGGGTTGATGGCGTTCTTCGTCAGCGGTGACCTCTACCTCAACGACTCCACCATCTACGGCCTCGGGGCGGGGCTGCGCGCGGGCTACGACACCTCCGCCAACGACACCTGCGAGCTCCAGAACGCAGGACCGGTGGGCGAGGGAATGGGGCTGTCCTACGGAAGCTCGTCGACGACGCGCAACACCTTGGGCGGAGCCGGTGGCGCACCCGGGCGTGGCGGCGGCGGGGGCGGCGGACACCTGGGCCAGGGTGGCGTGGGCGGAACGGGCACGTGCGCAGGCAACGCGGAAGGCGGCGCGGAAACGGAGCCCCAGGACCGGCTGCTACTCGGCGGGGGCGGAGGCGGCGGCCCGCTGGGCGGCACTGGGGGAGCAGGCGGAGGCATCGTGATGATCTTTGCGCGGACGCTGCGTTCCGGCGGGACCATCGACGTCAGTGGCGCGGAGGGCAGCGACGCCTTCGACGGGGCCGGCGGAGGCGGCGGCGCGGGCGGTACGGCGATCTTCTGGGCGCAGTCGCAGTTCGCCTATCTCAACGTGCTGGTGCGCGGCGGCGACGGTGGCGACGTGCAGGGCAGCGCCGCGCCCGGACCGGGTGGCGGCGGCGGCGGGGGACGCGCCTGGATCCACAAGGCCGGCGACCTGGTATGCCTGGACAACGGCGGCGCCGCGGGCAGGGACGACAGCAACTCCACCCACTCCGCAACCCCGGGCCAACAAGGTCTGTGCAGCGTGGCCAACTGACGAGTGAAGTCATCGTTCGCTGGTTTCCCGGAGTCGTCAATGCGGTGTCATTCGTGCTGTTCGGCCTCGCCACCGCGGGCTGGATGCTCTACCCGATGATGGCCCATCCGGTCCTGCTCGCCTCCAGCGGACCACGACCTGGAGTGCGGCGGGCCCTCGCCGCCCTGGTCAGCGTCGAGTGGTTTGGACAACCGTCAAGGGTCCACGCGCCACGAGGCAGAGCCTCGCCCGACGTCATTGAGCCCCAGGGCTGTTCGGCCCGTTGTGAACGCGCTCGGCGCTGGCCAGG
>JBFMGU010000421.1:0-5481 GCA_040752415.1 Myxococcota bacterium
GTGAGGCGCGGGAAGCGCGCGAAAGGGAGGCCCGCGAGAAGGAGGCGCGCGAGAAGGCTGCGGCGGAAGCAGCGGCCAAGGCGGCGGCCGCCAAGCCACCGGAGGAGCAGATCTCCGCCAAGGAGGCGTTGGACCGCGGCACCAGGTCCTTCCGTGGGGGAGACCTGGACCAGGCCATCAAGTACGCCAAGCAGGCGCTCAAGCAGGACCCGTCGTTGTCGTCGGCGCACAAGCTCCTGGCGGGCATCTACGTGCAGCAGGGCAAGCACTGCGACGCCAAGGTCCACTACCAACGCTTCATGGAGCTGGATCCCAACAGCCCGCTCATCACCCGGACCCGACAGATCCTGCAGAACCCCGAGTTTGCGCGTTGCCAGTGAGCGGCAATGCCAGGCCGGCCACTCCCGTCTATAGGAGCGGCCATGAAACACCGGACCCTTCCCCTCCTCCTGCTGGCCCTGGTTGCGGCCGCGGCTTCACCTGCACCGCAGACGCGCTCGGAGCGCATGACGCTCTACGTGGACGGCGCGCTGGCGGGCACGTCCATCAGCCTGGATGAGCCCCTCCCCGACGGAGGCTGGCGCCTCACCCGCCAGGCCAACCTCAAGGTCCGACGCGGCGAGCAGGAGCTGAGCCTGCGCAGTGAATCCGTGAGCGAAGTGGATGCCGACCTCACGCCGCGCCGCTTCCGCTACGTGCGCGACGAGGCCTCGGGCCGCCTGGTCCACGAGGGGACGGTGGCGTGCCAGGGCAAGGGGGCGCAGCGCAAGTGCATCGCCAAGGTGGAGATCCACCTCGACGGCAGCACCACACCACGCACCGTGGAGCTCCCTGCCGAGGGGACCGTCGCCGCGGCGCTGGAGGTGCGGGTCCGTCGTGAACTCAAGGATGGTGCCACCTACCGCGGAGAGGTTCTCGTCGAGGAGCTGGCGGGACTGGCCCCGTCCTCGTACCGCGTGCGCAAGGAGAAGGACGGGTTTGTCGTCGAGTCCGAGCTCATGGGCGTGAAGACGGTGGAGCGCCTGGATGCCTCAGGGAAACTCCTCCGCTCCGAGGTCCCGCTGATGAACCTCATCGCCGTGCCCGAGGGGGCGCCGCCGCCGGCCGGGGCGCAGGGAATCGCGCTGGACGTGCTGGCCCGCTCCACCTGGGACGCACCGGAGCTTCCCAGCGGCGTGAAGCGCGTGCGCTTCGAGCTCAAGGCGCGGGGCGACGGGGAGCTCTCCGCGGTGCCTCAGGATCGTCGTCAGCGCGTCCTGAGGCAGGAGAAGGGCAGGATGCTGGTGGAGGTCGTGCGGGAGCCCAGCGGGGTGGTGGAGGTGCTCACGCCCAAGGAACGGGAGCGCGCGTTGGCGGCCACGCCGTACGAGCCGGTGGGCGACCCGCGCATCGTCGAGGCGGCGCGCAAGGCGCGGGGGAAGGCGTCCACGCCGCGCGAGATCGTCAAGGCGCTGACGTTGTGGGTGCACCGCACGGTGAGCCGCAAGGACCTCAGCCGCGCCTACGCGCCCGCCACCGCCACGCTGCAGAGCCGCCAGGGGGACTGCACCGAGCACAGCGTGCTGCTCAGCGCATTGCTCAAGGCCAGCGGCATCCCCGCGCGGCTCGTCGACGGCGTCATCGCGTTCGAGTCGAAGCTCGGCTACCACGAGTGGGTGGAGGCCTATCTCGACGGTGAAGGCTGGGTGCCGGTGGATCCCACCTTTGGCGAGCCCGTGGCGGGCCCCAACCGCGTGAAGTTCATCACCGGCTCCTCGGATCCCTCCGACCTCATGGCCATGGGGCTGTCCGCGGCGCAGGCCTTCCGCGGCCTCACCGTGAGCATCGAGGGGTTTGACGAGAAGTGAGCCCGACGACGACCGACGCGCTAAAACGCCGCGCCAGCGCACCACCCCTGTTGCAGTGGGTGTGGGTCGGGGCGCTTGTGGGTGTGGTCTGTGGTGCTGCCTCGGCCATCTTCCTCGAGCTGCTGGACTTCGCCACGAAGACGCGGGTGGCGTCGGAGCTGTGGGTGTGGTGCTTGCCGTTCGCGGGCGCGGCCATCGGCTTCATCTATGACCACTGGGGCAAGCCCATTCGCGGTGGCAACAACCTCGTCATTGACACCGTGCACGACGACCGCCCGCAAATCCCGCTGCGGATGGCACCCATGGTTCTCGTCGGGACGGTACTGACGCACCTGTTCGGAGGCAGCGCAGGTCGCGAGGGGACCGCGGTCCAGATGGGTGCCAGCCTCGCCGACGCCGTGGCCCACTTCTTCCGCCTCACGCCGCACGTCCGACGCCAGATGCTGGCGGCGGGCATCGCAGGTGGTTTCGGATCGGTCTTCGGAACACCGGTCGCTGGAGCCGTGTTCGGTCTGGAGGTCGTCTGCATCGGGCGCCTGGAATACGACGCGTTGCTCCCTGCGCTCATTGCCGCGGTCGTCGGTGACCTGACGACGCGCGCGCTGGGGGTGACGCACACGGCGTACCCCGTGCCCGCGGCGCTGCCCCTGGACGCCATGGTGTTGGCCAAGTGGCTGGTCTTCGGTGCCGGGATTGCGCTGGCAACGGTGTTGTTTGTCGAGCTGACGCACGGCCTGAAGGCGCGGCTGGAGCGGTGGGTTCCACGACTCCCCGTGCGCATGTTCCTCGGCGGATGCCTCGTGGTGCTGATGTGGCGGCTGGTGGGTTCCGGCGACTACCTGGGACTCGGCGTTCCCACCATCGTCGCGGCGTTCACCGAACCCGACATTCCAGCGTACGCGTTCCTGGCCAAGATCGTCTTCACCGCCGTGACGCTGAGCGCTGGTTTCCTCGGCGGGGAGGTCACTCCGCTGTTCTTCGTCGGCGCGACGCTGGGCAACATCCTGGGGCAGGCACTGGGATTGCCGCTGGAGCTGGCGGCCGGTGTGGGCCTCGCCGCGCTTTTCGGTGCCGCGGCCAACACGCCCCTGGCGCTGTCCATCATGGCCGTGGAGCTGCTCGGCGGGAACGCGTTTCCTCACGTCGTCATCGTCGTGACGGCCGCGTACGTGATGACTGGCCACCGGGGAATCTATCCTGCGCAGCGGCTCCTGCGTGGAAAGTGGGGCGGCCCTCCGCTTCAGCCAGCGGTCGCACTCCGGGACGTCAGCCAACGACCCCCGCCGGGAGAGGATCCTCCGTCGCCCCAGCGAGCCAAGGTGGACACGTCCCAGGATGGGTGAACGAGAAGTGAGCGGCGGGCCCGACGACGGGGCTCAGCCCAGCTCGAGGGTGATGGCGGGGCGGTCGGTGTTCCCGGCCTTGCCCAGCGTGCTCATGATGGCCAGCATGGCGTCCTTGGCGGCGTCGTCATCCCGACGGAACGCCAGGCCGAACGACGCGTTCATGGTGGCACCCTTGCCGGCGGCGTCGGCCACCCAGGCCACCTCCGCGGTCACCTGCGTGCGACGTCCCTCCCCGAAGCTGACCTTCACCGGCGAGCCCACCTTGAGGCCGGTGGGGAGCTTGCTGCCTTCCGTGGTGACGCGCAGGCCACCCTCGCTCATGTCGACGATGGTCAGCGTCATGGTCTGGTTGCCGCCCTTGCCCTGGGCCAGCAGCCGGGTGTTCACGCGGGTGTAGTCGCGCGCGGGCTCCACCTCACCGGCGGCAAAGAAGCGCGCCAGCGCACGACCCAGCGGGCCGCGGTCCTTCTTGAGCCAGTCGTCGTCGAAGCGCAGGCCCACGTCGTAGACGGTCTTGCCGGTGGGGCTCTTGCGCGGCCGGCACCAGGTCACCTCTCCCGCGCCCTTCACGCCCTGGCCGTCCCCCGCGTCGAGCTGGAAGTTGAGGCGCGTGCCCACCGCCAACGGCGCGCGACACTCAATGCGTGCACCGCGCGGCGAGACGTCGGTGGCTTCCGCCTCACCGGAGTCACCCTGGTCGCCCGCGTATTTGATGCGGAGCTGCAGGTCCAGGCGTCCACCATCCCGGCGATCTTGCGAAGAAGGCATCTCACCACTCCTGAAAAACGTTCTGGGCCGTGCCAGGCCAACCATTAGCGCATGTGTGGGGCGGTGGGGGAGTCATGACTGGCGTTGGCGGCGTCGCGTGGCGTCCGCCCGGAAGCGCGCCAGGCCAGCGTAGGCCAGGCCGGTGGCAAAGAAGAGCGCCACGAACACGCCAGGCCGGAGGATGGGCCGGAAGGCCTCTCCCGTCACCGTGCGGTACTCAATCACCTTCCAATGCAGCACGATGAAGTACGTGGCGTAGCCGGTGGCCAGCGCGCCGCACAGCAGGTGCAGCAGGCTGATCCGACGCAGCTCCGAGGTCTCATGCGCGGTGAGGTCCGCGCCGCCGCTGCCCAGGATGCCCAGGGTGCGCGCGCGTTGGCCGGTGAGCGAGATGGACCACACCGCCAGCGCCACCAGGACCCAGCCACCGCCCACCACGCCGGAGCGCCACGGGTCACCCGGCACCCCCACGAAGGGCGCGAACGTGCTGAGGATGAGCCCCAGCGCCGCCCACAGGGAGCCTTTGTCCGCGCCGCCCAGGTCCGCGTAGACGGCGCGCGCGTCGGAGAGGGCGGCGGAGAGCTCGGCGGCGGTCAGGCCCAGCGTGGAGGTGGGGCCGGAGGCCACGCCGGCGCGCGGGGGCGCCTCGGCGTCGGCGGCGGATTCCTCGGTGGTGCGGTCATCCCCTTCGTCGGGCTCCCGGTCGGGGTCCTCCATCTTCACGGTGGTGCTGACGGTGCGCTGCCCGGGCTCCTCGGCGCGCTCCATGCGCGGATCCGAGACCGTGCGGCCGCCCTTGCCCACGGGACGCGCGCGCTTGGCGCCCACGTCCAGCAGCGGCTCCACGGATGGGTTACGGCCTTCGGACACGCGGCACTCCGTTCCCTGACCACCGGATGCTGACCCGCGCTGCCCGGTGGGGACAACGCGACCTGGGGAAGCATCCCATCCGGCGCGGCCTTCTGGCACTGTGGGCGTGCTGCCCATGAGCCCCGCTGCACCGGTCCCCCTGAGTCTCCCGCACAAGCGTGCGCCGCGCCAACCCCGTGGCCTGTGGGTGTTGTGCTTATCGGCCTGGATGGCAGGCTGTGGCGCGGCCCAGACCAAGGCCACCCGTCCCTTGGCCCCGCCGCACCCCGCGGAGCAGCTCCGACGCGCGCTCTCGCCGTTGGGTCAGGCGGGTGCCAGCGTGGGAGTCCTTGTCGTCGACGACGCCACCGGGGAGGTCCTCCTGGCCGACCGCGCCGCGGAGGTGATGACGCCCGGGAGCGTGCAGAAGGTGCTGACCACGTCGGCCTTGCTGCGCTACCTCCCGCCGGACCTGCGCTTTGTGACCACGGTGGCGGGCCCCGCGCCCAACGCGGAGGGGACCGTGGAGGGCGACCTCTGGCTCGTGGGCGACGGGGATCCCGGCTTTGGCTCCCTGCGCGGCCTCCCCGACGCGCCGCCCGGTCAGCCCGGCCTTTCTCCCACGCTGGAACGCATGGCGGAGGCGCTGAAGGCGCACGGCATCAAGCGGG
>JBFMGU010000422.1:0-5391 GCA_040752415.1 Myxococcota bacterium
GCAAGGCCAACGGCACGCCGGAGGCCAAGAAGCCCGCCGCCAAGGGCAAGGAAGCGCCCAAGGCCAAGGCCGCCGCCGGCGGCAAGGCCGCTCGCAAGTAGGCCCTGTTACACGCGCGGTCGCGGCGCGGAGACGCCCGGGATGCCGCGTGCCGCCACTTCCACCACGTCGTGAAGAACGCCCGCCGCCGTGTCCCGCACGGTGGGCGCGGGCATGCCCGTGAGCAGCCTTCCCGGTGCGTCGCCGACGAGCTCCACCGCCTCGCCGGGGCCGCGCAGGAAGCCCAGCGGATCCTCGGGGCCCACCTCCCGCGGCGCCACCGACGCCACCACGCGCCCGTCCCGCAACCAGGCTTCCGCCACCAGCCGCACCCGCGCCCCGTGACGACGTTGCTCGGCGGTGAGGTCGGCCACCCCCTGTCGTGCCACCTCGCCCAGCGGCACCCACTCACCGAGCACCAGGCGCGTGAGCAGGACCAGCTTCATCGCGGCGTCGCGTCCGTCCAGGTCACGCTGGGGATCCGCCTCCGCAATGCCCATCCGCTGCGCCTCCGCCACGCCCTCCTGCAGCGTGCGTCCCGACGTCAGGGCGTCCAGCACCACCCCGGACGTGCTGTTCACCACTGCGCGCAGTCCGTGGAACCGCGCCAGCGGCATGGCCTGCAGCATGGCGCGGAGCGGCACCGCGTCCAGGACGGTGGCGGTGTGCAGCAGGGAACGGTCATGCACGCGCGCCAGCTCCGTCAGCTCCGCGCCCGCCAGCGCCAACGGCGCCTTGTTCGCGGTGACGACGTGGATCCCACGCAGCAGCGCCTGGGCGATGAGCGTGCGGGAGGGCTCTCCGTCGTCGGACTGCGGCAGGAGGTCCACCAGGATCTGCGGGTGGCAGTCGTCCAGCCACGCTTCCAGCGAGGTGCTGCGTGACGAGGTGTCGTCGGGAAAGGCGGCTGCCAGCGCGCCGGCCTCCCAGCCGTTTTCCGCCCAGCGTGGCCCGTGACGACGGGTGGCCAGCCCCACCACGCGCAGTCCCAGGCCCAGGCGTGACAGCTCCTCGCCCCGTTCCGCCACCAGGGCCAGCAGCGCCTTGCCCACGTTGCCAACGCCCGCCACCGCCACGCGCCAGGGATGCACCATGGGGCGCAGCATAGGCCTCACACCCTGACGTGGCGGAGCACGCGCGACGCGACTAGAAGGGCGCCCCTGCTTCCCGGAGGCGGCATGCGGTTGGTGCTCCTGAGACATGGCATTGCGGAGGACTCCGCCCCCGCCGGGGACGCCAAGCGCGCGCTCACCAATGAGGGCCGCAAGAAGGTCCACGACGTGTGCGAGGCGCTGGCTGGCATGGACCTGGGCATTGAGCGCATCCTCAGCAGCCCGCTGGTTCGCGCCGCGCAGACCGCGCAGATCCTCCGGGAGGTCCTGAAGCTGGGGAAGGTGGAGGAGAGCAACGCGCTGTTGCCGGAGGCGCAGCCCAGTGCGGCCACCAGTCCCATCCGGGCGCTGAAGGCGTCGTGCGTGGCGCTGGTGGGGCATGAGCCTCACCTGGGGCGCTACACCGCCTGGAGCGTGGGCGGGGGCCAGTTCGACATCCGCAAGAGTGGCGTCGTGATCCTGGAGGGCTCGGGCCTGCCGGGGCCCGGCGGTGGCGCCGTGGTGGGTCTGTTTGCACCCCGGCACCTACGGCCCCTTGTCTGACGGGCGTCGCGTTGACACCGCACCGGCCGGCAAAGCAGGTTCACCGCCGTTTTTGTCGAGGAGGAGACGAGATGAAGCGCTTGGGATTGTTGGCGGTGGTGCTGGCGTTGGCCACCAGCAGCTGTGTGCGGGCCACGGGCAGCATGGGCGGCGGACCCTTTCCCATGAACCTGGGCGACACGGTGCTGGCGTGGTGGAACAAGTACCGCTTCGAGCAACAGGACAAGACCCTCAAGCGCGTGGAGCGCAAGAACGACCCGCCCATCTATGGCGAGGTGCTCCATCTCTTCCTGGTGGGCTTCCGCTACAACCCCAGCGACGACCAGCGCTACTGGAACGCCGTCCAGCGCGACGAGTACGAGAAGGGCTGGAACACACAGCCGTGGCTCCGTCTCACCGTGCACCGCGCCGGTGACCTCAAGGCCGGCAAGAAGGTGGAATACGACAGCGCCTCCGCCGCCAACATCCCCAGCGAGGGACCCTTCATCAGCGGCGTGGCGTTCTCCCGGGGGCGTCCGCGCGTGCACTCCTCCGAGGAGTACCCCAAGGAGACCACGCCCCTGGCCTCGCGCGAGAAGGTCACCATCGAGCTGGACAACGACACCCACAGCCCGGGCGGCTTCCTGATGGGCACCGTCAAGTATGAGCGTGAGAAGGCCGACAACGACCCCGACGACGCCGTGGAGGGCGAGCTGGAGCTGGCGTTCACGGCCCAGGTCATCAGCGAGCGGCTGGCGGAGTGCAACTACGGCAACGCCGAGGACGACGACGACTTGCAGCCGTGCAGCGACCTCGAGAGTGATGGCGAGCCGATGGCGCCCTGAGCCCCAGGGCGAGGAGCCGTGAAGTCAGATGCCCCTGAACATCCTGTCCGAGAACGTCGTGGAGCACGCGCCGCTGGACGCGCAGGCCGGCTGCGCCCTGCCACCGCCCGCCGTGCCCAAGCCCGCCCGTGAGCTCTCGCCCGAGACGCACCCGCACGGGTTGTTCATCGAGACCTTTGGCTGCCAGATGAACGCGCATGACACCGAGCGCATGCGGGAGCTGATGGAGCCGCTGGGCTACCGCAGCGTCGAGGATCCGGGGCAGGCGGACGTCATCATCCTCAACAGCTGCGACATCCGCGAGAAGGCCGAGAACAAGCTCATGAGCGCGCTGGGCCGCCTCCGTGAGCTCAAGCGCAACCGCCCGGACCTCGTCCTGGCCGTGGCCGGGTGCGTGGCGCAGGTGGAGGGGGAGAAGCTGCTGCGTCGGGCGCCGTATCTCGACGTCGTTGTGGGCACCGACCAGATCCGAAAGGTCCCCGAGCTGGTGCAGAAGGTGAAGTCCGGCGCGGGGCCGCAGCTGGAGAATGCGTTCTGGGACCCCAGTGACGGCGTGGCCGCCGACGGGGCCTTCGTGGGCGCGCAGGAGGGATATGAGCCCGGCAGCGTCACCGCCTTTGTCACGGCCATGACGGGGTGTGACAAGAAGTGCGCCTACTGCATCGTCCCGTTCACGCGCGGCAAGGAGCGCAGCCGCCCCATGGATTCCATCCTCCAGGAAGTGAAGCTCCTGGTGGGGAAGGGCGTGCGGGAGATCATGCTCATTGGCCAGACGGTGAACACCTACGGCCAGGATTTCTCGACGGGGAAGCCCAACTTCTCCGACCTGCTGCGTGAGGTGTGCGCGGTGCCGGAGCTGGCGCGCGTGCGCTTCATGACCAGCCACCCGCGTGACCTCTCCGACGAGCTCATTGCCACCCTGGGCGAGCTGCACAAGGTGGCGGCGCACCTGCACCTGCCCGTCCAGGCCGGCAGCAACCGGACGCTGGAGCGCATGGGACGGGGCTACACGCGCGAGTGGTACATCAGCCGCATCCAGAAGCTCCGCGCCGCGCGGCCGGACATCTCCGTCACCTCCGACATCATCGTGGGCTTCCCCGGCGAGACGGAGGCTGACTTCGCGGACACCATGTCGCTGCTGGAGGCGGTGCGGTTTGACAACCTCTTCAGCTTCGCCTTCTCGGAGCGTCCCGGCACCGCGGCGGCGACCATGGATGGCGCGCTGCCCGTCGACGTGCGGAAGGCGCGGTTGAACATCGTGCAGTCGCGGCAGCGGCAGTTCACGCGGGACTTCATGGAGAAACACCAGGGCCAGGTGGTGGAGGTGCTGGTGGACGGGCCCTCCCGTCATGATCCGTCGGTGTTGTGCGGGAAGACGGGGCAGAACGTCACGGTGAACTTCCACGGCACCGCGGAGCCGGGCGTGCTGACGAGGATCCGGGTGGACGAGGTGAAGGCGAACACCATGTTTGGAACGGTGGTGGGCGCGGCGTGACCCCCCAGGCCCGACTGCGCGCGTCCGGCCCCTGGCTCGCGGCCACCGTGGCGTACGCCGGGCTCATTGTCTGGCTCTCCTCCACCCCCCAGCGCATCCCGGAGCTGCTCGAGGTCATCCCGGCCGTGGACAAGGTCATCCACACCGGGGAGTACGGCCTCTTCGCGCTGCTGGTGGCCCAGACGCTGGCCCGGCTCTGGCCGGAGCTGGACGGGCTCCCGCGTTTCCTCCTGGCGCTCACCACCGCGGGATGCTTCGGGATTTCGGACGAGGTGCACCAGGCCTGGGTGCCCGGTCGGAGCGCCAGCGTCTATGACGCCCTGGCCGACCTCCTGGGCGCAGCCCTTGCGCTGGCCGGGCGCATGTTGTGGGTGCAGGAATCACCGCCTGCCAATCTTGCGCACTTCCAGGGCTCGCCCGAGAATAGGCGGCCATGACGTGGACACGGCGTGTTTGGAAGTCGGCAATCCTGGTGACCGGAACCCTGTGGCTGGCGGACGGCTACGCCAAGCCTCCCTTCCGCGACGAGATTCCCAACGGCAACGGCGGCCCGGACTGCCTGCACTGCCACACCCCGGTGCTCCCGGCGCGCAATCCGTTCGGTGAGCGCGTGGAGGTGACCCGCAACACCAACGGCGTCACCAACTGGCCCGCCATCTACGACGAGGACAGCGACGGCGACGGCCACACCAACGGGGAGGAGCTGGGCGACCCGTGCGGCCTGTGGACCGCCGGTGCCACGCCCGCGTTCACCACCGACGTGACCTCGCCCGGGGACCCCGCCACCTACCCGCCGTATCACCGCCTGGATCTCTGTTATGGCACGGTGAGCTCGTCGTCGTCGTCCAGCTCGTCGTCGTCCAGCTCTTCTTCTTCGTCGTCCAGCTCTTCGTCCTCGTCGAGCTCGTCGTCGTCCAGTTCGTCCTCGACCGGCGGGACCAGCACGTCCGAGTCCACGGTCAGCACCTCGTCCAGCAGCAGCTCCTCGTCGTCGTCGTCGTCGTCATCCTCTTCCAGCAGCACGGGGGGACGCGACGGTGGCCGCCCGCGTCGGGAATGGCCGGATGCCGGTGCCGCGGATGCCGGTGAGGATGACGAGCTGGCCACGTGCGCCGGTGCGCCGGTCAACGACGTGGGCTTCCCGTTCGGCGCGCTGGCCGCGGGAGTGTTGCTGTTCCTCGCGCGTCGTCGTCGCTGAGAGTCGATCAGGTCAGTTCGCGCCACGGCAACAGGTGAACCGCGCGCGAGCTTTGGGAGTGCGTGTGCAAGCGCCCCAATTCGGAACCCCGGCGCACCGGGGGCGCGTAGCACCGCTTTGCATTCGGGCGACGTCAGCCACCTTCCCCGACCACCTGGGCCGGTGATTACGCACCCATCC
>JBFMGU010000423.1:0-5364 GCA_040752415.1 Myxococcota bacterium
CACGTTCCACGAGGTCACGCGGGTGCGGGCATTCGCACCAGCGAGATGAACGGCCCCGCACCCTTTCGGACTGCGGCATGAAGTGCCGCTTTCGCTCGGGGCCGATGCGGCAAGATCCCGATTCCCGTGGCGACGCCTTCAACAAGACCCGCCGTCAACCCCAGCGCCCCGACGACGACGACGCGCCGCCACCCCCAGCACCCCCAACAGCAACCACGACATCCCGGCGTGGCGCTGCGGCCCGGCCACACAACCACAACCTTCGTCCTTCGGCGGCGCGGGAGTCCCTCCGCCCGTCGTCGCGGCATCCCGTGCGACGCCGGCGTCCTCGCGAGTGACCGTACCCGCATCCTCCACCCGGCCGCCCGCGTCCGTCGTCACGCTGGCGTCCTCCGCGGCCACGTGACCGTCCAGCACACCCGCATCCCGTGACACCGCGGCGTCCGTGACGTCGACGCTCGCGTCGAAAACCGCGGTACCGGCGTCCTGCACGTTCACACCGGCGTCCTCCGCAACCCCTCCCGCGTCATCAACGGGCACCGAGGCATCGGGTGCGTTGGCGTCGGGTGCGTTGGCGTCGGGTGCGTTGGCGTCGGGTGCGTTGGCATCGGGTGACGTCGTGGCGTCGGGGCGGGGAGCGCTGCCGGCATCCCGGAGCACTGGGCCAGCGTCGGGAGCAGGTGTGAGCGTGGTGATGTAGCTGGTGATGCTCTTGAGCCAGCGGTCCGCGTGCTTGTGCAGTCCCGCCTCGTTGAAATGCACGTCGTCGTAACGCCAGGCGGGGCCCACCAGGTCGTCGGTGGCGGCGCCGGTGAAGACGGCGGGCAGCGTGGCAATCACAAGCCGTTGCCCAGCCACCACCGCCTCCATGGCGGAAAGAGAAACATCCGGCTGGAACGACGCCAACGCCACACCCCAGGGCAACGCGAAGCCGGCCTCCCCGCGCGACGCCGTGATGATCGTCGTCAGCCGCTGCGCGTAATCGGTGGCGGACGTGCCCGCGAGCGCGTCCGACTCACCCTGGTGCCACAACACCGCACGTGCGCCCTGGGGTCCCAGGTAGCGCAGCACGTCGACGAGACGGGGGAACAACCCGCCGCCGGGCAGCCACTCCTCCACGCTGGCACCGTCCCAGCCCACGGAGAGGATGCCCACCGGCACGCCGTACTGCGCCACCAGCATGTCGCCGAGCACGGGCCACGGGCTGCCCCCGCTTCCCGTCGCCACGGGCTGGGGATCCACCGCGTGCTGCCAGCCGCCGGGGCCATGCGCGGACACCAGGTCACTGCTGGGAGCCACCGGCCGCTCACCGTGGTTGGCGGCGTTGGACTGCCCGGCAATCACCAGCACCTCGCCCACACCCACGCGCTCCACCGTCGTCACGCCCAGCTGCGCGTTCCCGTCCAGCGTGCGCACCTCCACGTCATACCAACCGCCCACCAGCTCCAGCGTCCCCGCGAACCGGCAATCCGACGTCGTCACCGCGATACCCTGCCACGCGGTGGCAACGCCGGGTGCCCCTGGGCGCGGAGTGGCACGGGCCTCCACCGACGTGGCGCGAGCGGGACACACTCCCTCCACGGCCACGCGCCCCCTGCCCTGCGCATCACGCTGCACCACGCCGCGCGGCTCCGGACTGCTCACCGCGGGAGCCCCGGATGGACGCACCAGCACGTAGAGCTTCTTGACCACGTAGGCATCGGCATTCGCCGCGAACGTCCAGTCCGGGTGCTCGGTGGGGTTGTTGCCAATCCCCACGTCGGTGCTTCCGCCGTAGCCCCATTCATTGAAGGCCAGGACGGTCTGCTGCGCCTGCGGGTTGTGGATCTGCATGGAGCCGTAGCCGTCGTCGGGCTGGGAAGGCGCGTCGCCAAAGTCGTACGTCGTGGCGTCCGCGCCGGGGATGCCCGCCACGTTGGTGGGTGCGTAGTCGCTGGGCCAGAGCTCCACGTTGCCCTGCCCCAACCCCTCCCCCACGACGACACCCGGCACATTGGAGAACACGTTGAGATTGTCCACGTAGCGCTGCTCGAACACGCCGGTGGAAGACACGGGCACGCCGACCCGGCCGCGCGACGTGGTGAACGTGTCCAGGGACGCGTAGGCGTACTGCAGCGGTGCGTTGGCGGCCTGGAGCTCCAGGTAGTAGGCCACGCGGTCAAAGGGGAGCACGCCCAGGCTCGCGCGGTTGATCGCGTAGGGCACGCCGTCGGTGTGGAACGGGCGCGCGTCGTCGGGGATGTAGAGCGCGTAGACCAGCTCGTAGTCGCGGGCCTCGGGCACGTTCTCGAACACGCCGTGCGCGCCCAGCTCCCGCACCAGCACCTGCAGCTTCTTCACCACGTAGGAGCTGGCGTTCTGGCGGAACGTCCAATCCGGGTGCCCCGTGGGACTGTTGCCGATTCCCAGGTCGCAGACGCCGCTGTTGCCCCAGCGGTTGTAGGCCAGCAGCGTCACACCGGCGGCGTGGTCGTGCAGCTGCATGGAGCCATAGCCGGCCGCCAGGTTCCCGCCTCCGTCGCCAAAGTCATAGGCGGAGCCGCTGGCGCCGGGCACGTTGGCGGAATTCGCCTGCCCATAGTTGCTGGGCCAGAACTCGATGTTGCCCGTGTCGCTGCCCACCACCGACGCGATCCCCGCGACGTTGGTGAACACGTTCATGTTGGAGACGAGGCGCTGGAAGAGCGCACCGGTGGCCGTGGTGGGAACGCCAACCTTGCCCACCTCGGTGGTGAATGCGTCGACGGAGACGAACATGAAGCGCAGGCCGCTGCCGTCGTCGAGCTCCAGGTGGTAGGCAATGCGGTCAAAGCCGCGCGTGATGCCCGCGGTGTTGTTCACGCGATAGGGCGCGCCGGCGGGGGTGTTGAATCCTCCCATGTTGGGGATGTCCAGCTCGTAGACCAGCGTGTACTCGCCGGCCTCGGGGACGAGCGTGAACGCATCCGCCCACGCCGTGGCGCTCCAGGCGAACACCGCCGCAGCGACCATCCCCCCGCGCCAGCTCGACATGTCTCCGCTCATCCGGCCGCGTCCGGGAATCTTCCGTCGTGGCGAGGGGAGTCTGCCGTGCCGCGGCGTTTCCGGGCAAGCCTGTTGTCCCGCTCCGACGTGTGCGCGTCCCGCCAAGGGATTGCGTCGCACTTTCGTATCGCGCGTTCACGACACGGAAGGACGTCCGCCCCCAAGCACATGTTTCAGCGGCCTGGAGCCCGGCCTTGGACGTGAATCCCTCGAGCACTGGGCGCGTTTCCTGCAGTGGCGGTCCGTCGGCCCTTTCGGACTCTGCTTACACGCGGAGACCGTGTGGAACCCGTTTGGCGCGCGTGGGCCACGCAGTGGAGGCGGCCTTGGTTCCTGTCGTGGTGCTTGTCGCGGCCCTCGCGGGTGCTCTTGCGGACCCGGAAGCTCCGGAAACGCCGTCGGAGGAGCGCTCCCCACGGAGTCACGCAAGGTCAGCGTTGGCGACGCTGCCGTCGGCGGCAACTGGGGCGCTCGGGGGAGTCTGCACGTCACTGCTCTACCTCGTGGCTGCCAATCTCGTGGCCGGCGCCGGCTCCGTGGTCCTCGGTGTCTACGCCGTGCTGGTGGGGCTCCCGTTCCTGCTCCTCGTGTACATGAGCGACCCAACCGTCCAGCGCCGGGCGTCGTTCTCTCCCGCATTCTTGACGGAGCTCGCACTCATCAGCGCCTGGGTGCTGGTCTACTACGGCGGCACCATGGCCCTGGCGCTGATGCTCGTCGCACAGGTGGGCGTGATGCTCCTGCTCCCAGCCGCACAGTGTGTCGGCTTTGCGTTCGGCTCAGCCATCACCGCTGGGACGTGGCGGCGAGCGCTTCTTGCCGGCGGGCTCACCGTCGTGCATGCGGCGGCATCCATGGTTGCCTTTGGCATGGCGATCCTGAACGCGTGTGTGCTGCTCTTCGCGATGCCGCTGCTCTACCTGTTCAACCCGCTGCTCATGTTGCTGCCCCTGCAGACCCAAGCCGTTCTCTTCCGCGCAACCTTCGTGGGGTTCCTGGTGGCTGTCTCGCTGCCCTTCCTCGTCGCCACGCTCCAATTCGCCGCGACGTCCGCCGCCCAACCCGCGATCCTGGTGACGACCGCCGCGTTGGTGGGCGCGGAGTAAGGGGGCTGCGTCAGAATGATCTGCCCATTCCGTGGTGGCTGGCGAACACCTTACAGCGGTTCCCGTTGTAGCCCCAGCACCAGGGCACCGCGTCGCCATCGCCTGCTGCACGGTGGACCGGCTTGACGCAGGACCGCCTGCTGGCCATGACCGACGCGCGCCGGCTTGAGGCTGGCTTGAGGCGCCAACGGAACACCCCCGGCGATGAGCACCCCTCGACGAAAGCGGATGACGAGACAAGGACGGCTTCAGTCTGCCAAGCACTGGCTGCCCACGTACTCCGGCCGTGACGTCGTCAGGGGTTACAGCCGGTGGTACGGCGTCAGTGCCGTCTGCGCGATTCTCGAACTGCGCCTGCTGGGTGTTCACGTTGATGACACCCGCCTGGACCAGGCCAAGCGCGCAGAAGAAGCGAAGGGCACGCTGCGCATCCAGAAGAAAGCGCGTCGCATCCCGCCCGAGGACGAGCTGGACTTCATTCTCAGAAACCCTGACCGCGTCTCCCTGCACCAGGACGAGATGTGGGAATACATGATGCTCGATGACGGTGATGCTGTCGCGCAGCAACGCGCCGGAATCCACGACGAGGAGCCAATCCCTTCCGACGAAGATGAATCCGTGGGTGACGCCCCGCGAATGTCGCCACCAGATCCTGACGACGAGGATACCCCTTTCTGACGGTTCCATACCGGCTTGCGCGGCCCCGCTGCCGGGTCGCGGAAGCCCGTGACACACCCGTGACCGCGCAGGCGCGCAAACCCACAAACGACCCGGGCGTGCATGGGCCGGGCTTGTTGCGCGGGAAGGAGCGCCGGAAGGAAGCCCACGGCGAGCCGCGCAGCGCCCCCAAGGCCTTGTGCCCGCCACCTGCACACATCACAACGCGGCTCCGCGCGGCGCAGACCGGGGATGATTTTTTGCCTCCATGCCCAAGCTGGAGGACAGTGGAGCCATCCCACCTCCACATGACGCCAGTCGCCACCCGCGACCGGCGGAAGGGCGCCTCGTTGCATCCGAGGCGCGTGGAAACGTCCATGCCTCGTCGCCCCAAGAGCCTCCCGCCCCTGGATCCCCCGCCCGACGCCACCGAGGACGCCAAGCCCTCCCACCTGCGCCTGGCCGATGAGGTCACCGACGTGCTGCCCGAGCCCTCCACCGAAGAAGACGCGGCGCCGGCGGTGAAGCCCGGCGCACGCATCAGCACGCCACCCACGCGCCCGCGCAAGGCCGCCGC
>JBFMGU010000424.1:0-5285 GCA_040752415.1 Myxococcota bacterium
ATCTTCCAGTTGGCAACCCCGCCGTGGGAGCCCTGGGAGGTGCGTTATCCCGGAGGCCAGGCGCGCGTGGAGGAGCGTGGACCGGATGGTATCCGTGTGACCGCCCATGGGCCTGGGGGAGTGGTGACCCTGCCGGTGTGGACGGAGCATGGGCTCCACATCAGGATGGATGGGAACGACACGACCTGGAATCTCACGGCACTCGGACTGATGGAGGTCGACGTTCCGGCCGGCTCCCACAAGGTGGAGTTGACGTGGTCGGTTCCCGGCCTGGACGTTGCGTGGTGGGTCATGGGCGTGGGCCTGGCCGCGTTGGTGGCGTTGTCCTGGCCCGGCCGGTGGCTCACGGCGCGGCGACGGAAAGGCGCACGGTGACCTGGTCCGGTTCCTGAGTTTGCGGGCCTGACGTCGCTGCGCAGCCGGCGGTCCGCGCGCAGTTCCTCGAGCGAGCGATATCCCGGCGCCACGAGCGCGCGAGTGTTGGCGAGATCCGCCAGACTCCCCGAGCGTCTCACCAGGTAAGTGACTTACCCCGGAAGGTAAGACAGAGCGGGGTGGGCTCAACGGGGACTGCAAATTCCACGCTCCTTCCCATCGCGGTGCACGCGTCACCCGCGTCCCGGCGCAGGGGCACGCCCGCCAACAACGAAGCGGCGCACAATCACCGTCAAGACCGCGCTGACGCTACCCGGCACTCCTTCCCGGACGCGTGCGGCACCTCGCGCTCGCGGCGGAGCTTGGCTGCCGGGTGAGGCGGGTTCCGCTACACCAGCGTGACATCTGCGTGGTCGACGAGCCGGTCACGGCGTGGCGTCGGATGCAGGGCGCGGTTCCGACGGGGGTATCGGGCGCACAGCCCCACAGGGTCGGGCGTGATGGGCACTGCACCTTCGCATACCATTCTCGACGCCATCGACCGCGGGCAGGGCCGGATGCTTTGCCGCGCCATCCGCAACGTCGACCACGGCTCGGTCATCCTCAAGGTGCTTGACCCCAGGTTGTGCCAACCCAAGGCCCTGGAGCGGCTGAAGAGCGAATACGAGCTGGGACGGATGTTGGACACCCGTGCCGTCGTCAAGCCGCTGGCGCTGGACGCGTACCAGGGCATGCCTGCGCTGGTGATGGAGGACTTCGGGGGGCAGTCCCTGGACCAGTTCCTTGGCGCTGCAATGGACGTGGAGCTGTTCCTGCGCGTGGCCGTGGAGATTGCGTCCGGGGTGGCGGAGATCCACCAGCGTGACGTCATCCACCGCGATCGTGGATCAGATGAGCGGCCAGCCCAGCCGCGCGACGACGACGTTCCACTTCCACCTCCACCTCGGAGCGGGTGAGGACCGCCAGGGTTGGCGGACTCATGACCGGGTGCGCGCTCTCCACGTGGAACACCCCGTGATCGTGTTCTCTAACCGCCAGAGCCGCTGTCCCGCTGCGGCACGGGTGTGACACCGACGTCGCAGTGGGAGCGGGTGGGGAGCACCCGGTGACTCACTGGGGTGGAACAGGGCTCGCTTGGCGCAAGCGTCATGCCGCAGCGTGTGCGCCACCGGCCCGAGGACACCGTGCTGTACCGCGTGGTGCGGGACCACCTGGATGCGTTCTTGCGGGAGGCGCGCGAGCAGCACGGCGGTTTCCCCCCATTCATCGAGAAGACGTTCCGTGCCTACCTGGATTGTGGACGGCCGGAGCGGGGCTGTATCCACCTGCACTGCGAATGCTGCGGCCATGACGACGTGGTGGCGTTGAGCTGCAAGCGGCGGGGCGTCTGCCCTTCATGTTCGGCGCGCGCGCAAGGAGACGGCGCGGCGCACCTGGTGGAGCACGTTCTCCCGGATGTGCCCATCCGGCAGTGGGTGGTGAGCTTCCCCTTTGAGCTGGGTGGGGTGCTGGCGTTCCAACCGGAGCTGCTGGTGGCAGTGGAGCGGATGGTGATGGACGCCTTGTGCTCGTGGCAGCGCGCCCGAGGGGGGCGGGAAGAGCGGCGGCGTGCTGGTGCGTCACAGGTTTGGTGGCGCTTTGAATTTGAACGTCCACGCTCATGCTTTGCTTCTCGACGGAGGGTATCACCGGGACGCATCCGGAGCGCTGCGCTTTGAGCCGACAGCGGAGCCCAGCGGCGAGGAGGTGAAGGAGCTGGCGGAAACCATCCCCCGGCGCCTGGTGGTGCTGCTGAAGCGGCGCGGGCTTCTTCCGGCACATGACGACGACACCAACGAGAGCGCGGAGGTGGACGCGCTGCGGGCGTGTGGCCGGCTGGCGCTGAGCGTGGGGCGGCGGGAGCGTTGTGGGCCGGCGCTGTCGCTGGTGGGTGATGACGAGGTGGAGCAGCCGCGCGGCGGAGTGCGCGCGGTGGTGGGCGGGGTGAACGTGTACGCCTCCGCCGCCATCGCCGACCGCGACACGCTGGAGCGGGTGGCGCGCTACCTGCTGCGCGGGCCGCTGGCGCTGGGCCGGCTGAAGATGCGCCCCGACGGGATGCTCACCTACCGGCTCAAGAAGGCGGACCGGCGGGGGAACACGGTGCTGGTGCTTTCTCCGCTGGAGCTCATGGCGAGGCTTTCATCGTTGATTCCCGCTCCGGGGCATCCCACCCGGCGTCTCTTTGGGATTCTGGCGCCGGGCCCGCGACCGCGCCCAGGTGGTCCCCAAGCCCACGCGGGGCAAGCGCCCGTGCCGCCACGACGAGGCCCCGGAGGCTCCGGCACCGGCCCATCGGGTCCCGTGGGCGGAGCTTCTGCGCCGGGTATTTGACCTGGACGCCCTGGCCTGCGGGCGCTGCGGTGCGACGATGACCGCCCTGGCGTGCATCAAGGACCCCGGTGAGGGCGCGCGGCTGGTGGCTCACCTTGAGGCGGGCACGCTGCACAACACCACGGGCCCGCCCCGAGTGGCAGCGTAACCACCGGACCCAAGCCGACCGCGCATCCGACCCGGCACCGCCACGCTGGGCAGGCCCAGCCTCGCCTGGACGACGCATGCCCCGCGCGCCGGGCCTACGGGGACCGACCAAAACGAGCGCCCGCCACCGCCCGGACAGGCCCCAAGCGCCCTTTCCCTCTGGCGCCCGGCCTGAGTCGCCCATCCTCACCCATCGGACAGCCCACGCTCACCCGCTTGGGGGCCCTACCGTCTCCAGGGCGAATGCCGGGATACCCGCTAAAGACCCGCTAAAGCGGGTCGCTCGTGTCGTCGTCAAGGCGTGTGAAACCCGAAGTGCCGCGGGTATGGGGTTCCCGTGGGCTCCGTGGGCCGCCCGCCCTCGCGCCTCCACCGCGTCCACAGCCGCAACCGGGCCCGCCCGCTCTCCAGTGGTCCGTCCCTCCTCCGGTAGTATTCTCGGTGTCCCTCATCATCTCCGACGCGGGAGGAGCGAATGCACTCATTGCTAATTGTGGGCTGGATGGTCACACCTTCCATTTTGCCTTGGGTGCTGATTAGTAATCCAAACCCCGCGGGGGACGCCACGAATCATAGAGAGGAGCACGGAAAGGCGCCGGCTTCCGGGACGGAGGACGTTGGCGATTCCTCGGACCCCGTCCCGCCGTCAGACACGCCATCCGATGATGGTTCCGCGCCTGGAGTGGCTGTCCCCGATGTGGAGCCGGTGCTCCAGAATGACGGAGCAATGCCAGCGCCAGCGGTTCCGACCGGAGGGCAATCCCGGACCGCGCAGGGGCCCAGCGCCGACCGTTCTGCCGGTGGCCGCGCGGCTGTGCCGCCGGGTGTGACGCTCTTGGCCGGCACTGCGGCGATCGCAGCCGACATCGGCACCATTCTCCTGGTGATCGCACCACTCACAGCGTTGCTCATTGTGGCACCGATATTCTCTGGATTTGCTCTTTGGAACCTCCACAGCGCGTGCGGCGGCTATTACCGACCCGAGTGCGGGCTAATTTCGATATATGCCTATTTGTTCTTCCCCATTGGCCCGTTGGTGGGCAGCTACATTGCATTGCTAATCGCCCCGGTTCTCCTCACACTGGCTGGAACGCCCCTTGCGGTCTTTCTGGCAGCAAAGGCAACCGATGGACTCGGCTGGACAACTTCGTGGAAGAGGCTTTTTCTAGCCAGCGTCGCCGCGAGAATGGTTCCTTCGGCAATGGCAAGCCTGGGACTGCTCCTTCTTGTGTTTACGGTCGGAATACCCTTCATGGTCCAGGCGCTCTATGATTACACCGTGCGCAACAACGACCCAGGGGCGCGGTACTACTTAGGATATGTTCACTTTCAGTTCTCGAGTCCCTTCGCGATCATCGGACTGGTGGCAGCAACGGTCGTTGGCTCGCCAGTGCTCTTGGCCGCCGCGCTCACCCTGTCCCCGCTTGCGCAGGCCGTTGCCGTATCGGCCATAACGGCTGGCAGCGCCCAAGCAGAGTGAGGTTGCCACTGAGTCTCGTGCCATCACGCCGCGCATGCGGGTGGCCCGCATGCAGTCAGGTACGTCGTAGCCAGCCTCGTGTGCGCGAGAAAGCGCGCGACCTCGTCCGGCTCTTCAGTCACCGCCAGCGGTCGCATGCGCTCCCCGCAGCGCGAGCATTCGAGCGCATCCATTCCCCAGACCCGCCGCCGCAGCTCACCCCACTTCGCGTTGGAGCCTAAGATCACGAAGTGCCGCGTGGGATGCCCCGGTGCGGAATCAGGCTCGCCAGGCGCATCATCAGCTCGAGCGGGGTGAGCACCAGCACCGTGTTGCCCCGTCGGTCCTGCCGCTTCATGCGGTAGCTCAAGAGCCCGTCGGCGCTCCTGGGGCCGCCCCAAGGCGAACGGCCCGCGCAACAAACGGCGGCAGACCCGCTCCAATGCGTCCCGGTCATCCCCGTCGATCACCGACGCGACACTCACGGTGACACCGTCCACCCCTTTCACCTGCCCGCCGCGGGGCACTCGCGAGGGTGGCCGGCATGAGCCCAAACACCATCAAACGGGGAATGCGTGAGCAGCGCCAGGCGGACCCGTACCCGGCCCGTGTCCGGGCGCCCGGCGGAGGCCGGCCTCCCAAAAAAAGGTGGTGTCAAGAGTTTGGTGCAGATTTGTCTTCACGACGTCAAGCGGGCTCTCCTCTTCGGGTTGTTCTTGAAGCCGTTCACCAACTTGCCTTCCCACTCCTTGTTGAGCTCCATGCACAACAAGCCGGACACCCTTGTCGCCGCCTCCTCTCCCTTCAGCCTGGATTTCGGGCGACTTGGTTAGCCGACCGTAGCAGCGGGCATGAGGGCGCAAGAACCGCCTTCTCGAGGCCTTCAGACGCTCTGAAGACGGTTTGAGCGCAGACCTCCCCCTTTCCCCCG
>JBFMGU010000425.1:0-5263 GCA_040752415.1 Myxococcota bacterium
TCTGCTGCTGTTGGAGCCGTTGTTCGCCCCGCCGCTGCTGGACGTGCTGCCGCTGCTGGCGCCGCCGCTGCTGGTGGACTCACCACCGCTGCTGCTGGATGACGACGAGGAAGATCCGCCACACGCGGCGGTACCGAACGCGGACGCCAGCGCCACGCTCAGCGGGAAGGCAAAGAGAACGGACCATCGACGCATATGCCTGCTCCAGGAAAAGGCGAGCCGCACCATGCGGCAGTCGCAAACGGAGGCGGCCTTTTGCCACGGCACCGCCCTGCTCGCCACCAATCATCCGACCGACGCCACCATCCGTCATCACGGACGAACCGCCGTCACCCTTCTCAACATCTCCAGTCCTGCTAGGGTGCGCCGCCATCCGCTGAGGGGTGCGTCATGCCGGAGTTGGTTTTCAGCAAGGGCCACGAGGTGTTGTTCCGAGCGCCGTTGACCACGAGGAGCCTGCGACTGGGACATTCCCCATTGAATGACCTGATGCTCGCTGATGACGACGTGGCAGCGTTCCAGGCGTCGGTGGACCGCGAGGGTGGAGAGTACTGGCTGGTGGACCGGAGCGGCCAGGGCACCTCCGTGAATGGGCGGCCGGTGGAACGCGTGACGCTGCGCGACGGCGACGTCGTCCAGCTGGGGAAGCTGACCGCGCGCTTTGACGGGGCCGTGGGCGTGCCCAGCAACACGCAGGTGCACACCAATCCGCTGCCTTCCCAGCAACGGGATGGCGCGGGGCAGATGTACCTGGTCCACGACGAGAAGAAGTTCGCGGTCACCGAGACTGGCGTGCGCGTGGGCAAGGACGAGGGCAACGACCTGGTCATCAAGGACGGGCACGTCAGCAAGTTCCACGCGCTGATCTTCCGTCGTGGCGGCGTGACGGTGGTGCGCGACCTGGGCAGCCGCAACGGCACGTACATCAACAGCGTGCGCGTCACGGAGGGGGAGGCGCCGGCGGGGTGCACCATCACGCTGGGCGGCGTGCCGCTCCGCCTGGAGCAGACGGGCGGAGAAGCGTCCAAGCGCAAGCCTCGCACCGAGGAGAAGCGCGTGGGTGAGCTGGTCTACGCAGACGCCGCCATGGACGCGGTGGCGGCGGCCATCCGCAGCGTGGCGCACGCGCCGGTGGAGGCGGCGGTGTGCGTGTTGGGTGAGAGCGGCACCGGCAAGGAGCTGGTGGCCCGCGCAGTCCACCAGCTGGGGCCGCGGGCCTCGGAGCCGTTCGTGGCGGTGAACTGCGCGGCGCTCAGTCCCAACCTCGTGGAGAGCGAGCTGTTCGGGCACGAGCGTGGTGCGTTCACGGGTGCGGACCGTGCGCGCGCCGGTGCGTTCGAGGAGGCTGGGGAAGGCACGCTCTTCCTGGACGAGGTGGGTGACCTCCCGGCCGACGCCCAGGCCAAGCTCCTGCGTGCGTTGGAGGCGCGTGAGATCCGCCGCGTGGGTGGCGCGGGGACGAAGAAGGTGATGTGCCGCGTGGTGACGGCGACGCACCAGAACCTGCTGCAGCGTGTGCACCGCGGCCAGTACCGCTCCGACCTCTTCCACCGTCTCACCGCGCTGCCCATCCACGTCCCGCCCCTGCGCGCCCGCCCCGACGACATCCCGCTGCTGTGCCTCCACTTCCTGAAGGACTTCCGGGGTGGCCGTGCCACGCTCACGGAAGCGGCGTTGCAGAAGCTGATGGCGCACAACTACCCGGGCAACGTGCGTGAGCTGCGCAACGTGCTGATGAAGGCGTCGGTGTTCAGCGGCAAGACGCAGCTTGACGCCAAGGACATCGAGTTCGTGGCCATGCCGCTGGCCGATCACATGGAGGCCGCGCGCGTGTACCAGCCCGGACGCACCATGGCGGACATCGAGGCGGAGGCCATTGAGCAGGCCATCGAGATCCACGGGAGTCACGCGGCGGCGGCGCGGGAGCTGGGCATTGCGCGCTCCACGGTGATCAACCGCGTGAACCAGCGTCGGAAGAAGGTGGGGGTTTGAGGTCAGGACATGCCGAAGCACCGTGCAAGACCCGTTGAGCCCACGTTCCACGGCTACCGCAAGGTCCGCATCCAACTTCCCATGCGCTACTCGGAGCCCGTGAGTGAGGCGCTCTGGGAGTCGGGAACGCTGGGCGTCACCATTGACGACGACGAGACGCGCGCCCGCCCCTACGACCCCACCATCCCCCGCACCGGCATGGCCACGGTGGAAGGCACCTTCACGCGCGGTTGGGGCCTGGAGCACCGGGTCCTGCAGGCGGTTCGGGGTGCGTTGAGCGCGGCGCGCGCGCAGTCGGTGACGCCGGAGATCACGTGGGAGGACGTGGAGAACAAGGACTGGGGTGAGGAGTGGAAGAAGCACTGGAAGCCGCTGCGCATTGGTGAGCGCGCGTGGGTGGTGCCCAGCTGGGAGCGCGAGTCGTTCACGCCGCCGGAGAACGCCATCCCGCTGTGGGTGGACCCCGGCATGGCCTTTGGCACGGGCACGCATGAGACCACGCAGCTCTGCTCCCAGGAAATCGAGCGGCTGCACGAGGAGACCGCGCGCATGGACAGCGTCCTCGACGTGGGCACGGGCAGCGGCATCCTCGCCATCCTCGCGGTGCGGCTGGCGCAGGAAGCGGGGAAGCCGGTTCCGCACGTCGTGGGAATCGACATCGACCCCGAGAGTGTCCGCGTGGCCAAGGAGAACGCCGAGCTCAATCACACGCCCATGGAGCTGAGCACCACGCGCGTGGAGGAGCTGAAGGGACCGTTCGATCTCGTCGTGGCGAACATCCTGCTGGACCCGCTGATTGGCATGATGGACACGCTGAAGCGCCTCACCGCGCCGGGGGGCACGCTGGTGATGAGCGGGATCCTGGAGACGCAGCGGGAGGCGCTGGAGGCCGCCGCGACGTCACACGGGTTCCAGGTCGAGGCACGTCGGTTGTTGGGGACGTGGGCGTGCGTGCGCTGCAGCCACTGATCAGGAGCGGCCCTTCTTCTCCAGCTCCGCGCGCAGCCGGGCCAACTCGGCTTCCGCCGCGGCGGCACGCGCCTGGGCCTCGTCACGCTGACGCTGGGCCTCCTCGCGCTGACGCTGGGCCTCTTCGCGCTGCCGCACCGCTTCCTCGCGCTGCCGCTCTGCTTCCTCGCGCTGCCGCTCGGTCTCTTCGCGTTGCCGCTCGGCTTCTTCTTTCTTGGCGACCAGCTCGTCGACAATGCCGCCAAGCTGCGCGATCAACTCCCGAGCTTCCGGCACGAGCGAGAGGTCCTGGAAGAACCGCGGCCTTCCGTCCTTGATTGCCAAGTCGAGCCCGAGCACTTGGGACGGCCAGCGCCCTTGCTGCGGGATGATGGGCTCATATGCTTTTCCGACGAGGCGGTAGCCGAGGAGCCTCGTCCGGGGGAGATCAAAGACGAAGTACTCCGGAACGCCGAGGCGCGCGCACCGCGCGAGGTTGTCGCGGGTGTCCTTGGTCCGGCGACCCTTGACGTGGATCTCCATCACGAGGTCCAGCCCCTTTCCCTCGCGGCTGACCACCCAGCTGTCGTGCGGGTGCAGCTCAACGTCCGTCACCGCCATCACGTCGGGCGCGAACATGGACTCGTCCGGGTAGTAGACCGGCAGCTCCGAGACGACGTAGACCCGCCGCCCCTTCCGCTCGAAGAAACCCCGGAGCGTCTGGCGGACCACGGACTTGATCTCGAAGTGGCGGTCGCCTTCCGGCGGGTGCGCCTCGGAGGGCTCGAACTCGGACGGGAGCGCTTCCACCACCTGCTCGCGCTCTTCCGGCGTCATCGCGTCCCACACGTCTTGAGGAGGCGCGCGGGGATCATCCGGATTCACCACGTAGGGAACACGCGTGGTCGTCATGGTGCCTGGATTCTACCTTGGTGGACCTTTCACCGCACCGCGCTGGCCATGGTCTCAGTTCGGCCGGTGTGACGACGGAATGAGCCCCGGCTCCTCCGGCTTCTGTTCCGGCGCGGGCTGCTGGAATGGCGCCTCATCGGGCGTACCGGGAGCCTCTCGACCACGCAGGCGACGGTTGTGCTCCTCCACCACACGCGCGGCCACGTCCACGGGCCAGTCGACGTCGTCAGCGGCGCCGTTGGGTGTGGCGTCCCACGCGTTGCCCAGCGCGCCCAGCAACCCGCGCAGCGCAATGGCGCCGAGCACACACGCGGGGAACAGGACCACCACGCCCAGCGCCGTCAGAAGCGGTCCGCCCGCCATGCCCAGCACCGTCAGTGGCGAGGAGCCACGGAGCGCAGCCGGGTCGAAGTTGTTGAGCGCCTGGTTGGACCACCACACCGCCGGCACCAGCACCGCCAGCGACGTCAAGAACCCCAGGCTGCCCACCGCGGTGAGTCCGGTGAACACCAGCGCCGCCCGCGTCCACGCGCTCCGCTGCGACGACGCCACGCGCGCCAGCTGGTCGGTCCAGCCCACGTTGGCCAGGCCCTCCCCCACCTTCACCTCGGTGCCGTCGGCGCGGAGGATGCGGGCCTGGCTGGGACGGAACGGGTTGGGGAACGTGAGGACCTTGGTGCTGACCTCGGCCACCCCGCCCTCGCCCGGGCGGCTGCTGCTGAAGACCACCGCGCCCTTGGCGTCCAGGCGCCAGGGCTGATCGTCGACGGGACCGGCGGTTTCCGCGGCCAGGGCCAGCATCAGCGCGAGGGTGGGCTGCATCCGTCCTCCCAGGGTTGGTCGAGGGCGTGGGCATGCTAGTGCAGACGGGACGGACGTCCAGTGGCGCGTTTGGGGCTTTGGCACCAGGCCGTCCTGCCGGTATAGGGCGCACCCCCGTGGTCCACGTCTTCCGGCTGCTCGCGGTCAGGCAGGTCCTCACCCATGGTTCCCGTTCGCTGCTCACGGCGGCGGGCGTGGCCATTGGTGCGGCCGTGGTGGTGGCCGTGCTCGCGCTCAACTCCAGCGTGCTCGGCGGATTCCAGGGCATGGTGGACACCCTGGCCGGTGGCGCCGACCTGCAGGTGCGCGGCGGCCAGGGCGGCTTGCCCCTGGACGTCACCGAGAAGCTGCAAGGCGTCGAGGGTGTGGAGGCGGTGGGCGCGTTCCTGGAGAACTGGCTGCTGGACCCGGCCACCGGTGAGCGCATCCTCCTCGTGGGCGTGGACTTCCTGGCGCAGAACCCCGCCCCCGGCCTGGTGGAATCCGACGTCATCAGCGGTGAAGCAGTGCAGCAGCTCGTCGGGGACCCGTACGAGTTCCTCAACAGCACCAACTCCATCATCATCAACGCCGAGTACTCCGCGCGCCT
>JBFMGU010000426.1:0-5239 GCA_040752415.1 Myxococcota bacterium
CCAGGCCAGGGTGTCGCCCAAGCCAGGCCAACGACGACAAGGGACCCGGGACCCGCCTCGGCCGACAGCCAGGACGGTTTTTGGAGCACTTGTCCAAAGCGGCGAGGGCCCGCCGCACTCCAGGTCGCGTCCCGCTCACGACGTCCGCAATCCCGATGGGCACCTTGTCCTGGCGCCGCCTTGCCGGCAACGCCCCTTGCTCGACGCAAACAGGCACACCATTCACGCCCGCAGACGGTCGCCGTTCACTCGTTAGGGATCCTTCGTCTCAGCGCGAACGCGCAAGGGGTTTCCCAGAAGCAAAAAGGCCCGGGTCTCCCCGAGCCTTTTCGCCGTTCAGTTCAGGACGCTCTCACTGCTCTTCGAACTCCGCGTCCACCACGCCGCCGTCCTTCTTTCCCTTGGGCTCCTCGGCGCGCGGCTCACCGGCACCCTCGGGGCTCGGCCCCGCCTCGGGTCCCGGACCACCCGCCGCGGCGCCCGCGGAGCGGTACATCTCCTCGGCCATCTTGTGGCTGGCGGTCATGAGGCGCTCGTAGGCGCTCTTCAGCTCATCCACGTTCTCGCTGGTGACCTTCTTCTTGACGTCCTCCAGCGCGTCCTCCACGGGCTTGCGCGCCTCGGCGGAGAGCTTCTCCTTGTTGTCCTTCAGCGCCTTCTCGGTGGAGTAGATGAGGCTGTCCAGCTTGTTCCGCTCCTCGACGAGCTCGCGCCGGGCCTTGTCCTCGCTCTCCTTCTCCTTGGCCTCGCGCACCTTCTTCTCGATCTCCTCCTTGCTGAGGCCGGAGGAGGCCGTGATGGTGATGTGCTGGTCGCGGCCGGTGGCGCGGTCCTTTGCCGTCACGTGCAGGATGCCGTTGGCGTCGATGTCAAAGGTGACCTCCACCTGCGGCACGCCACGCGGCGCCGGCGGGATGCCGTCCAGGTGGAACCGGCCCAGGGTGCGGTTGTCGCGCGCCATCTCGCGCTCACCCTGGCAGACGTGCACTTCCACGGAGGTCTGGTTGTCGCTTGCCGTGGAGAACACCTCCGACTTCTTCGTGGGAATGGTGGTGTTCCGCGGGATGAGCACGGTCTGCACACCGCCCAGCGTCTCAATGCCCAGGCTCAGCGGCGTGACGTCCAGGAGCAGCAGGTCCTTGACCTCACCGGTGAGCACGCCGGCCTGCACCGCCGCGCCCAGCGCCACCACCTCGTCGGGGTTCACGGAGCGGTTGGGCTCCTTCCCAAAGAAGTCCTTCACCATCTGCTGGACCTTCGGGATGCGCGTGCTGCCACCCACCAGGATGACCTCGTCAATCTCGGAGGGCTTCAGCTTGGCGTCCTGCAGGCACTTCTTCGTCGGGTTGAACAGCCGGTCAAAGATGTCGCTGCACAGCGCCTCCAGCTTGGCGCGCGTCAGCGTCAGCTGCATGTGCTTGGGACCGGAGGCGTCCGCGGTGAGGAACGGCAGGTTGATCTCCGTCTGCACCGTGGAGCTCAGCTCGATCTTTGCCTTCTCCGCAGCCTCGCGCAGGCGCTGCAGCACCATCTTGTCCTTGCTGACGTCAATGCCCTGGTCCTTCTTGAACTCGTCAATGAGGTAGCTGACGATGACCTGGTCAATGTCGTCGCCGCCCAGGTGCGTGTCGCCGTTGGTGGCAATCACCTCCACCACGTTCTCACCCACCTCCAGCACGGAGATGTCGAAGGTGCCGCCGCCAAAGTCGAACACGGCGATCTTCTCGTCCTTCTTCTTGTCCAGGCCGTAGGCCAACGCCGCCGCGGTGGGCTCGTTGACAATGCGCAGCACGTTCAGCCCGGCGATCTTGCCGGCGTCCTTGGTGGCCTGGCGCTGGCTGTCGTTGAAGTACGCGGGCACGGTGATGACGGCGTCCTTCACCGTCTCGCCCAGGTACGCCTCCGCGGCGCGCTTCAGCTTCACCAGCACCTGCGCGCTGATCTCCGGCGGCGCGTAGGTCTTGCCCCGCACCTCGATGTGCGCGTCGCCGTTGGAGGCCCGCACCACCTTGAAGGGCACGCGCTTGACCTCACCCTGGGACACCGCCTCGTCGTACTTCTTGCCAATGAAGCGCTTGACGGAGAACAGCGTGTTCTCGGGGTTGGTGATGGCCTGCCGACGAGCAATCTGCCCCACCATGATCTCGCCGTCCTTGCCAAATGCCACCACCGAGGGCGTGGTTCGCGCGCCTTCCTCGTTGGGGATCACCTTGGGCTCCTTGCCCTCCATCACTGCCACCACCGAGAACGTGGTGCCCAGATCGATGCCAATCGCCTTAGCCATTGCCGTCTCCTTGAGCGCTGTCGTCGAGCGCCGCTTTCCTCAAGATGTCCGCGCCGTCCCAAATCCATCTGCCCCGGGGCATCTCAGCCTGTGGCATCAGCGGGCAAGCGTTCCGTTCCTTCCATGGAACCGTTGGAGGTTCCAGCCGCGGCGCAAGGTAGGCACCTCCCGACCCTCGTCAAGCCCCCCGGCCGTGTTGTGGTCCGCATCTTGAATGGGGTTATCTCGGCGAGCGGGCAGCTTGGCATCCCGGACCGCGCGCGCCACAATGCCCGTCGTGACCCTGGCCCTTCTGCAGGACGGCGCGTGCTCCATCCGGGAGCAGTGCCGCAAGGATGCCACCTCGGTGGCGGCGGACTGTCCCCAGCTCTTCAAGTGTGGCAGCTGCCTGATGTGGAGCGTGCGCGCGGAGAGCCGCACCCGACGGAATGACGGCGTCTGCCTCCTGGAGCGCGACGCCACCCACTACCTGGACTGCAACGCCCCCGCGTGTCCGTACTACCGGCCGCGTCCGGGGAGCCCGGCGCGCGAGCAGGTGCGCATCCCCTCGCCTGCGCGGGCTCGGACACGCTCCCGCCCATTGGGACGGGAGGCGCCCCCGCCCACGCCGGCGGCGTTGGCCATCAAGGCGGCGGAGGGTGCGGGCGGCTCCGGCGTGCTGACCGGGCTGTGCCTGGAGCTGGGCGTCCGGGCCAGCGGTGCGCTGCCTCCGCTGCTGGAGCGTTTTCGCGGCGGCACCGCGGAGCTGGTGGCCACCGACGGGAAGAAGGCCACTGTCCCGCTGGAGCGCTGGTATCTCTGGATCTGCGCGGTGAAGCGCGGGCTGGACGGCCTGGAGAACGCGGTGGCCCAGAGCGCGCTCCCGGGCGAGGAGCGGGAAAAGATCTCCAAGGACATCAAGGGGATGCGTGGCACCATGACCACCTTCAACCTGCTGTTCAAGGACAAGGAGGATCACTTCGTGGGGCAGAAGGGCGGCTAGCGGTGGAACCGCGTGGCCGTCTGGGTTGTCCAACAGGATGCGGCCACGTGCCTTGGTGCGGAGCGCAGTCGTGCAGCGGGATGATGACCAGCTCTTCCTGCAGTGCCTGGTGGTGGTGCTCACCGTGGCCAGCGCCTTGCTGTTCACGTTGATCCTGGCGCCACCTCCCTCGCTGGCGTGGGACGCGGACCCCGCGGAGAGCGGTCAGCCCTGGGAGTCCGCTCGACCGGTCCGCGTGCTGACGCGTTCCTTCCTGAGACCCGCGCGCGGCCCGGATCCCGCGCCCGCGCCGCTGCAGACCGGGGCGCCGCTGCAGGGTGTCGTCGAGCGGATCTTCCCGCCGCCCAGCCCCAGCCCGCTCGCGCGACGTCGGGAACCGCCCCCCGCCCCCGCCGTCACCGCAGGTCCGGTGGGCCAGCTCACGCTGCTGCAGACCGAGGAGCAGCCCGGGCCGGCGGCGGTGCGCTCGGCCTTGCGTGAGCTCGGTGGCGAGGGAGAGCCGGGAATGGGCACGCCGTACCGCCCGCAGCTCAAGCCGCTTCCGCCCCCCACGCTTCCCCAGCTGCCGGTGCGCCTGGAAGCCGACCCCATCCAGATCGTCGTCCGCCGCCCCACGCTGCTGGGCAACCAGGCGGAGACACGCGCGGCGCAGGAGGACGAGGATCCGCTGCCGGAGTTCCGTCGGTTCCTGCCGCGCGCGGAGCTGTGCGCGCATGAGGTCTCCCGACGCGCCGGTGAGCCGGTGCGCGGCAAGGTGGTGCTGCGTTTCACGGTGGAGCCCACGGGTTGGGTGAGCCGGGCGCGCGCGGTGGGGGGCAGCCTGCGGGACCCGGACGCGGAGCGTTGTCTCGTCGAGCAATTGCGCGCGGAGCCGTACTTCGAGCCGCGTGGGGTGGCCATCACCGCGGAGCGTGCGGTCATCTTTGCCAAGTGATGGGGCCTTGACGGGCGCGCCGCCGTCCCTGAAAGGATGGCGCTCCCATGATCTCCACCGTGGAAAAGGTGCTCTTCCTCAAGGGCGTGGACCTGTTCTCGGCCATTCCCGGGGAGGACCTCTCCCAGATTGCCCAGATTGCCGACGAGGTGGAGCTGGACCTGGGTGAGACCATCTTCAAGGAGGGGGACCTGGGTGACTCGCTCTATCTCATCGTGAGCGGGAAGGTCCGCATCCACCGCGGGGACACGGAGATCGCCGTCCTGGGTGAGCGGCAGGTGTTCGGGGAGATGGCGCTCCTGGACAGTGAGCCGCGCAGCGCCTCGGTCACCGCGCTCACCGACGTCACGCTGCTGCGCATCCACCAGGAGGACTTCGCCGACATCCTGGCCGAGAAGAGCGAGATCGCGCAGGGCATCATCAAGGTGCTGACCCGTCGACTGCGCGGCCAGATCAAGAAAGGCTGAGCTGCTAGGATGGGGCCGCAGCCCCGGCGACCCAATGTCCGGGGCCAGGAGGAGGAGCACATGGGCTTCTGGGATGACGTGCGGCGTGCGGCAGAGGAAGCTCGACAACAGGCGCGTGCCGGCGGCCCGGTGCGTGTCGACGTGCGCGAGGACGCTTCCCGTCGGGCTGAGCCGCCCACCATCACGGTGGACGCGCAAGGCCACGCGCAGCTGGAGAAGGTGCCCGGCCCGCTGACGCTCCTGGGCCGCTCGCTGAAGCTCTTGATCCTGGCCGTGGCCGCGCTGGGGCTGAGCTGGCTGACCGCGGTGCTGGTGGCGCTCTATCTGCTGTGGCAGCGCCTGACCGCCAGCCCGCCCGCCGCGGAGACCGCCCCCGCCCGCTGACCAAGCCGAGCAGGGAGTCCCGGCGGCGGAGCGGGTCCAGGTCGGGCCCCAGAAACGGAAAAAGCCCCCGTTCCAGGGAGCTTTCCGCCATTCCATCCGCATTGTCATGGAGCCGTTCAACCCTAAGGAGCGCGGGAAGCGGCCGGCTCAGCCCTCCCCGCGCCATTCCATTCCAAGTCCGTCCAGAT
>JBFMGU010000427.1:0-5223 GCA_040752415.1 Myxococcota bacterium
CGGGTTCCGTCGAGTCGGCAATCTCATCGAGCGGATCATGCACTGCTTCACCCCTGCGGAGATGCCGTGGCTCTTGTCTGCTTAAGCGACGCTATCGACGGCGTCATCATGAAAGGGCGAAGAGCGTGAAATTGCCTACGTTTCGGGTCGGGTGCGTTCCAATTCGATCCTTATCAACGTTAGACAGCCAGTCGGCCACGAGCGCGAGGCTCTCGAGGCCCTCGGGCGTCGCTGCTGGGGCAACATGCTCGACGTCTGGGAATGGGGGCTGAGTGAACTTTGCACGCCGGCCATGGATGAACGTTGGCGGACGTCAAGGATGTTCAAGTCTCTGTATTCGGAAATGTTGGACTATGCGAACGCGTACCCCACCACGGTGTACGGCGCGCGGGCGCGTCTCGAAGCGGCCAGACTGCTCTCCTACTATGGCCAAAAGGGTGAAGCGCTCCGGCAGGTCAAGGTCATCCTGGATGGTCCCGTCGAGTCCGAAAAGACCATGGCGACGTACTACCTGTTCAGGATCATGACGACGACAGATGGTCACCGACAGGAAGGGCGCGAGGGGCTGGGCTCGATGTCGGTTCGGCGGACCTCGGAATACTGGCGCTTGCTGATCAACAGCGCGCTCGACGGCATCGCAATCGACGGAGGCGATTTCGCGACATTGGACGTCAGTCGGGTCAAGCCTGCGCGGTGACATTCCGGGACAGCTCACGGTCTGCTCCCCACCCAGTGCGCGTGTTGGCACGCGGGAACCCCCGCCAGACCAAGGAGACGCGTGAAGGGTCGGGGCTTGGCGCTGTCAAGGGTCGCGCACCACGTTTCCACGGAGCGCGCCGCGGTGGACCTTGGTGCTAATGCTCCACGCCCGTTCGCCCGCATGGGGGCGCGGAAGGCTGGGCATCAGTCGTGGTGAAGAAGCGTCACTACATCGCCATCACCGGCAGCATTGGCGTCGGGAAGAGCACGCTCACCGACTTCCTGTGCCGCACCTACAAGGTCACGCCGTTCTTCGAGCCCAACGAGCAGAACCCGTACCTCGAGGACTTCTACGCGGACATGAAGAGCTACGCGTTCAAGAGCCAGCTCTTCTTCCTCACGCACAAGTTCCGCATCCACCAGGAGCTGGACCGCTCCAACGGCACCGTGGTGCAGGACCGGACCATCTACGAGGACGCGGAGATCTTCGCGCGCAACCTGCACCTCACCGGCAAGATCGACGACCGCGACTACGGCACCTACCAGGAGCTCTACCGCACCATCCTGCGCGCGCTCCGCCCGCCTGATCTCGTGATCTACCTGCGCTGCAACCCGCGCACGCAGCGCAAGCGCATCCAGCTCCGGGGTCGGGAGATGGAACAGGGCATCCCCGCCGCGTATCTCAAGAAGCTGGGCGCGCTGTACGAGGACTGGTTCACGCGTTTTGACGGCGCGCCCAAGGTGGTGCTGGAGACGGACAAACTGGACTACATCACGGACCTGGTGCATCGCATTGACCTGCTCAAGGAAGTCGAGCGGCACCTGGTGTGACCATGACAACCCACGACGCACCCCCCAAGAAGACGCGCAAGAAGACCACTCCCGGACGTCGTCGCACCGACGCGCCCGCGCCCACGCGCCGGGTGTTCGTGACGGGCTTTCCCGGCTTCATCGGTCGCCGCCTGGTCACCAAGATGCTGGCCGACGAGCCGCGCACCTCCGTGGTGGCGCTGGTGGAGGAGCGCTACCTGGAGGACGCCCGCAAGGTCCTGGCCGCGCTGCCGCGTTCTCACGCCGAGCGCGTGGAGGTCTTCAGCGGCGACGTCACCAACATGGACCTGGGGCTCAGCGGCGAGGAGTTCCAGCGGCTCAGCGCGGACATCACCGACATCTTCCACATGGCCGCCATCCACAAGCTGCGCATCGAGCCGGGCGACGCGGAGCGGGTGAACGTGGGCGGCACGCGCGCGGTGCTGGAGTTCGCGCGGGAGTGTCCGCACCTGGAGCGGCTCATCCACTTCTCGAGCTGTTACGTCAGCGGGGACCGGATTGGCGTCATCACCGAGGAGGAGCTGTCCATGGGGCAGCGCTTCCGCAACGTGTACGAGGCCACCAAGTACAAGGCGGAGGTGCTGGTCCGCGCCGCCATGACCGACCTGCCCATCACCGTGGTGCGCCCCTCCATCGTCGTGGGCGACAGCCGCACCGGGGAGATGGACCGCTTTGACGGCATCTACCAGGTGGGCGTGCTCGTGGTGACCAGCCCGCTGGGCGTGCCGCTGCCCATGCCCGGCGACGGCGTGGCGCCGTTGAACATGGTGCCCGTGGACTTCGTGGTGACGGCCACGCTGGCGCTCAGCCGGGACCCGCGCGCGGTGGGCCGCACGTTCCACCTCGTGGACCCGAACCCGCTGGCCAGCCGCAGCGTGTACGAGCTGATTGCGCAGAAGGCGGGTCGCAGGGTGCCGCGGCTGCGCATCTCCACGTCGCTGACGAAGTTCCTGATGAAGATGCCGGGCCTGGACTACCTGGTGCCGCAGGGTGTGCAGACGCTGCACTATTTGAATCACCTGGCCATCTACAACTCGCCCAACACGCTGGAGCTGTTGCACGGGACGGGGATCATGTGCCCGCGCTTCGAGAACTACGTGGACCGGCTCGTCGACTACGTGGGTCAGCGCCTGCACCAGCTTGAGGGCGAGGACCCGTTGGATCAGCCCAGCCATGCCGCGCACGCCCCGACCTGACGACGCGCTGCTGCAACGCCCCAACGGCGCCCTCAGCATCACGCGCCTGGAGCGGCGGTGGCGCAACTACGCCCGTGCGCGCGGCCTCCCACGCCCCACCCCCGACGAGAAACAGCTCATGCCGCCCGGCCTGGCCGCCGCGGTGGTGACGCCGTTGGTGACGCAGGGATTCCTCGCCTCGCGACTGGAGGCGCAGGCGGGAGCCCGGGTTGCGCGCGTGGAGCTCGACGAGGAGGATCTGCGCCCGGCGTTGCCGCGGGAGTCGTTGTGGGTGGAGCTGGAGGAGGAGTCGCCCACCGTGTGGAGCGCGCGTTGCTCCCAGCCCCACGGCGAGGTGGCCAGGGTCCGCGTGCGCTTCCACACCGACGGAGAGTGACGCTCAGGGCGCCGCGCGGGCCACGGTGGTGACCTCGTCCACGTCGGGGCGGGGCATCGCGGCCGGTTCACCCCGGGCAAGGCGCGGGAGGAAGCGGGGGTAGGGCTCGTCGTGGGGCTGCGCGGAGCCCAGGTACCAGGTCAGCGCCAGCAGCGGGCCCTTCACCAGCGCCGCCACCACCAGGTTCAACGCCACCATGGCCAGCATTCCCGCCGCGCCCACCGTGGCCAGCGCGCCGGCGGCCTGACTGACGTTCCACGCCTGCTGCCCGCAGGCCGCCAGCCGCGTGGCCGGGTCCTCACACGTCACCAGGAGTCGACTCACCGCCGGCGTCACCGTGGCCACCGCGAGCTGGTTCATGATGAGCGCGGTGATGAGCCCCACCACGCCCGCCGTGGCCAGCTGCACGCCCACCAGCGCCCACCCCACGAGGACCTGCAACGCGAGTCGTCCGCGCAACGTTCCGCGCGTGAGCACGTCGCCCAGGAGGTTGGTGGCCAGGCCCTCCACGCACGGCAGGCACGGAATGAGCCCAATGCCCAGGCACGCCAGCGCAATGGTGGGGACCGTGCTGGCTGGGAGCAGCGCCACCACCGCCGTCACGGCGAACACCACCGCGGGCAGCGTGTCGGCGATCAGCGTGCTGCCCCACTGCAGCGGCGCCACCGCGAGCCAGGGGAGCCCGAAGCCCTCGTCGGTGGGCGCGGGGGTGCAGCGGATGGGGGAGCCCGGCGCGTCGGAGCATTCCCCGGCCACCGCCCCCGGCGGCGCCGTCCTGCCCGCGGCGCGGAAGTACCGGCGACGCAGGCACTCCACGTCGTCCTCCCGGCACCGCTCCGGCTCCGTCGTCGGGCGACGCGCAGGCTCCGCGGGCGGAGCGGTCTGCTCGGGCGGCGCGCGCTCCTCGGGCGGAGGTGGCTCGGCGGTGGCGGGAGGGGGGGCCTCCGGGCTGGCCGGCTCGACGGGAGGAACGGAGTCCGGTTCCTGCGCCAGGACGTCGGCACCGGAGAGCAGCAGCAACGCCAGGGGAAGCAGCAACCGCATGGACATCCCCATACCCCGACGGGGATGCCGCCCGCACCGTCTCACGAGTGTCCGTGCCGGGTGGCCGCGTGACCGTTGGCCGGCGCGTTCTCGCGAGCCATGACGCCGCCCGCGCGCTCGAACAGCGCCAGCCCCACGGGCCTTACCACGACGAGGATGATCTCCACGGTGGCCGCAAACGCCACGAACTCCAGCCCGGCGCGCACCTCGTGTCGCGCGGGAACGAAGTCCGGGAGATCCGGCTGCGTGAGGATGCTCACCAGCGCCACCACGCCCAGCGTCCCCACGAACGTGACCGGCAGCGAGAGGTACGCCGCCGCCAGCATGGCCAGCACGTGGCGCCACGGCGGAATGCGACGCTGGTCCAAGGCGCGGATGGACAGCAGGATGAACGCGTCCACCAACGGCGTCACGGCGGCGTAGAGCGCGAACAGCGTTCCCACCACGGCCAGCGCGGGCAGGGTCTCCACCACCATGCGCCCGGTCTCCAGCGTCCCGCCGTTGGGCAACCGGATCGGGTTGGCCTCCAGAGAGATGAAGGACTGTCGCGCCACCGCCGAGTCCACGACGATGGCCAGCAGCGGCACCAGCACGAACGCTGGGACGGTGTGCATGAAGACGCCGGCGCTGGCGTCGACGGTGGCGGCCCCCGCGGTGACGAGATTGTCCTGGAGGGTGAACGGCTCCGGCGGCGGGGTGGTGGGCGGTGGCTGCACGCACTCGTCGGTGCGGGTGGTGCCGGTGGTGGCGGGAGGGGCGCTCGCGGGCGGCTGGGCGGCGGGGGCCGCGGTTTCCGTCGAAGGAGGTGTCTCCTGCGCCTGCGCAACGCTGGAGGACACCAGGGACGCCACCAGCACGGTCACAAGCCTCACGCCAATCCTCCCCCCGTGAATGGCTGCGTGGTGGCCTGGTCCAGCACGCCCAGCTGCCGCCAGGTCTCCGCCGAGGCATCCAGCGGCCAGGGGACCTGCAACACGTCCGCCAGGTCGCCCAGACCCGCGTCGCCCAGGGCTTCCGGGTGCTCCCAGGGGCGTTCTGCCAGGCCCGTCACCGCCATGAGCGCGCCCGCGGCCGTGG
>JBFMGU010000428.1:0-5216 GCA_040752415.1 Myxococcota bacterium
TCGGAATCTGGCAATTCCGGTGCTTATCTCCGTGCCAACCCCCACTGTCTCTTAGCCCCCCAGCCAGGCTTTGTGGCCACGCCGCCTGGCTGGTTTGTTCTTGGGGCCGGGGGGGCGTGTGAGCGCAAAGCAGGCCGCATGCCACGACGAAGTGCTTGAGAATCCAGGGGGCGGGCTGGCGCGAGGTGTCTGAAAATCGGTCAGGGTGTCTGAATTCCGGACAGGTGCGGGGCCATGCGTGCCCCGGCCGAGTCCGTCGGGTCCTTGCGCGCCCGCGCGCCCGCGCATCACGGCGCCGGCATTTGATCATTTAGACTTCTCATAGACTTGACGCGGTCCCGCGCCTCTTCCCTCCCTCCCCCAGCGAGCCGTCCCTGCCCCCACGTGTCGCCTCGTCATTCCGTCTGGCTTGGCGGTTGCACTGCGCCCCAACCGGCGAGCCGCAACCGGCCGCTCGAGTTTCGTCCAATTTCGCCCTGCGTGTGCGGCACGTGGGGATGGGAGAGTGCATGTCACGGCAGGCGTGGTGGTTCGTCTTGACGGCGGTGTGTTTCGGCGCGGGGTGCAGCGCGGGTGCCAGCAACAGCAGCAGCTCCGGTAGTGAGGGACCGTTGGTGACGTCGGAGGAAGCATGCAGCGCGTTGGCCGCGGCCTCGTGTGAGAAGCTCAACGGGTGCTCGCCGTGGTTGCTCCAGTACGTCTATGGCGACCTGGAGACGTGCATCGAGCGAGGGAAACTGGGGTGCCCGGACATCGTTACCGCCAATGGCTCCGGGGCCACCGCGGTGGCGCTGAAGGCCTGCGCGGATGCGCTTCCCGGCGCCACGTGCGACGACTACTTCACCGACCGGGGCCCGTCGGAGTGCTTGTTCTCCGGCTCATTGGGCAACGGCACGGCGTGCGCGGCGGGTGCGCAGTGTCAAAGCGGCGCGTGCAAGGTGCCCGCCGGACAGACCTGTGGGACGTGCGGACCGCGTGGCGGCGCGGGCAGCACCTGCACCAGCAGCGCCGACTGCGAGGCCGGTTTGCTCTGCGCCGGCAACGGCGTGTGTGTGAGCTACGGTGAGGGCGGGGCCAGCTGCGACGCCAACCACCCCTGCCTGCCCAGCCTGGTCTGCAACAGCGGGACCTGTGCGTCCGTCGGTGGGCCGGGTGCGTCGTGTGATCCGCAGATCAACAACTGCAACGGCTATGTGGGCCTCTTCTGCAATGCCGCGTCCAGCACGTGCCAATCCGTGAACCTGGTGGGCGCGGGGGCCGCGTGCGGAGCCATCAATGGTGGCTACACGCTGTGCAGCACCTCCGGCGTGTGTCGCGTGGGTCAGAACCAGCAGGGCACGTGTCTCGGAGCCGCCGCGGACGGCAACACCTGCGACGTTCAACAGGGTCCCCGGTGTCTCTCCCCCGCCGCGTGCGCCTCGGGTCAGTGCAAGCTGAGCAATCCCGACGCGTGCCAATGAGTCCCGAGCGCACACGCAACTCCCCTCATCAACGTGAAATGGAGCAGAGCCATGTCCACGGCGCTGTGGTTGTCCTGCATGTTCGCGATGGCCGCCGGGGTCCGCCCCCACGACGGACCGCTGACCCTTCCCACCGGCCAGGAACTGGCGCGACGGCTGGGGAATGCCAACGCCACCCTTCATACCGACGAGCGGGGACGGCTGCGCGCGGTGCACGGCGAGCTGGGCGGGCTCGCCCCAGCGGACGGGAGCGCGGTGGCCTTCGTGCGGTCGCGCGCGGGGCTGCTGGGGCTGCGGCCGGATGAGCAGCTGGTGGTGCAGGCCCAGGAACGGGACGCGTGGGGCAACACCCACGTCCGGCTCCGTCGGGTGGTGGATGGGTTGGCGGTGGAGCTCGACGAGGTCCGCGTGCACGCCAACGCGCGCGGGCGTGTGGTGGCGTTGGAGGTGGAAGCCAGCGACCTGGGCGGAGACCTTCCGCGCGAGGCCGTGGTGACGCCGGAGCAGGCGGTGAAGCTGGCACGCCGCGGCGCCACGGACGTGCTGAGCCGGGATCCCCGGCCCACGCTGGTCGTGGTGGGAGGGTCGGCGGGGCTGGCCCGGGCGGCGGTGGCCTACCGGGTGCGCCTTTCGTGGCCGCGCAAGGGGGGCCTGCCGTACCACCGCGACGTCTACGTCCACGCGCAGACCGGCGCGGTGCTGCTGGAGCTTAGCCGCGTTTACAGCGCGGGCACGCCGGCCACCATGGGATCCACCAACCTCTTCGGCCAGTCGGTGACGCTCAACGTGGCCGCCTACCAGAACGGCGTCACCCTGGAGAACACGGTCACGGTGGGCAACAACGGCGTCATCACCACGCTGGACGGCTCGCGCGAATACGCCTTCTACCTCACGCCCAACACCGGCACGCCGTTCTCCGACGCGTCGGCGGTGACCGTGCACGACCACCTGAAGAGGGTGATCGACCACTACGGCAACGTGTTCGGGTGGCGGAACTGGGACTTCAACCTCAGTCCCACCGGCGCGGGCGGACAGGTCTACAGCGTGGTCCACGAGGGGCAGAACCTCGCCAACGCCTACTGGACCACCGCCACGCTCAACGGGCAGGAGGTGGGGTTCATGGCGTTCGGGGACGGTGATGGCCAGGTGCTGGGCAACACCGCGCGCTGTCTCGACGTGGCCGCGCACGAGGTGGGGCACGGCGTGGTCGATGGCACGGCGAAGCTGGTCTACCACCTGCAATCCGGCGCGCTGAATGAGCACCTGGCCGACGTGATGGGCTGGTTGATTGACCAGGAGGATGACCTGATGGGCGAGGACTGCGCGGGTCCCCAGAGCCAGCCCGCGCTGCGCGACCTGTGCAACCCGGGAAACGTGGTGCAACCCCAGCCCGGCCACATGAGCCAGTTCCAGGACCTCCCCGACACCGAGCAGACCGACTGGGGCGGGGTGCATGTCAACTCGGGAATTCCCAATCGCGCGGCGTGCCTGGTGCGCAATGCCCTGGGCGCGGACAAGGTAGGCCGGGTCTGGTTCCAGACGCTGCGCTACCACCTGGGGCCCACCAGCACCTTCTCCGACATGGTCAACGGCACCGCCACCAGCTGTTCCGAGGTGCAGCTCTCCGGCGAGGATTGCGCCCAGGTGGCCGCCGCGTGGACGCAGGTGGGCCTGGGGACGGCGGCCACCGGCGGCGGCTGCCCGGCGAACTCCACGCCGGTGGACGGGCAGTGCTTCTGCAACGAGGGCTACCGGCCCAATGCCGCGGGCACGGGTTGTGAGCTGCTGAGCCAGGGACAGTGCCCGCCCAACAGCCAGCCGCGCGAGGGCGCCTGCTACTGCAACGTGGGCTACGTGCCCAACGCCGCGGGAAGCGCCTGCGTGCCGGAGAGCCAGGCGGAGTGCCCCTCCAACAGCCACCGCGAGAACGGCGGGTGCGTCTGCAATGAGTGCTACCAGGGCACGCCCGGCGGCAACGGCTACGGCTGCCAGGCCATCCCCGGCTGCGTACCGTGCGTCGACCCGCTCGAGACCGGGGAGAGCGGGAGCTGCCAGTGCATTGCCGGGATCAGCCTGGTTTGCGGTCCGCAGTCCATGCAGTACCAGTACCACGACACCAACAGCGGGCAGACGTTCTACGGCGAGGTCTGCTGTCGTCCCGACGATCCCTGCGGGTGGGGTGGCGACGGATACTGCGACTGCTTTGGCGAGTGCGCCTTCGACGCCGCGGACTGCGGCAGCAGCAACCCGCAGCCGCTGTGCCGCGCGCGCAACGGTGGTGACTGCGGCCAGGAGACGTGGGCCGGCCGCTGCGAATCCGACGTGCTCATCTTCTGCGACGACCGCAGCCAGCCGCAGTATCCCTACGTGCAGTACGTGCACTGTCCCTCGTTCCAGGCGGGGTACGTGTGCGGACCGGACACGGTGAACGGCGGTTTCAACTGCGTGCAGCAGCAGAGCAACTGTGGAGACATCCCGGCCACGGGCCGGTGCGCCGGCAACCTGGGCCGCTACTGCGACTCGGGCGTGCTGCGGGAGACCGACTGCGGCGCCAACGGCTGCGGGGTGTTCACCTACCAGGGGACCTGGTTCGAGTACTGCCTGCCCTGCCCGCCCAATGCCACGCTGCAGGGTGAGCAGTGCTTCTGCAACCCCGGTTTCGTCGTCAGCGCCGACGGGACCCGGTGTGACCCGTCGGGCGGATCGGGGTCGGGCTCCACCTCCAGCGGCGGGACCTCCGGCGGCAACAACAGCAGCGGCGGGGTGTTTGGCAGCACCAGTGGCGGCGGTGGCGGTGGCAGCACCAGCGCCTCGGCAGGGGACGCCACCGGCACGGGCAGCTCCAGCGGAGGCGCCTCCGACGCAGACCCCGGGTGCGCCTGCGCCAGCACGCCCGCCTTCCCGCCGCTCACCGCGTTGGTGCTCCCGCTGATCGTCCTTCGTCGCCGCTCGAAATCCGGCTAATCCAGGGCTAGCGCCGCGGGGTCTCCGTCTCCAGGTGCTGCGGGTCCAGCCCGCCCCACGGCTCCAGCTGGTTGTCCACCCGGCGCACCCCCGCCACGCGTTCCACCAGCGCGCCCACCGCCCGGACCGCGCGCGGGTCATCCACCACGCCGGTGAGCGTCACCACGCCGCGTTGCACGTCCAGGTGGACGGCGTCGGCATCCGCGCGCCCGTCCTCGCGCAAGGCGCGACGCACCGCCCGGGCCAGCTCCGCGTCGGAGGCCGACTGCTCCGGCGCCCCCGGCTCCGCCACCCGCAGCCCCCTGGCATCCACCGCCACGGCCCCCAACCGCCGCACCTCCGCCAGCGCGCGGGTCATGGCCTCCCCGTCGGGCAGCTCGCCGCGCAGGGCCACCTGCCCGTTCTCCACCTCCACCTCCACGTCGGAGGCGTCCAGCTCGTCGTGGAACAGGGCCTCCACCTCGCGCCACAGCGTGATGTCCGCGCGCGCGGGGTTTCCCACCTCAAGCCGGTTGTCCAGGCCGGTGACGCCCTCGGTGGCGCGCACCAGCTCCTCCACCTGACGTCGCTGCCACCAGCTCCCCACGGCCCCGGTGATGGTCACCAGGCCCTGGTCCACCCGCACCAGCGGCTCCAGCCCGGCGGTGGGCTCATGTTCGGCCAGCGCGCGCTCCACGCGGCGACGCAGCAGCTCGTCTTCCGGGCGGTCGGAGGGCGGAGGGGCCAGGGGCGGGGGCACGGACACGCGGGGAGGCGGGGGACGCGGCACGTCGGCGGGCGTGGGCGGCGGCT
>JBFMGU010000429.1:0-5186 GCA_040752415.1 Myxococcota bacterium
CGCCGCCCGAAGCGCGTGCCGACTCGTGGCGGACGCTCCATGTCCAGCGCAAAGCTCGGACGTGGGACGTGACGGGCAGATCTGTGTTGACATTCCCTCCCACAAAAGGACTGACTGGGGTTGGGCCGCCGTTGGCCTCTCGGACCGTGCACTCTGTTCCGACGTCAGTCCTGCGACACGACAAACCCCGCCCAGTGGTGAGCAGGGCGTACCCTTTTCTGATGCCTGCCAATCTCATTGGCGGGAGCCAAGAGCGTCGTCTCAGACGAGCCGCACCCATGTGGGGTTGAGGACGGGGACCACAGCCAGACGCCGCTTGTCCCGAACAAGGCTCCCTACCGCCACCAAGGTAGAGCCCTGCCGACGATGACGTCGTGAAAGTGGTCTGCGAGGGCAGGGCTTGGTGCTTTTCCAGCTGCGGCCTTGGCCGCCGGTGACACCAACGGGTGCTTCCATGCGTCGATGCGGATCACGTGGGGGTGACGACGGCAAACCGGTTCTGGGGAAGGGGGGCGAGCGGGCGCAACGGCTTGAACGTGGGGAGGGTTGGGTGGTCGCTCGTCACGCAGATTGTCCTCCCCTATCCCCATAGTAAGCTGCCGCGACGCAACACGAAGACGGAGCTGCACGATGCGCGCGAGGGTGGGAATCACGACGTTGGCACTGGGCGTCGCCGGTTGTGCCACGGACGCCAACACGGAACGTCCGCCCCCCTCGTCAGGGCCCGCGCAACATTGCTTCACGGGGAAGATGACCAGCGCCGCCCCCGTCGGCGGACGTGCTCCGGAGATGCAGGTCACCCTGTTGCGCAGCATGACGCCCACCACCATCCAGGACGTGCTGCTCTCCCAGGCGGACGGCGAGGCACCACGCGTGGACCAGGTGGACCTGAGGGTCGACGAGGACCGCATCATGGTGGTGGGCAGTCCCCGCGGCGACGGAGAGGCGCACGGCCAGGCCGGACGCTGGGCGGTGGTGCGCTTCAAGTACGAGGAAGCAGGCGGCAACAACGTGGAAGTGGAGACGCTGATGGGCGACGACCGGCTCACCATCACCCGCAAACGCTCCACCACCGACGGCCTTCCCGTCGAGGAAGCGGAAGGAACGCTGTTCCGCAACCCGCTCCCCGAGTGCGTCAAGCGTCTGCGCGGGAGCACCGCGAAGAAGTGAGCAGCGGAGGCGTGATGAGGATCCACCAGACCGAGATCACCGTGGTGCGCGGCAGCGTGCTGGACCAGGACGTCGACGCCGTGGTGAATGCGGCCAACACCGCCATGCGCGGCGGGGGCGGCATCGACGGCGCCACCCATCGCGCGGCGGGCCCGGAGCTCATGCGGGAGCTGCAACGGGTGGCACCACACGGCGCCAAGACCGGGACCGTCGTCGTGACGGGCGGGCACCGGCTCAAACAGCGTCACGTGTTCCGTACGCCCGGCCCGGTATGGAACGGGGGACGCTCCCAGGAGCGTGCGCTGCTCGCTTCCTGCTACCGCACGTGCATGGACCAGGCGCAACGGCTCCAGCTCTCCAGTTTGGGCTTCTGCTCCATCTCCACCGGCGTGTACGGCTTCCCGCTCGACCTCGCCGCGCCCATCGCGCTCTCGACGGTGGCCGAGTGGCTCCGGGGACGCCCGGAGACCTCGCTGCGTCGCCTGGTGTTCGCCATGTTCGGCGCGCAGGAGTTTGACGTGTTCAGCGCGGCGCTGCGTGAGCTGGAAGCAGGCTGATGCTCAATTGCAGTGCATGAGGAACCGCACGCCCGGACACGACGACGACGATCCCCCGGCAATGCTGATGTCCGCGTACTCCTCGTGCGGGTTCGGCCCCAGGCAGTGACGGATGGGATCCGACCACGTCTGCCCGCGCCCCAACTCCAGGTAGCCGCCGCCGTAGCTCATCCACACGTCGGCCTCGTAGTCCGCGCTGTGGTTGTGGAAGTCCACGAAGAGATCGACGTCGGCGGGCACCGTCACCTCCTCCGGTGAGATGGAGACCTCACAGGTGTTGCTGATGGAGATGTGCACGTGCGTTGGACCGGCGTCGACGTCTCCCGTGGCCGCATCCGCCGTCATCTCCGCGGCGTCGGGGGTCCCCGTCGTTGCGTCGCGGGTTTCCGGAGCCGCCGCGTCCCACGACGTGGAACCATCCGCCTCCGTTCCCGCGTCCCGCGCGACGAGATTCGCGTCGACCAACGCAGCGTCGCCTGGAGCGGAGGCATCAGGCGCACCCGCCTCACGCGGGCCACCGTCGGAATTGGCCACGGCCCCGTCGCGGATCACCGTGCCGGAATCCGCCCCACCCGCTTCCTCGTCGGTGGAAACGGGTCCGCAGCGGCACGCGTTGCCAAGCAGCAGGACAAGAGCCAGACCGATGCGGACCATGTCGGAGGCGTAGCACCTCTCGCGCGCCTCCGTCGCGCTGTGACAGTTGCCTCGCCGGAGCAGTACGTTCGTGGACATGTCTGCTTCCGTCGCTTCCGCGGTGGTCAGCCCTCCCCTCCTCATCTCGCGTCCGTTGCCGCTTCCCTGCGGCGTCACGTTGCCAAACCGGATTGCCAAGGCCGCCATGGCGGAGCTCCTCGCCGACCACCACGGCGCCCCGACGGAAGGCCTGGTGCGGCTCTATTCGCGTTGGGCGAAGGGTGGTGCGGGGTTGCTCATCACCGGCAACGTCATGGTGGATCCCGCGCGACTCGGCGAGCCCGGTGACGTCGCGGTGCAGGATGCGCGGGACCTTCCCATGCTGAAGCGTTGGGCGGAGGCGGCGCGCTCCGGCGGAAGCCAGGTGTGGATGCAGATCAACCACCCCGGAAGACAGAGCATGACGCCCGACCCTGTCGCGCCCTCCGCGGTGCCCATGCAGGTCGGGGGAGGCGTGTTCAAGACGCCGCGCGCCCTCGTCGAGAGTGAGATCGAGGACATCGTGCGTCGCTTCGCCACCACCGCGTCCGTGGCGCGGGAAGCAGGCTTCACTGGCGTGGAGGTCCACGGCGCGCACGGATATCTCGTGAACCAGTTCCTCTCACCGCGGACCAATCAGCGTCAGGACGCATGGGGAGGCTCCCTCGAGAATCGCATGCGTTTCCTGCTGGAGGTGGTGCGCGCCATCCGTCGTGTCGTCGGGAAGGACTTTCCCCTCGCCGTGAAGCTGAACTCCGCGGACTTCCAGCGCGGCGGCTTCAGTGAGGAGGATTCCATGTCCGTGGTGCGTACGCTCACCGGAGAAGGGCTGGACCTGCTGGAGGTCTCCGGCGGCACCTATGAGAGCGCGGCCATGACCGGCGTGACGCCACGCAAGGAGAGCACGGTGGCACGGGAGGCGTATTTCCTCGACTACGCCGCCAAGGTGCGCGACTTGCTGAACATCCCGCTGATGCTCACCGGCGGATTCCGCACCACCGCGGGCATGGAAGCGGCCCTCCAGGAAGGCGCCATCGACGTCGTGGGCATGGCGCGTCCGTTGGCTCAGGAACCGGACCTTCCCGCCCGCCTGCTCGAGGGAACCGCGGCGCGCAGCCAGGCACAACCGCGACGCACGGGCATCCGCTACATCGACGGGCTCGTCGAGGTGAGCTGGTACCAACAGCAGCTGCAGCGCATGGGGGAAGGCAAGGACCCCGACCCCACGCGCGGTCCCTGGCGAGTGCTGGCCACCCGGTTCCTCTCCGTGGGGAAGGACATGTTGCGCCCCAAGCGGAGCTGAGCGGCGCTCACAGGATGATGCCCAGCTTCTCCTGCGGGCTGCTGCGGAGGAACTGCCACAAGCGCTCATACGCGCCTGCCGGCGGAACCTCGAACCCGTCGACACCAAGCGCGCTCGACGCCACCTTGAGCAACGCGGTGTCCTTCACCAGCTGCAGGAACCCGCTCTCCACCACGCGCCGGGAACCGGTGGGCAGCTTGGGACTGAGGACGATCCCGCCAAAAGGACACTCCGGCGTGTACACCAGCGGCGCAAGCTCCCCGGCGCGCGGACCGGCAATCTGCACGAACGTGTCGACGCGCCCGGTGCTCCCTTCCGCGGGTGCCTCCGTCGCGGACACGTCGCCACGACGCTCCAGCACCGCGTCCACGCACGCCTCGAAGGAGCCGAGGAACGTTTCCTTGCTGAACAGCGTGATGGGGTTCATGTCCCGCGCAAAGAGCAGCGTGCGCGGCAGCATGTAGCCGGAGAGTGATTGTGCATCCGACCAGACCGCGCGCAGGCCCTTGAGCAGCGTGAGATCCAGTTTGCGCGACGCCAACGCGAACAGCACGGAGCGGTAGGTGGCACGACCGTCCTTGATGGCGCGCAGCACGGTACGACCGCCGCTGTTCCCCACCTGCGCGCAGATGGCCGGCGTGGCCCACGCGGCATGCACGCGCCCGACGAGGAGATCACGGATCAGGTCCCCGTAGGTGCGCGCGCTCTGGAAGGTCTTGAAGCCCAGCTCGCCCAGGACGCTCTTCAGCTCGTCGGACTTCTGCAGCGCGTCCCCCGCGGAGGGCGGAAGACCGAACACGAAACGTGAAGGCATGGCTCACCACCCCGTTCGAGCACCGCGTCTACCATAGCACCGACGAGGGCACGCATCGCCCCGCGCCGTCGTGCTATGCCGGACAAGACCGGAGGTGACGGATGCAGTGGTTGTTGGGCGTGCTCGTGCTGGCTGTGGTCGCGGGCTGTGGTCCGTCGTCGCAATCCTCCGGGCGGGATGCCGCGCGTACCACGCCGCGGGATGCCGGGCCGCCACCTCCCGACGCGGGTCCCGACGAGGAAGGTCCGCGGGTGGAGCTCCTGTCGCCCACGTCCCACTGCCTGCACGGCACCGTGGACTTCCGCTTCACCGCCACCGACGAGCGCTCTCCGCCGGTCCGCGTGCGCGTGCTGTTTGCCAACGGCGAGACCGAGGTGACCGGCGGGGATGGCGGTCCCTTCGTGGCCCAGCGCAACGTCGACGTGCTCAACGAGGGTTTCCACAACCTGCAGATCCAGGCGGTCGACCGTCGTAACAATCTCACCGAGTACGTGCGGACCTTTGGCGTGGCGCGCACCCGCCCCCTGCGCTCCGACGCGGGCCTCACCTGCAATGTGAGCCTGGACGGCGGCGTCGACACCACGGCGCCGGTGGTGAGCATCACCTCGCCCACGTCGGGGAGCGCGTTTGCCGGCGAGACGCTGGCCGTGGCCGCGCAGGTCACCGACGA
>JBFMGU010000043.1:0-52518 GCA_040752415.1 Myxococcota bacterium
TGACACATCCCGCGGGGCCGGTGCACCCCGCGCCTCCAACGCCACCGCCCGAGCCCGCCCCACCGACGCCACCACCCGAGCCCGCCCCGCCGGCGCCACCGCCGGATCCCGCTCCGCCCGCGCCTCCCGCGCCGCCACCCTCACCGGACTGCATGGACTTATCCAGCTCCTGCACCTTCTTCATGATGTCGTCTTCCTTCTTCTTCGCGTACTTCATGAGGAGCAGGAAGAGGACGTCCTCGAAGCTGGCGTGCGCCAGGTCAATGCCCATCCCCTTGGCGAACTCCTCGCCCTCGGGGCCCACTGCGGCGGACCAACTTCCGCCCGCGTCGCCCGCACCGCCCGCACCGCCCGCACTGCTGGCACCGGCAGCACCCTGGTTGGCGTTCGGTCCGTTCACGGCGAAGTCGGCGAGATTTCCCGCGAGACGGGCCAGCGCGCTCTGCAGAGGTCCGCCCGCGCCAAAGGGCACGCCGATTCCCGCCACCGCACCGGCCAGACCGGTGGCCGCCAGCAAGCCCTTCTGCAGGACGTCCTTGAGCGCGTCGCCAATGTTCGTCGTCGAGGGACGGTAGACCGTGAGCTTGCCGTCGTTCCTCCCGTCGGGGACGATCACGCCGCCCAGCGCACCCTCGAGCGCGCTCTTGAACAGCGGGTCGGTCTTCACCGCGGCCTCCAGGGAGCGGCCCAGTGCTCCGGTGCCAAACGGCGCCGCGCGCGCCACGCCCCCCAGCGCACTGAATCTCCCGACGCCACGCTCCAACGCATCCGCGAGGAACTCCGTGGGACGAGGCACCGCGTTGGCGGGCGGCAGCGCCGTGCCGAACAGTCGACCCAGGTCCTCCTGGATGCCCCGGGTGAACATGTCGGTGAGGTTCTGGAACATCCCCGGGATGTCACCCAGCGCCTCGTCGATCTGGGCGCCCAGCGCGGAGCTGATGGAGCCCGGGAGTCCCAGGCGCTCAAACATGGTGGAAGCCTGCAACCCCGTGGATGCGAACCGGGCACCGCTGATGGACGTCATGTTTTTCTCCCGCGTCGACGCGCCAAGCGCTGGCGTTGCTAGTTCATCGGCGGTTCACCTTCAAGAAGTGCTCACCACACCCTAAGTTCGTATGCGAAATCCATTCGCCAACCTTTTGCGCGCAACCTGCCGGCAGAACGCATTTCCGTCGCTGACGACGCTGTGGTTCGCGCCATTTGTGCGCCCACCGATTCAACGCGACTGCGCGCCTCCACGCTAATCACGCGCTATGCTCTCGGAAATCACCCCCGGCTCCCGGGTCCTTCCGGATCCCGCCGGGCATCCGACCGCGGGGAGAGCGCATGGAAAGAGAATCACCTCGAAAGAGCAGGCGGTACGCGGTACCGGAGAACCCGTTTGGGACGTTGGACCGGGCCGTTGCCTTCCTGTCGGCGCAGCGCGCCCACAACATCCCGAGCCTGCGCGGACGTGCCACGGAACTCCCCGCCTCCGCGTCCTTCGCGCAACCCCTGTCCATGCATCACCAGGTGCGCCACGGGCTGCTTCCCACGCTGGCCGCGCTGGCGGGCCTGGCCCACAAGCTTCCGGAGGTCCACGTCGTCTATGACGCGCTCGTCGGTGACGACCTCCGCTATGACCTACGCCAGGGTTCCCCGCTTCCCAGTGGCGCTTCCGGCGCGCTGAGTCCCTTCCTGCTCAGCATGTCCATGGGTGCGCAGCAGGACACCGCCGTGCGCTACCAGTGCGAGCCGGTGGTGCCGCGTCGCACTTTTGGAGGAAGACCCGCGGCGTTCAAGAAGCGGCTGGGAGCGGCGGTGCGCTCGGGCGTGGGAAACTACGCAGTGGACAAGGTCATGGCCGCGTGGGTGGCCGCGTGCCCGTTCGAGTCCATGACGCTGGACAACGTGCGGCCATCCTTCGGCGTACGCCACTATCCCAACCGCGGCCCGGACATCTCCGCCTACTTCGTCCTGGAGACACCGGATCCCATGTGGAGCCACGGCGCGGTCCAACGCGCGCTCCAGGCCATGGGTGAAGACGAGCTGTGGCGACAGATCGAAGCGTTCGACAAGGCCACCTTCCGCGTGCGCGGCTTCGGGATCCTCGCCGTGGACCTGGCCGCCGACGGGACATTCGAGGTGAAGCTCTACAAGCGGAGTGAGCGCGTGGGCCCGCGCCAGCTTGCACGTTTGTTCGCGGCACTGGGCGCCGACGCGCGAGGTGAAGAGCTCTACCGGCGGTTCCGTCGCACCTTTGTCCCGTCGTACGTGCGGCCCCTGCTCGGCGCCATTGGCTGGGTGTTCGACCGCGGCGGCCGGCCCCCCGCGTGCAAGATCTACCTGGACACCAGCATGATGTACGACGACGCGGAGGCCATCCGGCGCCTGCGCGGCTGGCTCGACGATGTGGGCTTCTCCTCGGCCCGGGAGGTCTTTGAGCGGGTGCAGGAGCAGGTGGCGCCCACGGAGCTGCTGGTGGGCGTGGGCAACTTCATTGACCTCGTCAGCCTCGACGTGGGCGGCCAGGGCCGGTTCAAGACCACGGTGTTACTACGCACCGGAAGTGGGACTGCGCCTGCTCGCGCGACGGGATCCGTTATTGCTGCCCACGTGGAATGGCGCGCTGCGCTGGGATCACACGTGAACACGCCGCCCGTCCTCTACGTCGTGGCCACCGGCGCGCGGCTGCAGCACTGGGATGAGCCGGTGACGGCGGCGCTCATCCTCAACCGTCCCCTGCGCGAGTGGCAGGAACGCGCAGGCAGACTGGCGGGGCTGGAGGTGCGCTTCGTCGATTCCCCCGCGGAAGTTCAGCCTCCGTGCTTTGTGATGGATGACGACCTCTTCGTCACGCGTCACGCGCTCCAGGAGTTCGTGCGGCGGGCCCCCTCGCGCGGGCGGAGCGTCCAGGCCGCCGTCCCGCGCCACCCGTTGCTGGATGCGGTGGTGCAAACCCAGGGTGCGGAAGCGTTGTCCGACGGCTGGGGTTACCGGCTGCGTTACCTGCAGGCGCCCGACGAGAGTTGTGAGCGGCTGCTGATCCCGCTCCCGGACCTCGACGGACAGCGTCTCAAGGTTCCCCTGGCCATCCGCCCCGACGGGACCGCCCCGTTGTACCGCACAGCCTTTGGCGTCGTGCACCTGCGGTCGGCGCTGCACGTGTACCAGGCCAACATGCACGCGGTGGCCTCGTCGGCATTGGAGCGGACGCGCCGCTTTGCGTTCCAGCGACGCGCCGAGCCGCCGGAGTCTCCGCGCAACAACCGCATCGGGTCCCACTGCATCATCCATCCCACCGCGCTCGTCGAGAACTGTGAGGTGGGAGAGGGCGCAACCATTGGTGCCTATGCGGTGTGCCGCGAGTCGGTGATTGGTGCGGGGGCGCACATCTGGGATGCGGCGATCATCCAGCAGAGCGTGGTGGGTACGCACGCCATGGTGGGACACCAGTACCGGGTGGTGCTGAGCGTGATGTACCCGCATGCCTTCGCCACGTCGGGAGCACTGCAGTTCTCGATCATGGGGCACCGGTCCGCGGTCTTTGCCGCGTGGATCACCGACGTGCGCATGGACGGGAAGACGGTGCGGGTTCCCCTGGATGGCACGGTGGTGGACACGGGCATGGACTACTTCGGCTGCATCGTGGGCCACGACGCCAAGGTCACCGCGGGGGTCATCACCGCTCCGGGACGCGTGGTGCCCAACGGCACCGTGGTCCACGCGGATCCCGCGCTGGTCTACCAGGGTGCGCCACCGCACCACCGCGCTGGACAGCCGCTCCTGCTCACCCGGCGATGAGGTCGTGGAGCGCGGCAACCGCGTCGGCGTCCCGCTGGGCAGCCCGGGCAACCTCCTGGATCATGCGCGCATAGGCCGTGTTAGCGCGCAGCTCGCGCGTCGACAACGCCCCACGACGACGCGCAAGCACGCTTCGCCGGAAATAGACCTGGGGGATGGGCCCCGCCTGCAGCGCCTCACCGGTGATGGCCAGGTGCTCATCCACGGCGCGTTTCACGCCTTCACCCGTGTCATGGTAGTCGTCAACCACGACGACACCGCGCTCCACCATGCGCGGCGCCAGGTGCCGCAGGCACTCCGCGGTGGACTGGTAGAGGTCGCCATCCAGGTGGGCGAGACAGAACCGCTCGTCGGTGAGGCCGGGCAGCGTGTCCCGGAACCAGCCTTCCCGGATCACCACCAGGTCACCCACACCCGTGCGCGTGATGAGCTCCTCCACCTGCATGCGAGGCGCCGCGCACCAGCCTTCGCGGTGGAAGTGATCCACGCCGGGATCAGGGCGAGGCAGTCCCTGGAAGCTGTCCAGCATGTACACCTTCTTGCGCAGGCCCAGCTTGCGGCACAGGAGCGCCAACATGACGCTGACGCCGCCCCGCCACGTCCCGCACTCGATGATGTCCCCCTCCAGGTCCTTCACCTCCAGCAGACGGGCGCAGATGTTCTCGGCGCGCCAGGGGTCGCACAGGGAATGGTCGCGGCACGCTGGCCACACCTCCCAGAACAGCGGGTCGCGCGCGGGGCGCGTGGCGGGAACCCGCGCCATGATCTCGTCGTGGAATTCTCGGTCCCAGAAGTACTTGAAGCCGCTCTTCCACGCCCGCTGCACCCGGTCCGGCCTGCGACGCACCGTGGACGTTCCACTCGCCACGAGCGCGGCCTCGAGCGCGTCGTCGGGAGTATCCGTGTTGCGCCGGAGCAGCTGGAAGTATTCCTCCTGTTGTCCGCGCAGCGCGTCGACGTCGGCGGTGCCGCGCAGCAGCCGCGCCAGGCGGTCCACCGTCTCGTCGGGACGGTAGACGTCCAGGTGCTCCTGGATCTGGCGGAAGGGGTTGTTCTCCAGGATGCGCGACATCAACGCGTGCATCCCCAGCGGCCACACGCTGGTGGCATAGCCGGGCGTGACGACGTCATGGAAACGGCGGAGCGCATCCTGGGCCGCGGAGGTTCCGCTCGTCGACGTGGCGGCGCCCACGTGGAGTGTGGCCACCGGGATGCGCATGGATGCGGCGCGAATGGCGGAGGACGCGATCATGTTGGGCGTCAGCATGAGGTCCGTGGCCTGCAGCAAACGTTGGAAGCGCGGCGGCGGGAGCTGCGGAAGGTGCAGGTAGCCCAGGTTGGTGACGTCGTCGGGAACGCGGTAGGGCGCCGGGCCCAGGTGGACCAGCGTGACCGGTTCCACCTCTCGCGCCGCCAGACCCAGCAGCCGCATCATCAGCGCAGGCAGCGCGGCAGCCACGCGGGCGCTCTCCACGTATTGCTCCGCCAGGTGCTGCCAGGGCGAGGTGGTGAGCAGGACGAGCATGCCGTCGGGAAGCCCCAGCTCCGTTCGTGCCGCTCGTCGCTGCCGCGCCGTGACGCTTCCCTGGTCACCCATCATGGCGTAGCGGCCGCGACCAGGCGTGGAATGCGCGGGCACCAGGTACGGCGCGGGCATGAGGCGCCCCATCGACGACGGCGGGCGCGGCGCGGGCGGCACCTCCCCGTTCCGCGCGAAGTGCGCCATGGCCGGCCGACCGAAGATGTCGATGACGTTCGCGTGCGCGTCCCAGTCGTACAGGTCCAGGCCCACCAGCGCCGCGTCGGGACAACTGGCCGCAACCACCTGCGGCAGCGCCCCGCGGAACTCACCCACGAGCCCGTGGTAGAGCAGCAGGTCCGCGATGATCACCACGTCGGGCGCAAGCTCCTTGAGGCTCTGCTGGATGCGCTGCAGCGAGGTCCGCGTTCCCAGGTTGGGATAGCTGTGCACCGTGGCGCCGGCGTGGTGCGCTGCACGCGCGGACCCGCTTCCCACCACGGCGTGCAGCTCCATGCGGCGCGTGCAGCGCTTCACCCAGTCCAGCGCCAGAGACACCTCACCGGTGGTGGAACCGGAGCATCCCAGGATGCAGACACGCGGCGTCCGCCTCATGTCGAGGTCCCGAAGATGACGCCCCGTGCCACCAGGGCCCGCATCGCCGCGCCCAGGCCCGCGGGCGTTCCCACGTCGTGAAAGAGGCCTTCGGTGAAGCAGTGCGCGCGCACCACGAGCCCGGCACGACGTGCGGCTTCCATGGCATGTCCGAGCACACCTTCGCTCCCGGCGCCGCGCGCCTCCTCCCACTGCGCGCAGAACCGGGTGAAGCGCACACTCCACGCCAACACGCCCCAACACCACGGCCACTGCCGGTGGCCCGGCTTGTCGTGGATCTCCAACACCGTGTTCCTGCCGTCGATGTGCACCGCGCCCAGGCGCTCCGGCTCGTCGGCATGGAAGAGGCCAAGCATGATGTCGGCGCCGGTATCCACCAGCTGGCGGTGCAGGATGGCAAGCCCGTCCTCGGGGAAGAACACGGTGTCCGGCATGGCAAAGACCACGTCGTGATCACCCAGCCACGGCGCAGCGCGACGCACCACGTCCGTGAGACCGCGCGGCTCCGCCTGGTGGAGATACGCCAGCGAGAGGCCCTGGTCCCCTCCGTCGCCGAGCGTGCGGATGAGGTCCTGCTTTCCGTCGGAGATGGCCACCACGCAACGCTCCACGCCGGCGCGACGCAACGCGCGCAGGGCGAACATGCACACCGGAGTGGGCACCACCTCGTCGGGAGAGCGCTCACTGCGCAACGCCAGCGGCAGGAGCTCCTTGGGTGCGCGGTAGGGATGCAGCCGCGTTCCCCGACCCGCCGCGGGAAGCAGTCCAACCGGGAGCCGTCGCGCTGATGACACGCCGCGAATCTACCGCGAACTCCGAGTTCCGCGCGAACACGTGCATACGTGCGTCACGACGGAGAACGCGCAATCATTGCACCACGTTCATCAACCCGCGCTCAGCAATGACTCACCCACCAGCTCGACGTACGCGCGGCCCGTGCGGTCGCCGTGCACCGTGGCGGCGCCTTCCCAGTAGCGCGTGAACCCGGCGTCGATTTCCTGCTCGCGACACAGCGGCTCGATCTCCAGCGTGAGCCCATCCACCTGCAGCCGCCAACCCATGGCGTAACGCGCGCCGGTGCGCGGGCTGCACCAGCTGTCCCGCGCGGTCAGTCGCACGTCGTGGCCGTCCAGGCAGCGGCTGGTTCCGTCGGGCGCCACCAGCGTGGCACCCAGTGCGGACCGCCCGCCGCCGAGGTGACGGAAGAACAACATGATGTCCGTTCCGTCGTCGAGCTGGATGCCGAACCAGTCCCACCCTGCGCGCATCTGTGGCGCCAGCCGACCCCACTGGTGATCGAACCACGCGGTGCCCTGGACCGGCAGCTCCGCTCCGTCGAGAGAGAGCACTCCTTCCGTCGTCATGCGCGTGCGGGAGTAGTACCAGGTGTTGCCACCCACCTCGTAGTCCACGTACCCGGTGCCGTGGTGGAGGACCGGCGGCCGCGTCTCACGCAACACCAGGCGAAGCGCCGCACCCGGACATTCCATCTCCAGCTCGTCGACACCCGCGCCACCGTCCGCATGGAACGGCGGCATGGCCAGCAGGAAGCGGTCGGTGACCCAGGGAGCGCCGCGACGACCCGTGACGTGGTGTTGGCGCAGCCGACCGGCGCCCACGTCGAGCAATGCGTGGTGGACCACACAACGCGGCCGCCCAAGCTCGAACAGGCGGAAGAATGCCAGGTGGAAACCGTAACCACGCTCGTCGGGCGCGCGCAGGTGGCCATGCCAGTACCACCACTCCACCGGCGCGTTGAAATGCGGCGCGTCATCGCGGGGAAGAACCAGCTCCACGGGCGCCGCATGCTGCATCGGGCGTACCGGCTGGTCGCCTTCAGGAGGGACTGGGACGTCCGTCCGCACCCGCTCCGTCGTCAACGCGGGGTTCGCGTGCCGGGTTGGGCATGACGCGATGGATTCGCTACCCGGCGCGAATGCTGCGCTGGCGACCCGGCGGACGCACGCCCTGCGCATTCCCCGGGGGTGTTGCCGGGAGCCGCGCATCACGCCGGGCAACGTGGCGGGAACACGTCCTTGGTCATGCGCGTGGCGACCGTTACATAGGCACCCCAGACCCGCTGAAGAAGCGGCGCGGTGTCCCGTTTCTCGTCGGGCACGCGTGGCCACGCACGGGGTCTGGAAACAGGAGCAGCCATGTTCACGCACCCGCCCCGGACTCCGGGGAGCGCGGCGCTGCGTCCGCAAAACGTCCTCGCGGTTACCGTGTTGCTGGCCTGCTCCCTGACGTGGATGGGAGCAGCGCAGGCCGCGGAGCTCACCTTCACGCCCGTGGCGGATGCCTACGTGCGACAGGACCTGCCCAGCTCCAACTTCGGCACCGGCACCACCCTCAACGTCGACAACCGGCCCGTGCAGCACATCTTCCTGAAGTTCGTGGTCACGGGAGTTGGGGCGGCAAGCGTCAGCAACGCCACGCTCATGCTCTACAACGTGGACTCCTCGACGCACGGCGGCACCTTCTTCCGCGTGGCCGACAGCTCCTGGCAGGAGACCACGGTGACCTGGCAGAACGCGCCACCCGCGGATGCCACGGCGCTGGCGTCGCTGGGGTCGGTCAGCGTCGGCCGGTGGTACCAGGTGGATCTCACGTCAATGATCACGCGTGATGGGACCTACAGCCTGCGCATCACGTCGTCATCCAGCAACGGCGCCGACTTCGCCTCGCGCGAGCGCGGTGCCACCACCGCCCCACAACTGAAGGTCACCCTTGGCGGTGCGGGTCACGCTCTCACGGTGGGCAAGGTGGGCTCGGGCACCGTGGTGAGCACGCCGGCGGGCATCAACTGCGGCGCCACCTGCTCGACGAGCTTCCCGGATGGCACCGCGGTGACACTCACCGCCACCGCTGCTTCGGGCTGGGCCTTCGAAACGTGGTCGGGAGACTGCACCGGGCGCGACCCGTGCACGGTCACCATGAGCGTCGACCACGCGGTGACGGCGCAATTCATCCCGTTGCAGGGTGCGGTGAGCTTTGCCGCGGCGGGAGACCACGGCGCCAACTCCGCCGCCGCCGCCAGCCTGGCAACCCTCGACGCGTCGGGCGTGCAGTTCTACCTGGCCCTGGGAGACCTGGATTACGACGAGACCTCCAGCGACGCAGCGTGGTGCGACTACGTCATGTCCCGCCTCCCCACGCTGGGACCCACGTTTCCTTTCGAGCTGGTGGCCGGCAACCACGAGGAACAGGGCGGCCCCGACGGATACATCCTCAACCACGCGGCGTGCCTGCCCCACCGTCTCGGCACAACCCTCAGCTCCCCGCAACAATACGGCGCGGAGTACTACTTTGACGCTCCGTCATCGTCGCCACTGGTGCGGGTGATCCTCATCTCACCAGGCCTCACCGTCGAGGACGTGACCTATTCCTACAACGCCGGAACGTCCCACCATCAATGGCTGGCCCAGGTCATCGACGAAGCACGGGGGCAGGGAATCCCGTGGGTCGTGGTGGGCATGCACATGATCTGCATCTCCACCGGCCCCATGTCCTGCGGCACGGGAAACGACCTGATGAACCTGCTGATCGGGAAGAAGGTCGACCTGGTCCTCCACGCGCATGAGCGCAACTACCAGCGGAGCAGGCAACTGGCGCTCAATCCCTCCACCTGCCCGGCCATGAGCACCGAGAACTTCCGCTCCGGCTGCATCGTCGACGACGGGGCGGACGGAACCTACACGCAGGGCGCGGGAACCGTGCTGGTGATTGCCGGGACCTTCGGGCAGACGTTGCGCTCGCTGGACTCCTCGGACCCGGAAGCGGGGTACTTCGCGGCGACGAGCGCAGCCAGTCACGGGATCGTGCGCTACGCGGTCACGCGGGACCGGCTGGAAGCGCAGTTCCTCCCTTCCAGCGGGAGCTTCACGGACCGCTTCTCCATCGTCTCGACGCAGCCACCCGCGGAAGACACCGACGCGCCGTCCGCGACGATTACCTCGCCCGCCGCCGGCGCCACGGTCTCCGGCACGGTGAACGTCCTGGTCTCCGCTTCCGACGACACCGGCGTGAGCCGCGTGGAGCTCGCCGTCGACGGCGCCTCCCCGGTCACTGACTCGTCCGCTCCCTACTCGTTCTCCTGGAACACCACCACGGTGACCAATGGGAGCCACACCCTGCTGGCCCGGGCCTTCGACGCCGCGGGCAACGTGGGCAACTCGTCGGTGACGGTGACGGTGGACAACAGCGTGCGGTCGGTCCTGGAGTTCACGCCGGATGCAGACACGTTCGTGCAGGGCGACAAGTCGAGCACCAACTTCGGGACGTCGACAGAGATCGCGGTGGACAGCTCGCCGCAGCAGCACGGGCTGATCCGGATCGTTGTCTCGGGAGTGGGGAGCCGGCGGGTGGAGAGCGCGCGCCTCCGCCTCTTCTGCGTCAACAGCTCCGCGCGGGGCGGGGATTTCTTCGTCGTCCCGTCGGACACGTGGCAGGAGTCGACGGTGACGTGGGCCAATGCTCCCGCGGCCAGCTCCAGCGCCATTGCCTCGGTGGGCGCGGTGACGAGCGGCTCGTGGGTGGACGTCGACGTGACGTCGCTGGTGACGGCGGATGGCACCTACAGCCTGCGCATCACCACCCCCTCGTCGGACGGCGTGGACTACACCTCGCGGGAGGGCGCCACCGCGTCCCGTCCCCGCCTCGTGGTGACCCTGGCGCCGCAGTGAGGGCGCCACCCAATCCCCAGGACAAGTCCCTGCCAATCAGATTGGCAGGCAGCAGGAAGGTTCAAGTCCTGCTCACCACTTGGCCGAAGGACGGGTTTCGCAGGACTGCCAGTGAAGGGCCTTGCCCTCGTTCATCCCCTGCTCGTCGACTCGGGGGCTTGAGCACGGACCGCACGACCACCGACGGTCGCGCTTCGCCACACCCGCATGACAGCAAGTCAGGGCGCCACCCGGTCCTCGCAGTGGCGCCCTCCGTTGTCACGGCACCTTCAGTTGCAGGCTGGGCAGCCCATCTTCACCCAGGAACAGGTGGACGTTGCCAACCTTGCCCGCCAGCTCCTTGTAGGCCTCCAGCTCCTTGAGGCGCACCAGCAGCGGCTGCTCGTCGAGGAGCTTGGCGGTCTGCGCCAGTGAACGCGTGGCCGCCGTCTCCTCGCGACGCATGATCACATTGGCCTCCGCCACCTTCTGCGCCTCCACCACCTTGTTCATCAGCTCCTTGATGTCGCCGGGCAGGATGACGTCCTTGAGACCCAGGGAGATCACCTTGAGTCCCAACGCCTGCGCGCGCGTGGCCACGTCGGCGAGCAGCTCCTCACCCAGCGTCTCCCGCGTGGCCAACAGCGTGTCCAGCGTCCGCACTGCCACCGCGTCGCGCACGGCCAGCTGCGCGGCCAGGTACAGCGCCTCGTCGGCATCCTTGGCCACGGTGGCCATGACGCGCGGATCCGCGATGTGGAACACCACGCTCACGTTGAGACGCAGGCTCACACGGTCCTTGGTCATGACCTCCTGGCCCTGGATGCTGAGCACGCGCTCACGCAGGTCCACCACCGGCAGGTTCACCGCGCTCAGCGTCTGCCACGCCGCGTGACGACCCGCCGGCAGCACATCCACCAGCGCACCGTCGATGTAACGCAGCGCCACGCAACCCTCGGGCACGGTGACCTCCACGTAGTCGGCGCCGGGCGCCAGCTTGCGCACCTGGGGATCCAGCGGACGCGTGAGCGCCACGCTCGTGTCGTAGATTTCCACCGTCACGGCGGGGTCCACGGTCAGCACGTGGTGACGCCCGGGCTTGAGCCACACCACCGGCTTGCCCGCCACGCTCACCACGCCGCGCTCGTGCGACTTGAGGTTCACCTCGCGCAGCTCCGTGGCCGGCGCCAGCGCAGCCTCCTCGGGACGCAGCTCCGCCACCAACGCTTCCACGTTGAGACGGTGCACCTTCACCTTGGAGAAGGGCCGCAGCACCAGGTGGCGTCCGGGACCCAGCCAGCGCACCGGCTTGCCGTCCACGTGCAGCACCACCCGCTCATTCACTTCCACATGCACCAACATGTTGCACCTCCTGCTTTCCTGGCGTTGTTCCGCCGCAACGAAGACCGCGCCGCTGGGCCCCGCCATCACCCCGTCCCCTCCGCACGACGACACCAACCTGCCCCGCCGACGCGATGCCACGCACGGAGGCGCACGCGCGACGTTTCCCGTCGGGAAATGACCGGGAAGGCCGGGCGGATGCCCTGGTGGAATGGATGGCGACGTCAGGAGCCGATCAGATGTCGACGTCCGTGATGATGGAAGTTCCCATACAGCGCGGTCCCCTTGGTTGCGTTGAGCGGAGTCGAACCGCCGTCATTCTGATTCTCAATCAGATGCTCTCCCACTGAGCTACATCGCGAGGCTCCATCAGCCCCATCCCTCCCGTTGGGAGCAGGACGCTGCAAACAAGAACGTTCCAACGGAACCCGGCAGGCACGCGTCCTTCTCGGACATGCCCGTCGGGCCATGGCGACGCTGCTGAGCGCTGCACAGGATGACGCCGATAGTGCGAGCCGGCACCCGAGCAACGTGCGTGCCACGTCATTTCCCGAGGGGAGCATGGCGCGCGCACCGCGTACGAACAGGACAGCGCTGTCACGGATGCCGGGGCGCGGGACGGAAAAACGTCACGGCCCAATCCAAGCGGCGCAGGCGTTTATCCCGCCGTATCACTCCGACGAGATGTCACCACCGAGCGCGGTGATGACCTCCCGGCATTCCGCGGCCGCCGCCCCGTCCGCCGCCTCGCACGCCAGCAACGCGCGACAGTGTCCCACCGTGCGCTCCGCGTTGAGCACGTTCCGGTAGTGCTGCACCAGCCACACGTGTGCGGTGCACAGTCGGGAGTCCAACAGCAGTGCATTCTCACACGCACCCGCTCCCAGCTCGACGAGACCGGCCTGGAACGCGCCCGCGCACACGGCCAGGTGGGCCTGCGCGTCGGTGGGGTTGTTGCGCACGTGGTCCAGGCTGGCCCGCAGCGCACCGGCCATCAGCGCGTGGCACGAATACGTGCGCTGCACCCCGGCAAGACACTCCGGGTCCCGCGGCGCCGTCGAGAGACACGCCATGTAGTGCGCCATGGCCCCGTCGCAGCGGGACTGGTTCTCCAACGCGGCGCCCAGGTTTCCGTGGCACTGTCGCGCCTCTCGGGAATCCGGCGGGGCCAGCTCCACGCACCGCGTGAGTCGCTCCTCCGCCCGCGCCAGGTGCGCACGCCGCGCGTTCTCCGTCGGTGCGTAGCGCGCCCGCGTCAGCTCCACATAGCCCAGCAGGGACCACGCCCGGGGCTGACGCGGGTCGATCTCGAGGAGACGACGCAGCTGATCGTCAGCCAGCGCGTAGCGCTCCTCGGCGTCGGCGAACGTGCTGCGCAGCACCTGCGGGTCGGCCCAGTTGGCGTGGTGGGCATCCATCCACTGCTGGCCCGCCACCATCTCCACGTCGCCCTGGCGGACATGCGCGGTGGCCAGGTTGAGCCGCGCGTCGACGTAGCCGGGGTTGATGTCCAACGCGCTGCGGAACAGCTGGATGGCCTCGTCGTAGCGTTGGTCCTGCTCCATCAGGAGCGCGCCCAGGTTGTTGCGGGCCTCGGCAAAGTCGTTGCGGTAGCGGATGGCGCGCTTGTACCAGTCCCGCGCTTCCATGAAGTTGCCGCGCAGGTTGTACTGCACGCCCATGAGGTTCGTGCACTCGGGATTGGCGCGGTCGTATTCCAGGCACAGCCGACAGCGCGTGTACGCCGCGTCGAGGTCACGCTTCTCCAGGTAGTCCCGACACGCCGCCATGTGACGGTCCCGCTCGTCGGTGTTGGTGGGCCCGGTGGCGTGCCGACAGCTGGTTCCCGTCGTGGAGAGCGCCACCAGCGTGGTGATGAGGGTGCGCAACAGGAGTGAACGCATGGCTCCTCCGCGCAGCACGACGAGGGGCCGTGCCGCGGGTTCAAAGCCCGGCGCATTTGGACAGACGGGGGATGCCACGGTCCCGACGTGGGGCCGCGCCATCACCCGCGTGCTCAAGGGCTGGGCGTGTTTCTGCTCTCGGCCCCGGTGGGCCACTTCGGATGCAACTCGACGTAGGCGATATCGGTTGCGTGGCGGAGGGGTTGCGTGGCCTGGGGAGATCCCTGGTTGCCGACGGAGCTCACGGTGCGGGGCATGCCGCTTGCTCCGACGGGCGCGGTCGGAAGGGCCAGGAGCGCGACATGCCGCGGACAACCCAGGAAACGTGTGCGTTGGTTCTCGAGGAGCACCGCCTCTTGCGCAAGCGCATGGATGCGCTGGAGGAGCTCATGCAGCAGCCTTCCCACCACGCCACGCTGCGCGCGGAGGGTCTCTCCTTCCTGGTGCAGCTGGGAGTCCACCTGAACGCGGAGGAGGCCCTGCTGCTTCCACTCATCCGCGCCCTTCCCACCCTCGGAGAACCGTGCGGGGAACGGTTGACGGAGGAGCACCGCAGCCAACGTCGCGACATGCTGGAGTTGCGCACCCTCCTGCTGCGCGCGGACACCTCGGGCGCGGCCGTGGCCAAGCTGCTGCGCACCTTCATCCGCGGGCTCCGCATGGACATGGCCCAGGAGGAGGAGGGCATCCTGCGCGAGGTCTCGTTGGAGCTTTCCGACAACGAGAGCGTGGCAAGCTGAGGCGGAATCTTTTGCGGCGAGGGTGCAGCCGTTGCGGAGGAGGTGCAATGGTGGAACGCAGTGCTCGCGCCACGCCCCGGGGATGTCGGGACGCGGCTCCGCGCGCCGCCGCTGCGCTTCCTCGGAGGAACACCGCCTCCGCGGTGACGTCGTCACCCGGTGAGGCCGGGCGCTTTTGCACGCCGCCACGCGCGCGGGTGGCGTCGCCGCGGAGCGGTTCCCCTGCACCGGAGCCCACCGAGTGGACCGGGCGTTGGGGCGGCTCTACAGTGACGTGAGCGGCAACCGTTGCGCGCCGCCTGGAGTGGGGGGACGGATGAAGCTTGAACCCGCGCCCGCGGATTCTGATCCGTGGCTGGCGGAGCGGTTCCGACGTCAGAAGTGGCTCTCCTGGCTGACCGCCGCGTGCTGGGCCGCTTTCGTCGTCAGCAACCTGCTGCGCGGGCGCACCATCAACACCATCATTGACGCTGCCGCGTGTGTGGCCACGTTGGCCGCCTGGGCGTGGGCCAGTCGTGCGCCCGCGCAGCGCCTGACCGTGTGCAGCGACCTGGTGCTGCTGGCCTCGTCGTTGGCGCTGGCTTCGGCGGGCGCGGTGGGCGGCCAGTCGCGCTCCGTGGCGCTGTGGTACCTGGTCGCGGTTCCGCTGGTGGCCGCCTACAGCGTGGGCGTGCGGTCAGCACTGCAGTGGGTGGGCGTGTGCGTGGCCTTGTATGCCGGCGTCCACGTCGTCGAGCTCAGCGACGCGGTGCCGCAGGAGTTCGTCCCCGCCCCCGCCGAGATCCTCGTGGGCCGGACCATCCTCATGGTGCTGCTGGCGGCCTACGCCATCTCCGCCCGCCGCGCCGCGGACCTCCACGTGGCGGCGTTGCGGGCCCAGGAGCAGTTGGCGAGGGCGCAAGCGGAAGCTGTCAGTCGCCAGGCCGCGGAGCTGGCGCTGGCACGGGACGAGGCGCTGGCCGCGGCGCGCGCCAAGAGCGCCTTCCTTGCCGCCATGAGCCACGAGGTGCGGACGCCGCTCAACGCAATCATCGGCATGGCGGAGATGCTGGGACGCGGCCCGCTCACCGAGGAGCAGCGACGCATGCTCTCCACCGCCGAACGCGCCGGACGCGCGCTGGTGGCCGTGGTCGACGACGTGCTGCAGTTCTCCAAGCTGGAGGCGGGCGGTGGCCAGAGCCATGCCGCGCCCTTCAACCTCACCCGCTGCGTCGACGACGTGGTGGCGCTCTTCGAGCCGCTGGCGCGGGAACGCGGCCTCCAGCTGCGCATCCAGCGCGCGCACGGCGTGGCGGAGCGCATCCTCGGCGACGAGCAGCGACTCCGGCAGGTGTTGGTCAACCTGGTGGCCAACGCCATCAAGTTCACCGACGTGGGTGAGGTCACGGTGACCGTGGGCCCGGGTCCCGCGGGAGTGCAGTTCGAGGTGCGCGACACCGGCATCGGCATCGACCCCGCCGGTCAGGCCCAGCTCTTCACGCCCTTCACGCAGCTGGACAACGGCCTGGCGCGGCGTCGGGGAGGAACCGGCCTGGGCCTGGCCATCAGCCGCCGCCTCGTCGAGCTGATGGGTGGCACCATCCAGCTGGAGAGCACACCGGGAGCCGGCAGCACCTTCCGCTTCAGCATCCCGGCTCCCCCCGCGCCGGACTCCGCGCCGGAACCGCAGCCGTCGGAGGAACCCACGGAGTCGCGCCCACCGCTGCGCGTGCTCCTGGTGGATGACAACGCCGCCAACCAGCTGGTGCTGGTCAGCATGCTGGAGCACCTGGGCTATCGCCCCGACGTGGCGGAGAGCGGTCATGATGCTCTCGCGGCCATCCGCGAACGCCGCTACGACGTGGTCCTGATGGACATGCAGATGCCGGAGATGGATGGGCTGGAAGCCACCCGCCAGCTGCATGCGATGCTCCCCAGAGAAGAGGTCCCGTGGGTGGTGGCATTGACCGCCAACGTGCTCGACGAGCAGCGCGCGCAATGCCTTGCCGCGGGCATGCACGACTTCCTGGCCAAGCCGGTGGACCTGCGCACGTTGGCTGAGGCCCTCAAGCGCGCGCCGCGCCGCTCCCCGCATGAAGGCCGTGCGGAAGCGGTCTCCGTGGTGGACCGCCAGGTCTCGTAGGTCGGCGAAGGGTTCGGAGGTATCCGAAAAGGAAGTCAGAAGTCAGAAGGTGCTCGGCCTTCGTCGTCATGGACTCCGTTCTGATTTCCCGAAGACGTGTCGGAGAATACGCGCCACGAAACGGGTGAGCAGAGCAGCGGCGCCAAGCGCGTCACGAAACGGGTGAGCAGAGCAGCGGCGCCAAGCGCGTCACGAAACGGGTGAGCAGAGCAGCGGCGCCAAGCGCGTCACGAAACGGGTGAGCAGAGCAGCGGCGCCAAGCGCGTCACGAAACGGGTGAGCGGAAGCAGTGGCGCCCTGGAGTGCGGTGCGAACCGGATCAAGCAGGCGACGACGTGAAGCACCGCCCTGGATGGCGTGCACCGCGACCAACCGCGTCATGCCAAGGGGAGCGCCGAGAATGAGGCGCGGTGGACTGGTGGACGTCCGCGCCGTCGGGGCGGCCCGATCCAGGGCGGTGCTTCACGTCGTCGCCTGCTTGATCCGGTTCGCACCGCACTCCAGGGCGCCACTGCTTCCGCTCACCCGTCTCGTGACGCGGTTGGCGGATTTCTCGGAACGCCCCGTGACCCCTGCCGTCCCTCCGTCCGGCACCGCCGGCTTCCGTAGGCCAGGTGACTGAGATTGGTCGTCGGACCGACCGCGATAACCCACCAGACAACCAGAGCGCGTCATGGAGTCCGGTGGTTGCTGGCGTGGTTTCACCAGCAGCACCCGGACGGCATGGCGCACTCCCCACGACGGAATGGCGCGTGGCAACAGGTGCCGCTGCGGCGGATGCATGTCCGCTCTTTCGCGCGTGCCATCGGTCAAGGGACCTAGATCGAAGGGGTGAGGATGTGACCGTCCTCCGCGTTCCGTATGACGCGCCCCTCCACGACGAGGTGTGACACCATGCGCGTGAGATTCGCCTGCCTGCTCCTCTGCCTGCCGCTCGCCAACTGCCAGTGCGAGACCAACCTCAGCAACGTCCCCATGCCGGAAGCGGTGCTCAGCCACGACGGCAAGGACACGCCGCCCGAGAAGAACCTCGCGGTGGCCATGCCCGCGGTGCTGCTCGGTGAGACGGGCTCGGTCGCGTTGACGCTGCGCAATGACGGCGACGCGCCGCTCAAGGTCTCCAACATCACGCTGAAGAGCGATCCCGAGCTGTGCCCCACCGCCTCGGCCAACTTCGCCATCGGTGAGCCGGTGGCCAGTGGCGGCGCGCGGCGCGCGGAGGTTGCCGCGGGAGCGTCCATTCCCGTCGTGGTGAAGTTCCATCCCACCACCGGCGCACCGGAATGCGCCACGCTGGTGGTGATGAGCGACGACGCCACCCACCCGGAGCTCAAGGCGGTGATCACCAGCAAGGGTGACGCGCCGCGCCTGTGCGTGGACCGCGCGGTGGTGGACTTTGGCGAGGTGCAGGTGGGCCAGCAGAAGGAGGAGACGGTGACGCTGTCGTCGTGCGGCACGCGTGACCTGGAGCTGGCCTCCTCCACCACCAACGCGTTCTTCCCGCCGTTCGGCCATGACCCCGTCACCCTGCCCACCACGCTGGCGGTGGGACAGGAGCTGCCGGTGCTGCTGCGCTTCGCGCCCACGGAGGCCGGCGTGTACAGCCTGGTGAGCGGACGCGCGGGCGTGCTCTCGTTCTCGTCGTCAAACGGGGAGGTCTACCAGGTGACGCTGGAGGGTCGTGCCGTGGCGCCGCCTTCCTGCATCCTGGACGTGCAGCCACTGGCGGTGAGCTTTGGCACCGTGACCGACGGAAGCCCTCGCACCCAGGACGTGCTGCTGACCAACCTGGGAGAGCTGGAGTGCACGCTGACCTCGGTGGCGGTGCGCGCTCCCGCCGGCCCGTTCTCCACGGAGGTGCTCGGTGGCGCCACCACCGTTGCGCCGCAGCAGGTTGCCACGGTGCGCGTCACCTTCACGCCCGGCGCCGGCACCGGCTCCTTTGCCGGCATCCTGGACGTTGCTTCCGACGATCCCATCAACCCCGACATCGAGGTGGCGCTGGAGGCCAACATCCCCGGCGACGAGGGTTGCCAGATCACCGTGGACCCCGCGGTGCTGAACTTCGGCATGGTGGCGGTCAACGCGGTGCGCGCCATGAACATCACGCTGACCAACATCTCGTCGGAGTTCTGCTACTTCAACAGCGTGGAGATGGCGGCGGGGTCGGACCCGGCGTTCCTGGATACCGCGTCCAACTTCGGCCTCATGATGCCGGGCTCCACCAAGGTCCTCACCGTGAGCTTCCGTCCCACCACGGCGGGGCTGTTCAACGGTCAGCTCAACATCCACACCAACGACCAGGACTCTCCCGACTTCAGCGTGGCGCTGGTGGGCCGCACCGGCCAGACCGGCATCTGCGTGGAGCCGCGACACCTGGACTTTGGCGCGCAGAGCAGCCCCACCACGCAGGACTTCCAGATCTCCGCGTGCGGCGCCACCAGCGTCACCGTCACCGCGCTGGACTTCACCACCGCCGACCCGGAATTCACCCTCGTTAGCCCTCCTTCGCTTCCCTTCACGTTGGACCCGGGGCAGGCGCAGGCCATCCGCGTGCAATACGCGCCCTCGGACCAGCAGGGCGACACCGCGGTGATCACCGTGGGCAGCAATGACCCCACCGCGCCGGCCATCCCGGTCACGCTCACCGGCGGTCCGGAGACCGTGCCCACCTCGGCGGGGCGCTACCTGTACTACTGGGGCATCCCCAACATCGCCGGCGGCGACATCATGAAGTTCCCGCTGCAGGGCACGCCCACCCCGCAGCCGTTCTGGGGCGTGAGCACCGGCAAGCAGTGCACCGGCTGCCACAGCGTCTCCCCCGACGGGAAGTACGTGGCGGTGATGGAGGGAACGCTGCGCTTCATTGACGCCGACACCGGCACGGCGCTGGGCTCGGTGGCGCAGTTCTCCTCCTCGCAATTCTTCGCCTGGCGCCCCAACGTGAACACCACGCCGCCCTACCAGTTTGCCTACGCGTACGGGAACACCATCAAGATCGCCGGCCTGTTCGACGGGGAGCTGCGCGAGCTGGAAGGCGCCAACGACCCCGCCTACGTGCAGACCATGCCCAGCTGGGGCCCCAACGGGAAGATCGCGTTCGTGCGCGGGGACCCGGCGGCGCAGCCGGAGGAGGGCAGCGGCTTCGGCATCGACGGGCCGTGCGACGTCATGGTGGTCGACGAGAATGGCGGCGTGCCGCAGTACGTGAGCGGGGCCAGCCAGAACGGCTACGGCAACTACTATCCCGCCTATTCCCCCAACGGCGCGTGGCTGGCGTTCACGCAGAGCGTCTCGGCGCAGTCGTCGGTGGCGGCGGCGGATGCGCAGATCCGGATGGTGAGGACGGATGCCAGCGCCACGCTGCTGACGCTGAACGCCATCAACGGCAGCAACGGAGCCAACAGCTACGCCACCTGGGCCCGCGACGGGACGTTCCTCTCCTTCAGCAGCAACCGGGTTGGCGGCGCCGGAGACTGGGACATCTACCTGGCGGGCATTGATCCCATCACCGGCGCGGACCAGGCCGCGGAGAACCTCACCGACCTCAACACGTCCGCGTTCGAGCATTCCGCGCAGTGGAGCCCGTGAGCGCGGCAGCTTTTCGCTTGTTCCGGTCGCGGCGCCTCTGGTAACCGAATGCCCCATAGGGCGCATCCGCGGCAATGAAGCATCTCCGGTTCTGGATTCAGCTGCTGTGCATGGGAGCCATGTTGTGCGCTCCCAGCGCCCTGCTGTTGCGCACCGAAGCGCAGCCTGAAACCGAGACCAGCTCGCTGGAGGAGGAGGTCGAGGACGCGGTTGTCCGACGCCTCAGTCCGCTGCGCGCTCGCCAGGCCGCGACGCGGATGACCTCGACATCGGCGCGCACAACCACGTGGGTTCCATGCGCGCCGCGGGTGCACGTGGCAACCCGTCAGCGTCGCGCGCTCCTGCCCCGTCGCCTTTCCCCGGACCCCGACCCAGACGAACAACGCGGCTGATTGTTGACCGCCGGGCCCGGTTCTCTCGTCGACACCCGACGAGCCGGCCCGTCACCGCCGTTCCAATCCATCTGGAAACGTTCTCCGCGCGGGCACGCTCGGAGCGCGTTCGTCTGTTTCGCCACCGTCACGCGCCGCGCGCCGGTGTCAGGTCCAACCATGTCCAAGCTCACTCTGTTCCTCTGGGGATTCACTCTCACCGTGTCTTTCTCGTCGTCACCGCTGCGGGCCCAGGAGTCCGCACCGCCAGCTTCCGTGGCAGAGCCCACCGCGCCGCAGGAGCCCGCGTCACCCGATGCAGCCCCGAACCCTGCGCCTTCCACCGCGTCACCATCCACGCCCAACCCCGTTGCCACGTCGCCCACGGCAGTCCCAGCCGCTGAACCCACGCAGGCGGGGACCACGCCGCTGGCAACCCGGCTCCTTATGGATGTCGGCGCGGGGGCGGCCGGCGCCGCGGTGATTGCGGTCCTTGGCCTGGGCGTTGCCGCGCCGCTCGCGCTGCTGCCGTTGGCGTTGGGAGAGGCGGGCCTGGGCACGCAGGTACTGGGATTGCCGGTCAGCGTCGTTGTCACCGGCGCGCTGGTGGGTGCGGTGCTGGTGGCGGCCCTGGTGACGTCGGCGGTGGTGCAGCGGGTGGTGCGACCGCTCCTCGGGCCGCAGCGGTCCGTGCAAGGCGCCGCGCTGGGAGCCTTGTTCTTCGGCGGGATGGCCACCGTCGTCGGGCTGGCCGCCGGTTTCGTGGTGGTCACCACGCCGTTCCCGGGTCCGCTCTCGTCGGTGCGTCGGGAGGTCTTCGGCAGCAACTACAACAACCGGCCGCCGCACGTGGTGGCGTTGATGGGCGCGGTGATGGTGGCGCTGGCAGTGCCGATTGCGGCGCTGGGCGCCAGCGTGGGTGGACAGGTGAGCGCGGAGATTGCGGACGCAGCGCTGGCGCGGTCATCCACGTCGGCGACCACCGGCCAGTCTCCGGCGGGTCAACGTCTCTGACGCGGCCCTCCCTTCCTAGCGCGCACGCGTGAGCGGTTCCGCGTTCCGAGGCGTCCGGGCACGGAGGAAGTCCGCCAGCGCCCGGTCCGAGCGACCGACGTGGTTCAACAACCAATCCACGACGGAGCGATTGAGCTGCGTGACGAGAAGTGATGTCACGCCGTCGCGGGCGAGCGCCACCTTCAGCTCAGCCAGGCGCTGCACCATCTGACGGTGCTGGAGGTGGTGCGTCTCCACCTGCGGGTAACCCACGCGGTGCATCAACGCCTCCTCCGCCGAGAAGTGGTCCACCACGTAGCACTCCAGGAATCCCATCACGCGCTCCGCCTCCGTCTTGCCATTTCCGGCGAGACACGCGGCCAACAACATGTCTACCAGTCGGAACAACTCGCGGTGCTGGTCGTCAATCTCAGGCACACCCACCGCCAAATCCTCGGTCCAGGAAGCTCCCATTCTCCAATTCTCCCGGCGACCTCGCCGAAGAGAGTAGGCACTGCCTTGGCTGTCGCAACCGAGGTCTCGGCCGCGCGGGATCACGCAGGGAGTGCGCGTAGACGAGCCCGGACGGATTTGCGCGACGTCCTTCAGGGCAGCGCGTAGCGGCTGGCCAACGTGCCCTCGAGCGTGGTGCGCTCACCGTCACCCAGCGCGGCGCGGAACAACAGCAGCTCCGCGATCTGACCGGTGTATCCCGACGCGCCCACCGTGGCCTGGGGCCAATCGGTGAGGTCCGAGCCGTCGGGATGCGTGTTCAGCAGCACGCCGTCGCGGTAGATCCTGCGCCCGGTGTCGTCGTTGATGATGATGGTGAGGTGGAACGCTCCGTCGTCGTTGCCCACGTTGGCACTCTGGTCGTTGTTGTACTGCCCCACGAACAGCGTGGTGGCGTCGGTATATCCAACGTAGAGCCGGCCATTGGTGCCGTTGTTGACGCCGGAGAGCACGCCCTGGCTGCCCCCCACGCCGCGCTTCTCCACGAACGCAATGGTGTAGTTCGTCCCCACCAGGGTGGGGCCCCACAGGTTGAGCGTGTCGTCCCCGTCGTAGGTCAACGCGGCGTGTCCGTTCACCGCGGCCAGCTGCTGCGTGGGCGTGTTGGTGGCAACGGTCTGGTACACGTCCAGGCCCGCACCGCTCTGGTCCGGCCAGTACCGCGTACCGTCGGCGGTCTGCTGGATGCCGGTGTCGGCGACCTGCCACTGCGTCAGCGCGGGATGGATGAGACAGGGATTGTAGCCCGCCATGGCCGCGCCCGGGCAGAGCGTCGTCGGCTCGTACAGGTTGAAGCGGAAGGAGAGCTCGGTGAGGACGTCCTGGCGTTCCTGCGCGCTCAACGGACGACGGTAGATGATCAGCTCCGCGATGTCGCCGACGTATCCGCGCGTGGGATCCCCGCCGATGGCCGCACCCTCCCACGCCCCCAGCGCCGTGGGGTCGGCGTGGGACGCCAGCTCCTTGCTCCAGCGGTAGATGTGCCGGCCCACCACCGGGTCCAGGTCAAACATGCTGATCACGAAGTTGGACTGCACGAACGGCGCGTCCACGGCGCGGTAGTCGTTGTTGTACTGCCGGTGGATGATGTCGGTGCGCCCCTCGTAACCGATGGTGAGATTCGCGTTGGAGCCCGCCCCGTTACCCGCCAGGATGTTCATGTCCGCGGGCGTGGCCCGCCGTTCCACGACGACAAATGTGTACCCGGTGTCGATGAGCCGGTTGCCCTGGAACGGCATGCGTTGGGCGCCGTTGAAGCGGACCACGGGCTGACCGTTGATCACGTTGAACACCTGCTGCGGCACCGCGCCGCTGGCCACCGCCTGCACCGCCCTGTTGCCGGAGAAGCTGGCGTCCTGCCAGATCGCGTAGCCCTGGCCGTTGTCGGCGAAGAAGCTGTCGCCGCGGTACCAGGCGTGGATGGCGTCCAGAGCCACGCTCCCGGGTCCCTGACGGGGGAGCGGCGCCGGCAGCCCGTAACGCGTGGTCACGTCCTGCTCGACGGAGACGCGTTCCGGCTCGGACAGTGCGCGGTCGTAGATGATCACCTCCGCCATGTCTCCCACGTACGCGCCGCTACCCAGCTGCGCACCCTCGAAGGCCGCCAGCGCGCCCGCGTCCGCCACGCTGGCCACCAGGTTCCCGTCGCGGTGGATGGTGCGCGCGGTGGCGCTCCGGCGCAGCGTGGTGATGCGGTACTCGAAACCGACGTATTCCTCGATGGGACCGCTCATGTCGTTGTTGAACTGGCCGTAGAAAATCGTGTCGCTGTCGACGTAGCCGGCGGACACGATGGAGTTGGTGCCCTGTTGCGCCCCGGTCATGAAGCTCACGGCCCCCGGCGTGCGACGCGCCTCCAGCACCACGATCGTGTACTCCCGCCCGACGATGGGGAGCCCCCAGAAGCGCAGCGCCTGGCCCGCGGAGAACTGCATGGCGCCGTGACCGGGCAACCCCGTGGGAGAGTAGGTTGGCGCAGCGCCGGTGGCAAAGGCGTCGTACCCGCGACCGCTGCGGTCGGGCCACACGGTGGCGTCGGGTCCCGTCGTGAGACCGTCATCCGCGGCCAGCCACATCTGCAGCCCCGCCGTCTCGCACACCACCTGGCCCGGGTTGCACACCACGTTGAGCGGCAGGTTGTAGCGCTGGGAGAGATAACCCTCGACGTCACCGCGCTCCACGTCGGAGAGGGCGCGCGTGTAGATGATGATCTCGGCAATGTCCCCGACGAAGCTGGCCGGGTTCCCGCCGATCTGCGCGCCGTTGTAGCTGACGAGCTGGTCGGTGACGGGCGTGCCGCCGGCCAGGCGTCCGTCCTGGTGCACGACGCGACCGGTGAGGGAATCCAGGGTCACGGTGGTGATTCGGAAGCGGGTCCGCGCCAGCGGCGCCACGGCGACGGAGAGGTCGTTGTTGTACTGGCCGTTGAAGAGGTGCTCGCGGTCGGAATAGCCCACGGTGAGATTGGCGTTGGTGCCGCCCACACCGCCGCCCAGCAGGTAACCCGCCGCCGCGGCCGCGCGTGCCTCGACGAGGACGACGGTGTAGTCGGTGGCCGCCAGCGCGTTCCCGTCGAAGGCCAGGTAGCGGCTGCCGTCAAAGCTCAACACCTGGTGCGCGCCCAGGGCCACGCTGGGGGACGGCGCGGACGTCGACGGCGCCATGGCATCCCGGCCGTTGCCGCTGAGGTCCGACCACACCGCGTTGCCGGCTCCGTCGTCGGTGGTGAACACGTCGGCGGAGTAGTGGATGGCCAGTCCGTTGGTGACCGGCAGGCCCGGCGCTCCCGACGAGGAGGAGCTGGAGGTGCTGCTGGACGACGAAGAGGACGTGCTGGTGGCCGAGCTGGATCCCGAGGAGGAGCTGGACGAGCTCGACGTGCTGGTGGAGCTGGCACCACCCGACGTGGACGAGGCGGATGAGCTGGCGGAGCTGGAGGTGCTGCTGGACGACGTCACGGTCGCTGACGAGGAGCTCGTGGCGCCGGAGGAGGACGTCGCGGAGGAGCCCGACGACGAAGACGACGCACTGGAGGACGACGAGGAGGAGCCGGAGGACGCGGATGAGCCCGACGACGAGGAGAAACCCGACGAGGACGAGGAGCTCGAGGACGAGGAGCTTGAGGACGAGGAGCTCGAGGACGAGGAGCTCGAGGAGGAAGACGACGACGTGGGCGCCGGGGTGCAGGTCTGGTCGGTGCACACGCGGGGCTCGTTGGCGTCGCAGAGGGCGTTGTTGTTGACGTCGTAGCGGAGCGGGTCGCCCAGGCACTCGGAGCCCTGCGCTTCTCCCGGAATGGAGCACAGGCACCCGTTCTCCGACGCGTCGACGACGCCGTCGCCATCATCGTCGCAGTCCCACGGGACGCCGTCCCCGTCGCAGCCCACCAGCGGGGTGGTGAGGCAGCGCTGCAGGCAGTTGCCTGGTCCTCCGCTGGAGAGCTCACGCGGGTCCAGGAAGCAGAGGTTGTCGCCGTCCATGTCGCTGCGGCCCTGGCATGGACCACTGCCCGCCACCGTGGGCACGCGCGCCGCCACCAGCGTCATCGCTTCGCCGTCCCCCGGCGGCACGAAGACCGAGGGAATCTCCATGGGCAGGAACTCGTCGGAGAGCTCGATGAAGAGCGTGTACAGGCCGGGCGGCACGTTCTGGTCAAACTGCGTCTCCGTGAGCGTCAATGGCGCCGCGGCCTCACCGTCCACCAGCGAGATGACCTGCCCCGCTCCCAGCGCCTGACGCAGCTGTTGCGAGAGGGCGGTGCTCCCGTCGGGAAGCGCCACCGTGCCGTGCAGCCGTCCGTCCACCGTGGTGGGCTCCAGGCGCACCGCGCCCAGGTCACGCGTCTCCCCGGGTGAGACCGAGAAACGCTGCGAGCCGATGTATCCGTCGGTGGCCGCCACCACGTTCCACTCGCCGGCGCCCAGGCCGGGCAGCACCACGTTGCCGTTCTCGTCGGGAATCACGTGGCCTTCCACGTCCTGCAACGCCACCACGACCTTCGAGAAATCCGGCGCGGTCAGCGCGGACGCGTCGACACGCAGGTGCACGCGCGCCGGCTCCAACAGCCTCACCTCACCCAGGTCCACCGCCGGACGCGTGCTCCTCCCCGTCGGGATCTTGATGGGCAACTCCACGCGCGCAGCCAGGTCGGGGATCTGGTCGCCGTTGGGGTCGTAGGTGAACACGAGGACGTGATTGCCCTCGGGGAGGCTGCGGAAGGTGATGCGTCCGTCGCGTGCCGCGCTGCGTCTCACCGACGAGCGGAGCACCGTCCCCCGCGCCCCCGGCAACACCACCACGCCACTGGCGGTGTTGGGCGGCACGCCGACGAGGACCGCGGTCACGTCGCCCTCACCCAGGTCCCTGGAGAAGGGCTCGAAGCGGTAGACGCACGCAGAGGCCAACAGCGCGGGAACAAGAAGCAGCAGAGAACGGACGCTACGCATGAGGCTCACCATGACGGCGCGCAGCGTGCCATGAGCGGCGCCGCGCTCCAAAGGCCCTTCACCACCGCCCGGTGGATCACGATGTGACAGCGTGTGCTGGGCGGGTTACCCTCCGTCGGAGACGCGCTCGGTGCGAGGCGTGCTTCGAGGGGAAGTCGATGCGGGCACAACGTTCAGGATGGTTTGCCGCGCTGGTGGGCGTGGCGCTGGCCGGAGGCTGTGGTGGCTGCCCCTCGTCGGGCGTGCTGGGTCAACCCGACGAAGGAAGCAGCGGCAGCGCGCAAGGCACCAGCAGCGGACAGAGCGCCAGCGGGAGCTCCGGGGCCTCGGGCTCGTCGGGTTCCTCCAACGGTGGCAGCGGTGGCGACGGAGGCAATCCGCTGGAGCAGCCGCTCTCCGAGTTCTGCGAGGGGACCGGTGCGCCGGTGAACGTGGGCCAGTCCGGCACCTGCGCGGGCCAGCTCGCCGAGGACACCTTCACGTTCGCGCTGTGCGCCTGTGACAACGTTGCCGTGGGCTCGCAGCTCACCCTCGACTCCTTCGACTCGCGCCTGGGCCCCTACGGCGCCGTCGACGGTGGCACGCTCAACGTGTTCTCCGACGGACAGCTGGGCCTGAACGGCGGTCCGCTCACCCTGGACAACAAGCTCACCGTGCACGGCTCCGCGTTCATTGGCGGCGGCGGAATCCAGACGGGACCGGACAGCCTGGTGCAGCACAACCTGTACGCGTACGGAGATGGCACCGCCGTCAGCAACACGCGCCTCACCGTGGGACGGAACGCCTTCATCCATGGCGACGTGCCGGCGCGCTTCACCATCCAGGGCAACCTCACCGTGCCGCCCGGTGCGCAGGTGGATGGCACCGTGGTGGGCAACACCACGCAGGCGGATTTTCCCCAGCAGCTCCCCTGCCCCTGCGGCGCCAACCAGGTCCTCGACGTGGGCGCCATCACCACCTGGGCCGCCACCCACAATGACAACCAGCAGTCCGACGGCGGCGTGAACGCGCAGGCCTGGGAGGACGGCACCGGTCCCTCGGAGGTGCATCTCCCGTGCGGGCGTTACCACGTCACCAGCATCAACCAGGGCGGCTCTTTCCGGCTGGTGGCGGAAGGGCGCGTGGTGCTGTTCGTCGACGGGGACCTGCACACCGGCAGCCTCTCCGTCGAGCTGGCGGAGGGCGCCGAGCTGGACCTGTTCGTCAAGGGCAATCTCGTCGTCGACGGCGCGGCGTCCTTCGGTTCCGCCAACGCCCCCTCACGCGTGCGCACCTACGTGGGCGGCGACATGGACCTGCAGGCATCCAGCCTCTTCGCCGGCAACGTCTACGCCCCCAACGCCGACGTGACCTTCAACGCCTCGGCGGAGCTCTACGGCTCGCTCTTCGTGCGTCGGGTGACCTTCAACGCCTCGGCGGCGGTGCACTTTGACAGCGCCATCCGCGCCGCGGGTGACGGGTGCACGCCCCAGCCCGACGGCGGCGTGGTCGACGCGGGCGGGAACGGCGCGGGTGACGCGGGCCACGGCGGCACCCACGACGCGGGCGGAGGCACGGGCGCGGACGCGGGTCGTCGCGACGGCGGAAACGTGGTGCCGGACGCGGGTGGCGGCGGCGACACGTGCACGGACCGGTGCAGCGGGGAGTGCGGCCTGCAGGCCTGCATCATCCCCAGCGGAGCCAGCGCGGGACAGTGCGCGCCGTGCACCTCCGACCTGGACTGCTGCGCGCCGGACATCTGCGACATCGCCCACGGCGAGTGCACGCTCAACGCGTTCTAAGTCCCGCTCACGCTCGAGCACGACGAGGAAGCGGCGCCCGGGTTGTTCCGTTCCGCGCCGGTGCGTTACCATGCGCGTCCGACGGAGATGCGCGCGGCTCCCACATGAACAGGCCCCTCCTGACGCTGCTCGCCCACAACGAGGCCGCCTCGATTGCCGGGGTGGTGCAGGAGCTGCGCGCGCAGGTGCCCCATGCCGAGGTGTTGGTGGTGGATGACGGCTCCACCGACGACACCGGCGCGGTGGCGCTGCGCGCGGGCGCGGTGGTGGTGCGGCACCTGGTCAACCTGGGCGTGGCGGGCGGGGAGTCCACCGCGCTGATGTACGCGCAGCGCCACGGCCATGACTGCGTGATCCGCATGGATGGCGACGGACAACATGATCCCGGCTGCGTGCAGGACCTCCTCAACGCGCTCTCCGCAGGCGCGGACCTCGTCGTGGGGAGCCGCTTCCTGGGGGAGGCCGGCTTCCGCTCCACCGGTGTGCGACGCGTGGGCATTGCGCTGCTCTCCGGTCTGCTCACCCGCCTGTGCGGCGCGCGCGTCACCGACCCCACGTCGGGATTCCGCGGTTTCTCGCCGCGCGCGGTGGAACTGTTCAGCACCACCTATCCGCATGACTACCCGGAGCCGGAGAGCGTGCTCATGGCGTACCGTCGGGGATTGCGGGTGTGTGAGGTGCCGGTGCGCATGCGCCCGCGTCGCTTCGGGAAGAGCTCGCTCACGCCGCTGCGTTCCGCGCTCTACATGGCCAAGGTGTTCACCGCGCTCTCCCTGGAGCTGCTCCGTCCGAGGTCACCATGAATCGTTCCAGCGTCATCATCCTGGTCCTGGCGGGGCTGTTCGCGTTGCAGGTGATCATCGCCGCGCGGCGCCGGCGCACGCATGAGTGGCACACCATCCTGTGGCTCATGGTCTCCGTCGTCACCGCCGCGCTCGCCATCTGGCGCCCGGCCATCGACGAGATTGCCAGCGCCATGGGCATCTACTACCCGCCCTCCGCGCTGTTCCTGGCGTGCCTGTCCGGGCTGTTGTGGCTGGTCTACCGCCTGAGCCTGGAGGTGGCCGACCAGCGTCGGGCCATCCGTCGGCTGGTGCAGGAGGTGGCCATCCTCAACGCGCGCGCGCCGTCCGCAAACTCCGTCCACGACGACGCCGTGCCGGCGCGCGCATCCTGAGGTGCCAACGCGGGTAGCTGGGCCCCAGGTTCACGTCGGGGCGTCCACCTCGGGATACGGACGGGAGTACTGCTGCACCAGGTACGCTCCCAGCGGCTGATCCCACGTGCGCGCCGCCGCCAGCAGCTCCTCCCGAGGGAGCATCACCCGCCGCAGGCCCACCGACACCGTGGCGCCCCGTGCTTCCACCACCGCGTACTCCGCCATGGGCATGACCGTGGGCGGAGCGCCGGCCACGAAGTCGCGGAACGGAAGCCCCACGCTGCCCGGGTTCAAGAGGAGCGTGCCGTGGTGTTGTCGCAGCATCTGCACGTGCGTGTGTCCGCCCGCCATCACGGTGGCGCGGTGTGCGCCCAGCATGGTGTCCACCAGCGCCGCGGGCGTCTCCGCGAGCAGGTCGGTGGTGTTGGACGCCGGCGTCCCGTGGAAGAGCAACAGGCGCACCGGCCCCAGCTCCAGGGTGTGTCGCTCCGCAAAGGTGCTCACGAAGGTCACGTCGTCGGGAGTGAGCTGGCTGCGACACCATGACACCGCGGCCACGACGGGCGGCGCCTCGGTGTAGTCGCGGATGGTGTCGGGGCGGATGAGGAACTCGTCGTGATTTCCCAGGATGACGTGGGTGCAGCGCTCCCGGACCAGCTGCAGCACCTCGCGGGGATGTGGTCCCAACGTGGCCACGTCGCCCAGGCACACCACGTGGTCCACACCCCAGGCCTTCGCGTCGTCGAGAACCGCGCGCAGGGCCAGCGCGTTGCCGTGCACGTCGGAGATCAATGCGGTTCGATGGATGGTTGTCATGATGGCCTCCTTCACGGTCCGCAGCCTGCCGTGGGCGGGGAACGCGTGCTGTCGGCTGGGCGACACTCCCGTCGTTTTTCCGGCCGGCCGCGCCGTGCAACATTGCCAGCGCATGACAAAAGGCGTGGCGTTGCTGCGACAACTGCGCGTGTTCGCGGACGTCTCCGAGGGGGACCTGCAGGCCGCTGCCCACGCGGTGACCTCGCAACGCCACCGACGTGGTCACACCGTGGTGGAGCAGGGCGCGGAAGCCGACGCGGTCTACGGTGTGCTCTCCGGCCGCCTCAAGGTGGTGCTGCCCGGTCCCGACGGTACCGACGCCACCGTCGCCGTGCTGGGCCCCGGTGAGATCTTTGGCGAGCTTGCACTGCTGCGTCGCTCCACCCGTTCCGCGCGTGTGGTGGCGCTGGATGACGTGGAACTGGCGCGGCTGGCGGGCGCGGCGTTCCTGGAGTTGGTGGCGCGCTCCCACGCACTGTCGCGTCAACTGAACACCATGCTGGCGGAGCGGATGCTCGGCATGGGCGGTCACCTGGAAAGCGTGACGACGTCACCGGTGGCCCAGCGGGTGGCGCGCGCGCTGCTGGAGCTGGTGACACCCCACCTCCCGCGCAACGCCCGGACCGCCACGTTGGATCCCAGCCTCTCGCAGCAGGAGCTCGCGGAGCTGGCCCACGCCAGCCGGCAGAGCGTGAACGAGTGTCTCCAGCGGTGGCGTCGGGACGGCATCCTGGAGCACGACCGTCGCCGCGTGGTGTTCCATGACCTCCCGCGCCTGCGCGCCCTGGCGGAAGGCCCCGCCCCGCCCGCGCGATCCCACCGTCGTGGTTGACACCGGCCAGGCTTAGTGATAACCTAACGGTTATGGAACGCTCGAGTCATGCACGCGGAGACAGCGCCCGCCTCGACGCCACGTTTGCGGCGCTGGCCGACCCCACGCGCCGCGCGATCCTGGCCCGGCTGGCGCAGGGCGAGACGTCGGTGATGGACCTGGCCAAACCGTTCGCCATGAGCCAGCCCGCCATCTCCAAACATCTCAAGGTGCTGGAGCGCGCGGGTCTGATCTCCCGTGGGCGGGATGCGCAGCGTCGCCCGTGCCGCATCGAGGCCGCGCCGCTGGCGGAAGCCAATGCGTACCTGGAGAAGTACCGCCAGTTCTGGGAGCGCACCTTCGAGAACCTCGACAACCTGCTCGAGGAGATGAAGGCCGAGCAGGCCAGGTCTCCACGCAAGAAGAGAACCCACTGAGGGCCAACCTGATGATGAACACCGGAAAGACGAAGGTCACCACCCCCAGCGACCGGGAAATCATGATCACGCGCGAGTTCAACGCGCCGCGCGCCCTGGTCTACGACGCGTACACCAGGCCGGAGCTGATTCGTCGCTGGCTCGGCGTGCAGCCGGGTTGGAGCATGGCGGTGTGTGAGGTGGACCTGCGCGTGGGCGGCACCTACCGCTACCAGTGGCGCGGCCCCGACGGGATGAGCATGGGAATGCGCGGCGTGTACTGGGAGATCGTCCCGCGCGAGAAGCTCGTGTCCTCCGAGAAGTTCGACGAGGCGTGGTACCAGGGTGATGCCATGGGGACGGTGGAGTTCAGGGAGAACGCCGGCCGCACCACCATCACCACCACCATCCGCTACGACTCCCAGGAGATCCGCGACGCGGTGCTGAAGAGCCCCATGGAGCAGGGCATGGCCGCGGCCTTCAACACGCTGGAGGAGCTGCTGGCATCCCTCTGAGCGGACCGCCGCGCACCGCGTGGAGGTTGCCTCGGACACTGCCCCCGCGGCGCACTTGGGGCCCTCTTCCGACGCCACGCGTCTTGAGTTTATCGCGTTCCTGGCTGGGCGTGAGCAGGCGGACCGGGTGCGAGCAACCGCACGCGGCGCTCAGTCCCGCCACTCGCTCGTCGACGCATCCACCTGCACCAGCCGGCGCATCGGGATCGCGTGGCGCGCGAGGAGGGCCTTCACCGCCTCGACGTCGTCGGCGCCCTCCAAGGTCCAGCTCGGGGTCGAGCGCGCGAGCTGGAGCGACAGCCACGAGGCATCGACGTCGGCGCGCTTCACCTCGGTGAGCGGCTCGCGCAGCGTCACGCGGCCGAAGCGCTCGGAGTAGCCGTCGAGGCCCACCGCCGCGATCGCCGCGTCGCCGATCACGATCGCCTCGAGCTGCGCGCTCCCGCCGTGGCGGCGGCCGACCAGCACCTGCGCGGGCGCGCCTCGCGCACCGGGCAGGGCCACGCCGCACACACGCTTGTTCGCCGGCATGTGCGCGCTGCCGCCCGAGAGGAGGACGAACGGGATCCCGCGTGCGTCCCCGGGCAGCTCGAGCAGCGCCGCCGCCGCGCGCAGCACCTCCACCTCGGCGCCTTTGGGTAGGTCGTGCGCAATCGACGTCATCGGCTTGGCGTGGGCCATCGCCGCGTACGCCGAGGGCTCGCAGCAGGTATGGACTTCGAGTCGCGCGCCCGAGCGGCGTGCGATCACCGACCAGTACACGCCCTCGGCGTCGTCGGCGGAGGATGCGGTCGTGGCCGGCGAGAGCTGGGCGCCCGTGATCGCGCCGAGGACGCGCCGCGCGGCCGAGAGGATGGAATCGTCGGACATCGCGCGAAGCCTACAGCACCACCCGTTCCTCCAACAGCACGCCGTCGCGCAGGCCCGCGGCGCGGATGGTGAGGTGAACGGTCCGAAGGTGTGGTGACGTCAAGGAGGGACCTCTGGGGGTGTTGGCCGAGTAGCCCCAGCGATGGCTTCGTGCACGTCGTGGATCTGATGGGCCGCATCGGCCCGATGGTCCGCCTTCTTCAGGCGGTAGGTCAGCATGCCCTCGGGGCGCCCTTCAGTCTCCCGAGCGCGATGGGCCCGCGCAGCAGATAGCGGCACAGCCGCGCCAAGGTGTATCCGGCCCTGATGGCAGCGGCACTCACAGCTTGTGAGCGGACCACCGCGCACCGCGCGGAGGTTGCCTCGGACGCTGCCTGCACGGCACACTTGGGGCTCCTTCCGACGCCACGCGTCTTGAGTGGAGCGCAGTGACCGTCCTTCGCCCGTTGCACTCCCGCGTCCTTCCCGGCCACCTGCGTCGGCTTGTCGTCGTGGCGCTGGCGCTGGGCGCCGCTTGCACCACGCCGCCTCCCGGCGTCGACGTCAACGGGATGGCCCCCGGCACGGTGCGCGTGCGTTTCACCTGGCCCAAGGAGCCGCGCTACCGCGAGCGGATGTCGGCGTGGTTGCACGTGGTGGACCGCGACAATCCATCTGCCACTTCCGTCTCGGACGGCCCGTTCGACTACCGCTACACCGAGCCCGTCAACCGCAACCTGCAGATCCCCAATGGTCGCAGCGTGGTGGTGACGTTGGAGCTGCGGCCCACGCCGGACTCCACGGAGGTCTACTTCCGCGGCGTGTCCCAACCGCGCGAGATTCGCCAGGAGGATCCCACGCCCGTCAACATCGAGGTGCCCATCATCCCCACGCCGTGCCGCGAGGTCGACGACGAGAAACTGTGCCTGGCGGTCCTGCACGACCTGCCCACGTACGGGGAGCTGCCCTACACCAACTCGCCGCAGGTCCAGGTGGTGCTGGTGCCGCCGGCCACCGCGGTGCATGTGCAGCTCTCCAACACCGAGGACATGAAGGGCGCCGCCACGCGGGAGTTCGAGCTGGCGCGTTTTCCGCTCGAGGAGGTGGCGGTGGGCACGCGCGGTCGCAAGCTGGATTGGGACCTCACGCGCGGACTGAGCGAGGACGACTGGCGCTGTCATGCGGAAGCTGGCTGCCTGCGCACCATCTACGCGCGTTTTCTCGACGGGGAACGCTTTGCCGGACCGTTGCTGCTCGTACCGGTCATGTTCGACCAGCAGGGTCCGGCGCTGCTGACGGGAGCGGGTGAGATCCTGGTGGAGCCCAACCCGGCGCGCGCCTCCTCCGTGCTCACCGTTCGACTGCGCGCCAACGAGATCCTGCGCGGCCCGCCCACGCTGCAGGTGGATGAGAGCCCGGCGTTCGTCTTCCGTGCCCCCAGCGAAGGCGTGGCCTCCGACGTGTACACCTTCACCGGCGCCGCGGCGGGCCTCCTCGGGACCGACGGCGTCTACACCGTGCGCGCGTTGCTCAAGGACATCGCGGGCAATCCCTCCCACGAGCTGCCCATTGTCGGAACCCTGGAGCTGGACACGCACGAGCCCGAGCTGCTGGACCTGGTGGTGAGCACCGTTCCGCGCCCGGGAGCCACTTCCGTCGACACCACGCCGCAGTCCTCCCTGCCGGCGCGCGTGGGCCGCGACACCGTCACCACCGTGTCGTTCACGTCGGAGGACCTCACACCCACGCCGGAGGAGGCGGCGCAGGGCCGCGGCCCCTCATACCTGGTTTCGCTCGCGGGCCAGCCGGTGTTGCCGTGCCAGTCGCAGGCTCTCGTCGGGGAAGTGGTCCGCTACACCTGCGGCCCACTCCACGTGCAGCCGCAACCGGGACAGGAGGAACAGGAGATCGGTGACCTGGTGACGGTGTCCGCCGTCGACCGCGCGGGCAACCAGCGGGTCTCGGAGTCCGTGCGCGTGGTGCTGGACTTCCGCGCTCCCGACGTCACCACGCAAGCCTTCCCCACGCGCCTCCGCGTTGGCGACGAGCTGGTGTTCTCCGCCGGCTTCTCCGAGCCGCTCGATCCGCAGAAGCAGCCGGTGCTGCACCTGGCCGGTGAGGACCGCCTGCCCTCGGAGCCGCCGCTGGGACTGCTCTACCGCTGGCGCATTCCCGCCGCGTCGCTGGGAGACGGCCACCACGTACCCACGGTGCTCGCCGAGGACGTGGTGGGGAACGCGGTGGCGGCCACCGGGGAAGCGTTCGACGTCGACGTGACCCCACCCGCGGTGACCTTGACGCTGGTGGGCGGGGTGCCGGGCGCCAACCCGCCGCGCTTCGGACCGGCGCACACCATCTGCCTCGTCGTCGACACCGAGGCCGACGCCACCATCACCGCCGCGGTGGCCGGCGTGGGCCTCACGCTCTCCGACGGGACGGATGGCTGTGCGCTCGGGCAGTGGCGCCTCGGCGTCGATGCCGCGCCGTTTCCCGACGCGGACGAGACCGGCACGCTCATCATCACCTCGGTGGCCGACGCCTTCGACAACGTGGAGACCCGGCAGGTGGCGCTGGTGGTGGACCGGCGCGCGCCGCGGGTGACCCACGTGGACGTGCAGTATGAGCCGCCCGGCAACCACCCGCTCCCGTCGGTGACCGCGGCGGGGCCCGGCACCGTGGTCCGCCTGGACCTCACCACCGACGAGCCCGTGGACCCCACCACGGTGCGCGTGTGTGTCGGCTCCGCGGACTGCGCCGGTCTGCAGCTCATTCGCGCCGGCGATTCCGACGACACCCACCTGGTCTTCCTGCGCCCCGCCGACGGAACGGAGGCGGTGGGCGTGCACGCGCTCTACCTGCAGGCACGCGACGCGGCGGGGAACCTGAGCACACCCGCGCTCGGCACCACGGTGGAATTCCTCCACTACGACGGGAGCGCGCGTGTCCCGCTGGTGGTGGAACAGCAGCAGGTGGGCTGGACGCGCAGCCCATGGGGCGCAGTGACGACGGAGACAAGCACCACGCCCGACGGAGGCGCCGGCCATGTCATTCCCGCGCAACGCCATTTCGCGCTGTCGCCCGGGCGGGAGCGCGACGCGCGGGGTGAGCTCTCTGGGGACGCGTTCCAGGTGGCGGATGCGGGCGCGCCGCTGCTGGTGCGGGTGTGGGCGCGGCCTTCGCCTTTCGTGCCCGCGGACTTCGACGTCGACGAGGAGGTGCTGCTGGGCACCCTGTCCCCCAGCGTCGACGGAGGTTGGCCCCGCACCCCGCTGTCCAACGTGGACGCCCCCGGTGTCGTCGTCACCGCGGTGGACCGCGCGGGGAACGAGTCGCTGCCCGTGGCGGTGGAGCGCAATGAATGGGTGGCGGTGCCGCGCGTGAACAGCCCGCACACCGTGGCGCTGCTCCCGTCGGTAGGCACGGCGCTGCAGCCGCCCGGCGGTTCCCTTTCGCCGCAGGGTGGCACCGACGGCGTCGACGGCGTGGGTGAGCAGGTGGCCAGCGTCATTCCCTGGACCAGCGTGGACACCTCCACCACGCGCGGCGGACAGCGCTTTGCCCACGCCGCGGCGTACGACCCGGTGCGGGAGCGCATGGTGGTCTTTGCCGGGTACGGCGGTACCGACGACGTGCGCGAGTGGGACGGCCGCCAGTTCACCGTGGCCACGCCGGAGGGATTCCGTCCCGCGGTGCGCGCCGGTGCGGTGATGGCGTTTGATGCGCTGCGCGGTCGCGTGCTGATGGCGGGCGGGAGCGTGCAGGGCGTCCCGGTGCCCGACGCGTGGGAGTGGGACGGAGAGCGCTGGACCCGGCTGCCGGATGCGCCCATCTCGTCGGGGATGGAGGGCGCGGGGTCCGCCTACGACACGCTGCGCGGTCGCTGGGTGATCTTTGGCGGCGGGCAGGTGCTGGTGGACGGACCCTTCCCGCTCCCGCTCATGAACGACGCACTGCGCGAGTGGGATGGCACGCAGTGGCTCACCCCCGCGCAAGGGTCCCCGCGTCCGTCACCACGCCTCTTTCCCGCCGCCGCGTTCGACGCCGAGCACGGCACCACCGTCCTCTTCGGCGGATTTGGCGGCGCCGGCTTCAACCTGGCACCGCGCAATGACACCTGGACGTGGAACGGCAGCGGCTGGACGCAGCACACCAGCGGCCCCACGCCGCCGCCACGCGTGGGTGGTGCCATGGCCTATGACCCGGTGCGCGGCGTCACGGTGCTCTTCGGCGGCTGCCTGACGTTGAGCGCCAACCTGGAAGCCGGTCGTCCCGACTGCGACGAGGCGCTGGGCGACACCTGGGAATGGGACGGCGCCAGCTGGACGGAGGTCATCGTCCCGTCGTCACCGGAGGTGCGCGCGCTGGCCACCCTCGTCGAGGATCCCCGTTTCGCGGGCGTGCTGTTGTTCGGCGGCGCGGGCGGCGGCCAGGGATTGGACAACTTCCTCGAGGATGTCTGGCGTTGGGACGGCACCGCGTGGACGGAGGTGACGCCAGGTACCGTCGATCCCCCGCCGTTCCTGGACGCCGCGGTGGTGTGGAACGCTTCCCGACGGGAGCTGGTGGCCGTGGCCGGCAGCGTGGGTGACGACGACACACAGGACACGTGGATCTGGGACGGCTCCCGCTGGCGGCTGCACACGCAGACCGAGCCGCTGTTCAGCCCGCGCGCGCGACCCCAGGTTGGCTACAACCGCGACGACACCTCCCTCCTGCTCTTCGGCGGCCAGCAGGACGGCAATGTCTTCAAGGACGCCTGGCGCTTCGACGGCACCCGCTGGACCGCGCTCGCCGCCGTCCCCAACGAGCTCACCGAGCGCTCCCGCGGGGGGATGGCCTACGACGAGAGACGGCACGTCATGGTGTTGTTCGCGGGTCGCGACGGCAACGAGACCATGCTCAACGACACCTGGGAGTGGGACGGCGTGACCTGGACGCAGCGCACGCCGAATGACCCGCAGCTCGGACCCGCGGCGCGACGTGAGTTCGCCATGACCTATGACGCGTCCCCGGGACGACGTCGGGTGCTGGTCTTTGGCGGCAACGGCAACCCCGCGTACCTCGGCGACCTGTGGGAATGGGACGGTGACGCAGGCGCCTGGCTCGAGGTGGTGACGTCGGGGGAGAGCCCCGTGGCACGTCGTGACGCGAGCCTGTTCCATGACCGCGTGGGGGAGCGCGTGCTGCTCTTTGGTGGTCAGCAGAATGATGGTCTGCAGTTCAACGACCTCTGGGAGCTGCGCGGCAACACCTGGCGACGTCTCCCCGTCTCCGCCGACGGTCCCACCCCGCGCATGAACGCGGCGCTCGTCGTCGACGAGACCATCCCGCGGGTGTTCCTGCACGGCGGACTGTCCACTGGCCCGCTGTCGGACTCCTGGGCCACGGACATCTGGTCCGGACGGCAGGCCGGCGTGCAGGTCACCTTCTCGGTGGATGAAGTCGCCGCGCTCGACGTCACCAGCCTGGAGCTGCGCGCGCGGGCCGGCGGGGCCTACGCGGGGGGCAACGGCGCCTCGCTGCAGGCGTGGTCCGCGTATGCGCCCGCGCTGCGTTCTCCGGGCTGGACCGAGCTGACACGCAACGGGGCCGCCGCCACCGACGTCACCGACCTCACCGACGACGACACGGGGCTGGTGTGGTCCTCCCCGTCGGAGACCGAGGCCCGCCGGCTCATCCAGCAGGGCGCGGGACGACTCAGCGTGCAGGTGCGTGCGGGCGGTCCCTCCGCGCCCGGCAACGGCACGCCGTCACAGGTGGTGGTGGATCACGTGGAGGCGCGCGTGCACTACACGCTGCCCGCGCAGGACTGAGCGGCTACGTCGGTTCACGCTCGGTGGACCGGGAAGTGATGGCCCTTGGCAGCGGGATCGCAGACAAGAATGGCTGCGCCACGGGATTTGAGCCGTCGAAAATCCTGAACCCAGGAGCATGGGTTGTGGGAAGCGGTTGGACCGTGGCGCAGCCATTCCTGCCTGGTCCGCGAGCGAAAGCGGCACTTCATGCCGCAGTCCGAAAGGGTGCGGGCATCGCTCCGATTCGTGACATTGCCACGCCCGCACCCGTGCCACGTCGGGGAACGTGCCGGCCTGTCCAGGAGAGCGAACGCGGCCGGCACTTTCGGACTGCGGCATGAAGTGCCGCTTTCCCTCGGACCAACGCGGCGCCCTCCGCCGGATGGAGCCAGCGGCGTGACAACCTCACCGGGAACCGCCGTCAGGCACGGCTTCCTCCGGCGGCAGGTAGACCACGCGCGCGGGCCCCTCTCCGTCGTCATTTTGCTCAATCTGCGCCAGGACCAGCTCCCCGCCGTCCTCGAGGATCAGCACCACGCGCGCGGTATCCAGCGGCGCGGCCTCCTCGGCAAAGGCCTTCCGCACACGCGCGCCCTTCAGCCCGTACGCCGCGGCGTAGTCCACCTTGCGCACCGCGTCCTCGTCGGGGTTCTCCACCAGCCCGTCGCATTCCTCCCAGAACGCCACGCCGGCATCCAGGAAGAAGCGCTGCCACTGCCCGCCCACCGGCTTCACGTAAAGGCTGACCGGGCTGTCGTCGGGAGCTTCCCCGTCCACCACGCCCAGCACCTCCTCCAGGACCACGCCTTCGAGGTCGGGAATGTCGAAGTCGATGTCACCTGCCAGCGGTCCGCGCGGCTCCATGCCGGCTTTCCAACACACGCGCCGCGGTGGGCGCAATCGGTGGGATGGCCGTGAGCTTGATCCACCCCGCGGCAGGTTGCAGACTCCCTCTCGTGCGTGCCCTCCGTCCTCTCGCGCTGCTTGTGCTCACGCTTGCCGTGACGTCGTGCCAGGAGGAGGCCAGTCCGTTCACCCTGGACCTGGAGCTGCAGAACCCCACGCCGCTGACCTTCGAGGGGAGTGGCGGGGTCCTGGGCTATGGCGTGGAGCTCCGCGTGGAGGGACTGGAGAACGGCCAGCCGCTGATCCTGGACCCGGAGTGCAACGGCCGCGTCTGCGGAGAGGCCGCGCTCACCGACCCCGGCACCTGCGGGCAGAGCGCCCTCATCCGCTCGCAGACCGCGCAGCCCATTGCCTGGGACGGGCGGTACCTGCCGCGCAGCATGGACGCGTTCGGGGAGTGCCTGGCGCCCGCGCGCGCCGTGCCCCAGGGACCCATCACCGTCACCGTGTGCGGAAGGCTGACCGGGCCTTCGGTACCACGGGCACCGTTGCGTTGCGCCGTGCACCAGGAGGAGCTCAACCGCGAGCAGGACGCGGGTGACATCCACCTCGTCTACAACGTGCCGGGCGCCGCGGAATTCGAGACGGCGGAGCCATGAGCACGTCGGTGTTGGCCCTCCTGGTCGTCGGGGCGCTGCTGCTGGCGCTGTTGGCGGTCTACCTGGCGGTGCACCTGCGCTGGGTGCTGGACTTCAAGCCCACCGAGGTCATCCAGGTCCGCACCGTCGACGGGCACACGCTGCCCATGTACCGCCACCGTCGGGAGCTGCCGGATTCCCAGCGCAAGGGCGTGGTGCTCTGCCTGCACGGGCTGGGCGCCAGCCACTTCAACTTCGACTTTCCCGGCAGTGCGGACCTCGCCGGCTACCTCGCCGACCAGGGCTATGACGTCTTCGTGCCAGCGCTGCGCGGGGATGCGGACGTGGCGTTTCCCGAGGGAGCGCTGTCCGGCTGGTCCTTCGACGACTACGTGCGCCACGACCTCCCCGCCATCCTGGAGAAGGCGCTGCAGGTGAGCGGCGCGCGCAAGGTCCACCTGCTGGGTCATTCCATGGGCGGGCTGCTCTCCTACGCGCTGGCCGCGGTGCACGGCGAGGACGGGGTGGGTTCCATCGTCGCCATGGGCTCACCGGTGGGGTTTGCGGAGAAGGGCGCGGTGGTGGGGGACATTGCGTGGGTGGAATGGCTGGTGCGTCGGCTGCCCACGGTGCACATCCGGTTCTTCGCGCGGGTGTTTGCGCCGTGGTTGATGTGGATGCCGGCCTTCTTCCTGCGCAGCCAGTTCAATCCCAGCCAGGTGGACATGACGTACGTGCGACGCGCCACCTGGCACGCGCTCAGTCACGTCAGCACGCGGCTGCTCCTGCAGTTCGTGGACTGGATCCGCCACGACGCATTCCGCAGCGTGGATCACAGCCTGGACTACCGGGAGGCCATGCGGCGCATCACGGTGCCGGTGCTGGTGATTGCCGGCGAGGTGGACCTGATGTGTCGCCACGGCAATGCGCTGCGGGCGCTGGACCTGGTGGCCAGCGCGGACAAGCAGGCGGTGCTGCTGGGCCGCGACGCCGGTTTCTCCGACGGGTACGGGCACATTGACATGGTGTTCGGCATGCGCGCGCGTGACGAGGTGTTCCCGCACATCACCAGCTTCCTGGACCGCGTGTCCGGCGCGGCGGCGCGGAAGCTGAACGGCCACGCGCACCCGGGCGTGGAGGGGTGAGGCGTCGCGCGTCCTACGCAAGCCCCACCGCGGGCCCGGGTTTTCTGTGTACGGGAAGGTGGGGTGCGCGGTGGGGCCGCCGGCAGGTTGCGAGGGCCGGCATCCCAGGCCCAAAACAGAACCATGGAAGGCTCCTATGAGCTCAACCGGTTCACCCTCTGGTTTCGCGACCCCAGCATCGAGCGGGACTACCAGGTGGCGTGGGGCCGCAGGGCCCTCAAGCCGCTGCGCTGGTCGATGGCGCTCGCGGTCTTTGTCATGCTGCAAGGGATCGTCACGGATCGCTACCTGGCCACCGCGGAGGCCGCGGCGCGCATGGTGTGGATTCGCGTCGGGATTGGCATCCCCCTGCTGCTGGCCATCTTTGCGTTGACCTGGCTGCCCGCCGCCCAGCGCAGACTCCAGGACACCGTCACCGCGGGCCTCTTCCTGCTGCTGCTGACGCTGATGCTTCCGTCGCTGATCTATGCACCGCCCTCCCCGCCCATCGTCATCCTCGGGTCCACCCAGCTCATCCTCGTATCGACCTTCGTGTTGTTTTCGTTGGGCTTCGTGCGGAGCACGATGTTTGCCCTGGGGGTGCTGGCGGGCACGCACTTTGCGGTCCACTACCACCACATGACCGGACCCGACGTGTTCGGCATCTTCTTCATGCAACACCTCACCACGCTGGTGTGCACGGTGGGCGGGTACCTGACGGAGCGACGGGACCGGCAGCTCTTTGTCGACGAGCGCCTGTTGGCGGAAGAGCGGGATGTCTCCGAGCGCCTCCTCCTCAACATCCTGCCCGGCTCCATTGCGCGGCGGCTCAAGGGCGGCGCGGAGACCATTGCGGACGCCATCCATGACGTGGGGGTGTTGTTCTCGGACATCGTCGGGTTCACCGGCATGTCCGCCCGCCTCTCGCCGGAGGAGACGGTGCGACGTCTCAATGAGATGTTCACCACGTTCGACGCGCTGGCGGCGCGCCATGGCCTGGAGAAGATCAAGACCATTGGCGACGCGTACATGGTGATCTCCGGCGCCCCGGAGACGCGCGAGGATCACCTGATGCACCTGGCCGACATGGCGCTGGAGATGCAGCGCTCCGTGGTGGAAGTGGGGCAGCGCCTGGGAGAGCCGCTGGGCATCCGCATTGGCATCCACGCCGGGCCGGTGGTGGCCGGCGTCATTGGCAAGCGGAAGTTCAGCTACGACCTGTGGGGTGACACCGTGAACACCGCCAGTCGCATGGAGTCCCACGGCATCGAGGGCGGTATCCAGGTTTCCGACGTGGTGCAGGCCCGGCTCCAAGGACACTTCGTGCTGGAGGAGCGGGGCACGGTTGAGATCAAGGGCAAGGGACCCATGCGGACCTGGTTGCTGAAGGGCAGGCGCCAAGGGCCGGCCACGACCACGGAATCCGGGGAGCGCGCGCCGCCCTCCGCCCAGCCTGTCTGACCTGCCGATTTTCCGCCTCGCCTCACCCCGCGTCCGACGCCACGCCACCATCCTCCGTCACGCCCGCGTCGGGGCACGGGTTCTCCGCTTCCCACGCCTCGCGGCTCGTGTAGATGCCGGTGGAGTACTCGTACAGGTCACCGCAGCCTTCTCCGTCGGAGGTCCAGTGGATGTACTCGTTGCGGAACCCGCAGTGCAGGAACATCACCGAGGCGTAGGCGCTGAAGATGCAGGAGTCGTCGCACAGCTTGGAGTCGACGGCGTCGTCGCGCGACGGGTAGTGGGTCGGGTCGTCGCCCACGGTCCAGTAGTCGGGGCACGCGGGGTCCATGTCCACGTCATCCCAGCGGAACACGTACTCGTACGGCGTCACCGGGCAGCGGACGATGAAGTGCTCGAGGTCGATGTACTCCCCGCACTCCGGGTGGGGGCCCGCGTCGGTGGCGGTGCCCGCGTCGGTTCCCACTCCGGCGTCGTGGGACTGGCCGCCTGCGTCAGCTCCGTCAGAAGCGTCAGAATTCTGATGGCTCGCGTCGGTGGGACCCTGATGACCGGCGTCGACGAGCGCGGAGCCATCCCGGCCGGTCGTGCCACCGTCACCCACCACGCCGGCATCCCCACTCACTGCGGGCTGCGTGCACCCCAACCATCCCCCGACGACAAACACTCCCAGCAGACGCTGCATCCGCACGGCAATCCTCTGTGCCACCGTGGATGCCCCGGCACGGCTGGCAGACATGAAGTCCCGACGCACCCACGCACCGTGGGCTCGCCGGGTCAGGGCGCCGTGCACGCGTGCAAGCCCGCTGCCAGGTCCTAAGTACCAGGCCAGAGGTTCTTTCGCATCAGGGAAGACTCCGGTTGAGCCCCGAACAGGCCGATCCAAAGCGGAGGCAAAGCGGTACTTCATACCGCAGTCCGAAAGTGCGGCCGCCGCTTGCGCGCTGTGTGGGCCGCACGTTGTGTCGTCGGAGGAATGAAACCGTGTGCCGGTCATGACTCCGCGGCAGAGCGCCGGCACACTTTCGGACTGCGGTATGAAGTACCGCTTTGCCTCCGGTGAGCAAGCCGAGTGCCCCAAGACACCCGCCTCGTCGTCGCACCGGAGAACTCGAAGCCAAAGCGGTATTCCAGACCGCACTCCCAGAGCGCCGGCCGCGCCCATCCCATTGGGCGGAGAAGCCGGCACGCAGGGTTTCCCCACGAGCAGCCGCGGTGCGGGCACTCCGATGAAAGCGCACTCGCGGCGCCCGCACCTTTGGGAGTGCGGTCTGGAATACCGCTTTGGCTCAGGCTGTGCGGGCTCACCGGAGCTCCTCCCCATGTGAAAGAACCTCTCGCCACCTACTTGGCGAGAGGGGCGTCACGGGTTGGTGGTCGCCGCGCAACGCACCGGCTGGGTGCTGAAGTGCACCTCGGCGGGCGCGCCGTTGCGGGTCAGCCCGGTGATGTTGACCTCGTAGGTCACGTCCACCTCCCACGCCGGGTCATAGGCCACCGTCTTCAGGGACCCGAAGCGACCGGACAGAAGCTCCCCGCCGCGGAAGACCTCCTCGTCGGTATCCTGGCGCACCACGACGATCTCCAGCGCGTCGGTCAGCTCATAGGCGGCGAGGTCCACGGTCCAACGTCCCAGCAACACCTCGGCGGGGAACGGCCCCGGTGAGGGATAGGCCACCAGCTCCGGGTCCGCGTTTCCGTCGAAGAAGTGCACCCGCGTGCAGTTGAACGTATCCACGTGCCCAACGCTGACCCGGTCCAGCGGCGGATTGAGCAGCCAGCGACGATGCCCCAGTGAAGACTCGGAGCGGTCGTCGACGTACAGGTCGATGGCGGACGACGGCGATGGTACTCCCAGCGCGATGTTGCTGGCGCCAGCCGCTTCCGCGCCCAGTCCGGTGTAGCAGTGCGTGGCGCTGGGCGGGTCGTGGGAAAGTCCTCCCAGCTCCTTGAGGATGAGCGCGCACTCCTGCTCGGCGTGGGTGTGGCCGTCGTCGTACGTGACGTCGGGAAGGCCGGTGAGTCGGCGGAACATGTTGATGCGCCGCACCGCGTCCTGACGCGCGTCGGGGGAGAGCGCTCCCAGGTCGCACTCGAATCCGCCGCACGTCCGCCACACCGGCGCGGCGGCCCGGGGCTTGCCGTCGTCGAGGATCGCGCAAACCTCGCCGCGGGTGCGGGACTGGAGGCCGCCCTCGCTGCGCACGCACACGCCGTCACGACGGAAGAAACCGGGAACGCACTCGCACACCCCGGCGACACACCCTGCAAACGCACCACACGCGCCGCAACCCGCATCCCCGGCACCTCCGTCGACACCCACGGGAGCACGCAACAACGCCACCGTGTTCACCTGCACGCGTCCCGGCCCGTTGAGCGGGTCCAGACGAAGCTGGCGGAGCGTGCCGTTCCAGCGCGGATGCTCCGAGAGGTCCACGCGGTGCGTGCGCAGCTCTCCGTCGGCCACCAGCGGAAACCCTTCGGAGCTCGCCGCGGACCAGGACGCGGTGTCCGTCGTGGTGAGCCAGAAGAAGCGGCCCGTGGCGGCGGCGCCGGTGGATTCCGCGGACAACACCGCCTCCAGCACCGTGCACTCCGCCAGGTCCGCGGAGGCATTCACGGACATGAAGGGATCCGGCCCGTCCGCCTCCAGCGCCACGCCCAGCGCGGGTTGCTCGGCGAGGAGTTGCAGGTCGTTGTCCAGCGTGAAGGGCGCCGCATTGCCGGCGAAGGTCCAACGCACGCAATCGTCGGACGTCGCGTAGCTCGCGTCCACTCCTCCCGCGTCGGGGACCTCCACGGTTGACGACGGAGCTTCGCAGCCCTGCGGGACCGCGCGCGCCGTGGGAGTGCTGGTGGCCAGGCACCCCGTCGTCAGCAGGACGCCCGCAATGAGGGCCAGCGGCAAGGGGTCGTGGTGGGGCATCACGTTCGAGCGTAACACCCGGGACGGAAACACTCAGCCATGGCGGTGGAGCACCCATCCCCGTGGACGCCCCACCACACCGCGCGTCAGCGACGTCGCCGCGCGCGCCACGCGACCACCAGCATCAACGCCAGTGGCACTTCCACGTTCGCGGTCGACGACGCGTCACAGGCGCAACCATTCCCCGGCTCCACACCGGGGCCCGCACCCGCGCCACCGGTGCCCCCGGCGTCCGGCGTGACCGGGTTGCCACCGGCGTCGGCCTGGTTGGTGCCGGCGTCGTCGGAGCGCTGGGCCGCATCCGGAGTGCCTGCGTCGTCGGAGGGCTGGGCGCCCGCGTCGGACTCCGTGCCCGCGTCATCCGTGCTGCTGCCCGCATCCGCGACGACCGCGGCGTCCGCCTCCGCGCCCCCGTCGACGCTGCCGCCATCCGCACCGGTACCTCCTCCGTCGCTGTTGCCACCATCCGTCGCCACGCCGCCGTCCGGCTCCACCACGTTCAGCGTGTAGTCCCGCGTGCCGAAGTTCTCCTCGACGTCGCGCACCATCACCGTGAAGGTGGACTGGCCCGCTTGGGTGGGTGTTCCGTCCAGGGTGCCGTCCTGCGCCAGCACCAGTCCGTCGGGGAGCACGCCGGGGGCAACCGTGAACGTGTACGACCCCGAGCCCCCCGTCGCGCTCAGGACCACCTCGTACAGCTGACCGCGGATGGCGTCGTCGAGCGTGTCGGGTGCGATCTCCAGGACCGTACGCGCCACGATGGAGACGGTGACCTCGCCCTGGCCGGTGAAGTTGTTGACGTCGGTGGCCTGCACCGTGAACGAGAAACCGCCAGGCTGGGTGGGCGTGCCGGTGAGCGCCCCGTCGCCACCCAGCGTCAGGCCGGGCGGCAGACTGCCCGCGCTGACCTGGAACGTGTACGGCTCCGCTCCACCATCCGCGACGAGCGTCTGACTGTAGGCGCGGCCTTCCCTCCCGTCGGGCAGCGTGGCGGGAGAGACGGTCAGCGTCGGCGGAGTCCCGTGCAGGGTCCTCAGCCCGGAGACACTGAACCCGTCGGCGTCCTGGGCGCGCACCGTGAACGCAGAGTCGCCCACCTGCGTGGCCACACCGGACAACACGCCGTCGCCGGCCAGCGTCAGGCCCGGCGGCAACGCTCCGTCGACCACGGCAAACGTGAACGGCGCCGTCCCGCCCTGGACGGTGAGCGGCACGCTGTAGGCGCGGCTGGCCACGAAGTCCGGCAACGCATCCGGCTGCAAGGTCAGCGTGGGAGCGGACACGTGGATCGTCACCACCGTGCTGCCCGGGAGGCCGTTGGCGTCGGTGATGTTCAACGTGAAGGAGAAATCTCCCGCGGCCGTGGCCCGACCGGAGAGCGCACCCGACGGCGACAGGCTGAGGCCCGGCGGCAACGTGCCGTCGACGGAGAACGTGTAGGGCGCGGCGCCACCGGTGGCCACGAAGTCCTGTTGCACGGTCTCCCCGCCAACCAGGGTCACGTCGGTGACGTCGATGACGATGGTGGGCGTGGCGCCATGCAGCGCCAGGCCGCGCATTCCCACGAATCCATACTGGTCCTGCGCCTGCACCGTGAAGGTGAAGTCGCCCGCCTGCGTGGCGGCGCCGGCCAGGATTCCGTCGGAGGACAACGCCAGGCCGGGCGGCAGCGCTCCGTCGACGACGGTGAACGAGTAGGGAGCAGCTCCCCCCTGCGCGCTGAAGGCCACCTGGTAGGTGTTGCTGGCAACGAAGTCCGCCAGCGCGTCGGGCAGCACGGTCACCACGGGCGGAGTCACATGAAGTGCCAGCGACACGCTGCCCGTGAAACCGTTGGCGTCGGTGGCGGTGACGGTGAACGAGAAGTCACCAGCCTGCGTGGCGCTCCCGGAGAGCACACCGTCCGACGACAGCTCCAGGCCCGCGGGCAACGACCCCGCGCCGACCGCGAAGGTGTAGGGGGCCTGCGCGCCTTGCGCCGTGAACGAGACCGTCATGGGTTCCAGTGCCACAACGTCGGCCAGCGCGGTGGGGTCCACCAGGATCACCGGCGGTTGGCCCACCAGCGTGACCTGCTGGAACGCGGTGAACCCGTTGGCGTCGGTGATCTTCACCTCCAACGGGAAGCTGCCGGCCACGGTGGCCACGCCAGAGATGCCCGACGACGCAAAAGACAGCCCCGACGGAAGCACGCCCTGGGTCAGCTCCAGCGTGTACGGATCCGCGCCGCCCGTCGCGCCCAGCGTCACGGAGTACGGCGTGCTGGCCACGTAGTCGGGGAGCGTTGACGGCTGCAGCGCGAGCAGCGGGGCCACCATGCGCAACGTCAACGGGGTCACACCGCTCTCGGCGTTGGCGTCGGTGGCGGTGACCTCGAAGGTGAAATCACCCGCCACCGTGGACGTCCCGGACAGCAGACCGGACGCATCCAGCGTGAGCCCGGCGGGCAGCGCACCCGACGTCAACGCGTAGGTGTACGGCTCGGTCCCGCCAGTGGCGGTCAACTGCTGCTGGTAGGGATTGCTCCCGGTGCCATCGGGGAGTGTCGACGTCGTGAGCTGGATGTGCGCCGCCATGTGCAGCGTGTAGTCCTGGTAGTCCCGGCACGCGTCCGCCCCCTGCGCCTGCACACGGAACGTGCTGTCGCTTGCCGTCGTGGTCGTGCCGGACAGCGTCCCGTTGGTGGCAAGCGTGAGACCGGCGGGGAGCGCGCCCGCGGTGGTGGTGAACGTGTACGGCCCGGTGCCGCCGGTGGCGGTCAGCGTCTGGCTGTAGGGCGTGTCCGCCTGTCCGTCGGGGAGCGTGTCGGGAGCAACGTCAAAGGGCGCACACGTGGTGCACGCGCCGTTGGAGACGCCCACCACCAGGCTCCAGGACCGGACGTTGCCGGTGTCCCCCACGAAGTAATCCTGCACGGAGAGGGTCCAGTTGCCGTTGGGGTTCTCGCCGTTGAACGCGGAGAGCGGGTTGGCGGGCTTGAACGTTCCGACGAAGGGGGCCGCGGCAGCCAGCTGCGCCTGGATGAGGGGCGAGGCCGCGTCATCCAGCGCCGTGGTGCAGAAATTGTTTCCGGAGTTGCCGCCGCCACCGTTGCTGAGGCGGTTCACCAGCGTGACGGTGGTGCCGCTGGGGGACTGCAGCCGGATGACCAGGTCACCCACGAAGGTGTGATCCAGGCCCACGGTGGTGGAGCCCGTGGTGGTGTTGCAGGAGCCGCCGTTGAAGCGGAAGTCCAGGTCTTGGAGCGGGCCGCTGACGCCGCTCACCGCCAGCGTCGACGAGACCACCGGGCCCGGCGACTCCGCGCCCACGCCATCCGGGACGGCCAGCACGGTGGTGGAGGTGAACGTGGTGGTCTGGATGCCACCAACGTCCAAGGTCACCGTCACCGGGAACGTGCGCGGGCTACCGGTGTCCTGCGACGTCACCACCAGCGCCAGGGAGACGGTGCTCCCACACGCCGCCGACGTGGCGGTCCGGATGATGAACGGGGTGGTGTTGACCGCGCTGCCGTCGACGGGAACGTCCGGATAGGCGCTGCTGGGCTGCACCAGCGTGACGTTGGGGTCGTTGGTGGTGAGCAGGCCGGCAACCTCCAGCGCGTCGCCCGCGCCGCCGGGGTTGGTCAGCTGGATTTGCAGCTCCACCGCCTCACCGGGGTCCGCGTTGACGTCGCCATCGCCGGAGATCGGCGTGCGCGTCACCACGCCCAGCACCAGGTTCGGGTCACCGGCCTGGATGACCGCGTGACCGCCCAGACCCCACCCGGCACGGCGGAGATCCTTCCCGTCCGCGCCGTCCCGCACCTCGACTCCGCAGCTTGTTCCCAACAGCACCATTACCAACACAGCCAGCCGCTTCAGCACCATGAGACTCCCGGAAGAAGGGGTGCGCACGATTACTGCCGCGTTGGAGATCAACGCCAGGACTAAGTTCCGCGATGGAGTCTGAGCCCTTGGACCGACGAGCGTTGAACCCAAGCGGGGGCAACGACGACGGTCGCCCACTCTGGCGTCGTGCCAGTCCTTCCGTGCCAGGATGCCACCGGACCAGGCCTGCGACTCTCGTGTGGCAGTTGCTCCCACCCACACCCACAAACTTGCCACCCGTCGACACTTTGCTAACGCACACCCCCTCCCACACTGATCGATCGCCACCGGTGCGATCGGCGTGTTGAGCCCCGGATTTCCAGCGTTTTTTCCTGGCACACCGGCTGCACAAGGGCGGGCAACTTTTTTCTACGGAGGCAGGTCACATGAGGAGCCTGGGTATCGGACTTTGCACCGTGGGGGTGATCGTGGCGGGCTGCGCGCAGGGGCTGGACGTACCGGACCTGCCGCTCTCGACGGAGGCGCTGGAGACCTTCTGGCGTCACTCCGACTGGCGCCCGCGCAAGGACGTGCAGGTGGACATCCGCCAGGCGGCGCCCAGCCGGGTGCAGCGGTTCGCCACCAGCACCAACATCGGCGACATCAAGGTCATCGAGGGTGACAGCACCGTGGTGTCCACCGTCAGCGGCCAGGGCGGCAGCGGCTACGGGCTGCGCATGGACGAGGCGCGCCAGGACCTCGCGCGCATCACCCGCCAGGTCATTGACGAGGAGGGCGACCACTTCGACTTCATCGTGGTCTTCCCGCTCTTCGAGGACCTGATGAACCCGGGCTTCGCGTATTTTAGCAACATCGTGAACCGGGACAGCGGCATCGGGCTGGAGCAGATGGACATGAGCGACCTGTTCGGCTCCAACGGGCGCCTCCAGGGCTTCCTCAACATGAACAGCCCCGACGCGTACAGCCAGGTGGACGGGCTGCCCATCAGTGACCCGGCCTCGTCGGTGTACCCGATCATGGGCCAGGAGCTCACCCACCGCTGGCTGGCGTTTGCCAAGGTGAAGAAGGAGGGCTTCCAGGACGGGAGCACCTCGGACGTGCTGCTGGGCCGCGACCAGGCGCACTGGTCCGCGCTCATGCACACCGGCCCCGCCGACGACGGCGCGGGCATCTACACCAGCGTGCAGGACGGCGTGGCCTGGCGGGACAACGCCGACGGCACGTTCACCGCCGTGGAGGTGTTCTCCGACCAGGGCTTCAACATCTCCCGGCGCGCGCGCTTCTCCACGCTGGACCTCTACCTCATGGGCTTCATGCCGCCGGAAGAGGTGGAGCCGTTCTTCGTCATCGAGAATGCGCGCGCGGGCAACCAGCGGGTCAGCGCCACCAGCGTGCTGTACCAGGGGCTGACCGTCACCGGGGACCGCGAGGACTTCACCGTCGAGCACGTCATCAACGCGCTGGGCCCGCGGGTGCCCGCCGCCCACGAGTCGCAGCGGGACTTCAACCTGGCCGTGGTGGTGCTCACCCAGCCCGGCGTCACCGCTGCCGACGTCACCGCGCAGGTGGAACTGGTGGAGTCCTTCCGCACGCAGTGGGTGGAGAACTTCCAGGAGTGGACCGGCCAGCGCGCCCGCGTGTGCACCGCGCTCAGCGGGGACTGCAGCACCGCACGCCTGCGCCTCAAGGACCTCACCGTCACGGAGAGCAACCCCGACGGCGCCTTCGAGCCCGGCGAGGCGCTCACCGTCACCGCGCGCGTCATCAACCAGGGCAGCGCCACCAGCGCCGAGGCGCGCGTGGACATTGCCACCGAGGGAGACGCCGCGCTCTCGCCCACCAGTGTCACCGTGGCGCCCCTGGCCGCGGAGGCGGGCACCGAGGTGAGCTTCACCGTGACGCCCGCGACGAGCTTTGCCTGCGCCAGCGAGCTGAAGGTGACGTTGACCCTGACCAGCGCGGAGGCGGCGGCGGAGAGCGCCAGCGTGAGCCGCGTGGTGGGTGTGCGCACGACCACGCGTGTCTCCATGGAGTCGGACCCGGGCTGGGAGGTGGACCCCGACGGCACCGACACCGCGCAGATGGGTCGCTGGCGTCGGGGCATTCCACGCCGGACGGACCTGCGTCGCTTTGGCGCTTCCGACGTGGTGTTCCAGCCGGGCGATGACGCCTCTCTCGACGGGGACAACGCGTACTTCACCGAGCCGGGCGGCTCCGGCCTGGATCCCTACAACGTGTCCGACACCGACGTGGACGACGGCGAGACCACGCTGCAGACCACGGAGATCACGCTGGCGGGCCTCACCGACCCGGTGCTCTCGTTCAGCACGTGGCACACCGCGATGATCCTCGACCTGGAGCAGCGGCAACTGCTGGAGGCCGAGGAGGATGACCTGGTGACCGAGATTTCCGCCGACGGCGTGAGCTGGGTGGAGATCGACCGTGACGCGAGCAACGACTTCGTCTGGAAGCGCAAGAGCTTCAAGGTGAAGGAGATTGCCGGGCTGCCCGCGGAGGTCACGCGCGTGTTCCTGCGCTTCACCGTGGGGGACAAGGGGCCGGAGCAGAACCTGGTGGAGGCCGGTGTCGACGAGCTGACGCTCACCGACGTGTCCCTGGTGTGCCAGGGCGTCATCACGCCGGAGGTGCCGGGAGGTGAGGTGACGCCGCCGGGAAGCGATGACGGCGTGCCCGCGCAGGATGAGCGTGACGACGAGCTGGCGATCCGCGCGTTCGGGTGCAGCGCCACGGGCGCACCGGCGGGCGCGGAGCTGCTGGTGCTGGTGGGGCTGGCGGGTCTGCTGCGTCGTCGTCGTTGAAGGACCGCGGAGGTCCCGGGGGGTGCAGGGCCGGCCCCCCCACCCCGCCGCCTTCCGGTTTCACCGATTTCTCGTCGAGGCGGCGGGCCTCCCCCACGGTGTGGGGAGGCGTAGATGTGCCGCGCCGGTGT
>JBFMGU010000430.1:0-5176 GCA_040752415.1 Myxococcota bacterium
ACAGCGCGGGCAGGAAACGCAGAGCGACGACGTCCCCCCCCCCCGGCGCGTGGGCCGCCGCGGCGAGGAACAGCGGCACCACCACGACGAGGCCCAGCCACAGCCGCGGGCTCCAGGCAGCCGAGAGGCCCCTGGGGTCCTGGTGGTGCAGCCAGGTGCGGAATGCGCTGCGGGGCGCGCCCGGTGTTGCAGGGGGCACGGGAGACCTCAGGTGGTGGAGGCCACGTCATACCCCGGCGGCGCGTCGATCACCTGGGTGTGGGCTGGGCGCGTCACGGCCGGGTGATGGCGTCGTGCAGCTCCTGGGTGTTGAAGGGCTTGCGCAGGAGCCGCAGCGTGGGCGGGTCCTCCACGAAGCCCACCGTGTTGGCCGCCGTGGCCAGCACGCAGCGCAGCGCGGGAAACTCGCTGTGGGCCCAGGAGATGAGCTCCAGGCCGTTGCCCCCGCGTCCCAGCAGCATGTCGCAGATGAGCGCGTCAAACGGGCCGGACTGGAGGATGCGGCGGGCTTCCTCCACCGAGACCGCGCGCTCCGCCTGGTGCCCATGCATCTTCAACGCGCGGATCATGCTGCGCGCCACCATGTCCTCGTCCTCCACCACCAGCACCTTCATGGTTCGCCCCCCGTGGAGCCGGCCACCGGGCCACACCACGAGACAGGGCCGCGGCGCCACTGCAGGGTGGAGGGTGGAGGGCTACGCACGCGGGGAGGCTGCACGGGGGGTTGGGCCGGAGCAACGCAACTTTGGTTGCGGTTGCCGCGGACCGCGGTCCGCCTATGCGCCGACGTGGCTCAGTCGTTCTTGTTCTTCTGGTAGCGCTTCACCGCCTGGCGGGTGATGCGCAGGATGCGGCCGGCGTGGGTGGCGTTTCCCTCGGAGAGGCTGACGGCCTGGGCCAGCATGTTGTCGCGCACGGTCTGGATGGTGCGGCGCACGGACATGTGTCCCACCGCCGCCGGCACGAGGACACCGAGGTCCGGGACGTGGCGCCGTGCGTCGTCGAAGGCGCGCCGCAGCTGCTCGGCGTCCACCGGTTTGTCCACGTAGACCGCCACGCCGTGTTGTCCCAGCTCAAAGGCCTCCTCGCGGCTGGCCGCGCCGCTCATGGCAATCACCAGGGGCGCGGGGCGCGCGTGCAGCGCCAGCTTGGCCACCGCCACGCCGGTGCCGTCGGGGAGGCGCACGTCGGTGAGCACCAGGTCCACCGCGTGCCGGCTCAGCACCTGCTGCGCTTCCGCCACCGAGCCGGCCACCACCACCTCCAGACCCCAGGCCTCGATGGTCCGGCGCAGCGCGGCGCGCACCACGGTCTCGTCGTCCACCACCAGCACACTGTGGATCTTGCGCATCCCGGGCCGTCCACTCCCCCAACCCATGTTTACCCCACCGCGCGAAGAGCCCGCAGCCTCCATGGGTCGGACGTCGGTCGGGCGGAGGGCCACCCGGTGCCGGCAGCCCATCCGCGGGCAACCGCCCGTTGCGGGTTTCCCGTGGGTCGGCTCAGGCCGGCTTGGCCCCGGCGTGGCGCCCGTAGAGCACGGTGAGCCCGCCCAGCCGCTCGGCCAGCTGCGAGGTCAGCGCATGCGCGCCCAGGCGCCAGGCCCAGTTGCCCTCCGGCTTCCCCGGCGTGTTGAAGCGCGCCTCGGTGCCCAGGTCCAGCACGTCCTGCAGCGGCGCCACCGCGGTGCAGGCCACGCTGCTCCATGCGCTGCGGATGAGGTCCCAGCTGATGTCGGCGCCGTCGCGGGCCAGGTACATCTGCACGTGGGAGCGCGTGCGCGCGTCCAGGCCCTGCCACCAGCCGCGCGTGGTGTCGTTGTCGTGCGTGCCGGTGTAGACCACCGAGGCGCGCGTGTGGTTGTGGGGCAGGTAGGGATTGGCGCCCGGCTCGTCGCCACCAAAGGCGAACTGCAGGATCTTCATGCCGGGCATGCCCAGCCCGTCGCGCAGCGCCTCCACCGGCGGGGTGATGATGCCCAGGTCCTCGGCAATGAAGGGCACCTCCCCCAGGGCGCCCTTGATGGCGTCGAACACCGCGCCACCGGGGCCCGGCACCCACTTGCCGCGCTTGGCGGTCTTCTCCCCGGCGGGGATCTCCCAGGCCGCCTCGAAGCCGCGGAAGTGGTCGATGCGGATGATGTCCACGGTGGCGGCCACGCTCTTGATGCGCTCGATCCACCACGCGTAGCCGGTGCGCTTCATCTCCTCCCAGTTGTAGAGCGGGTTGCCCCAGAGCTGGCCGTCCTCGGAGAAGTAGTCGGGGGGCACGCCGGCCACCACCTGCGGGCGGCCCTTGGCGTCGAGCTTGAAGAGCGGGGTGTGCGCCCACGCGTCGGCGGAGTCGTAGGCCACGAAGATGGGCACGTCGCCCACCAGGCGCACGCCATTGGCGGTCGCGTGCTTGTGCAGCGCCGACCACTGCCGCGCGAAGATGAACTGCAGGAACGCCTCCTGCTCCACCTCGGCGGACAGCTTGCTGCGCCAGGTCTCCAGCGCGGCCTTCTTGCGCGCCACCAGGTCGGGCTCCCACTCCGGCCACACCACGTCGTGGAAGTGGCGGTGCAGCGCGGCAAACAGCGCGTAGTCCTCCAGCCACGAGGCCGAACGGTGCCGGAACGCCTCCAGCTCCGCCTTGAGGGCCTTGCCGGCGCGGAACTTCTCGTAGGCCCTGGCGTAGACCGCCTTGCGGTGCTCCCCCACCGCCGCGAAGTCCACGCGGTTCTCCGGGAAGGCGCGACCGTGCTGCACGTCGTCCTTGTCCAGCAGGCCGTCCTGGTACAGCCCGTCCAGGGAGATCATCAGCGTGTTGCCCGCGAACGCGCTGGGGCTGGCGTAGGGCGAGTTGCCGTGCGCGGTGGGATTGAGCGGGAGGACCTGCCAGACCTGCTGTCGCGCGGACTTGAGCCAGTCCACGAACGCGTACGCCTGCGGGCCCAGGTCGCCGATCCCGTGCGGTCCGGGGAGGGCGGTGGGGTGGAGCAGCACGCCGCTCTGGCGGCTCTCGGTCAGCTTGGTCATGGCCGTTTCCTGCGCTTTCTGAGGGGCCGCACGCGGGCGGCACGGGGCGGCGCACATGAACAACAAAATGCGGTGGAGGACAAGGGGCGGGGTGGGCCATTCCACCTCACGCTGGCGGCGACGCTCGATGGGTTCCCCGACGGTGGTCCGGTGCCCTGGCGTTGGCCTTCCCGATCACGCCTCCGCTCGGCCTCCTGCCGCAGCCAAGGCTGCAAAACACCAAGCCGGGCCTCGAAGCCTGCCTGCACGACGGGACCGCGCCCGGCTCCGCGTTGGGTGGCGTAGGAAGCGTGGTTGAGCGCAGCGACGGGAACCGTGGATACCGCACACCACGTGGCCCTACCGCCACCAACGCGGAGCCTGGCGCGGTCCCGTCGTGCAGGCGTGCTTCGAGGCCAGGCTTGGTGTTTTTCCAGGTGCAGCCTTGGCTGCCGCTGACGACGGCGGTCGCCTGACGCGTTGATGCGGATCACGTGGGCAGTGGGACAAGCGTGGGGGGTTGGATGTTCGCCGGCCCCGCCGCCGCCATGGCCTCGCGCCCGAGGGCCCGGACGGGAGCGAGCGGGATCGGGACCAGGAGCAGGAGCAGGAAGGCCAGGGCACGGTTGCGGAGGGGAAGCCAGGGGCAGCGTCGGGAACCCGCGGGCCGGCTTATTGACGTCACGGACCACCTCTGCCACACAGGGCGGCCAATCAGCGTCGGGGACCGGGTGAAAGCAGGCGACCAGATCTCGCGCTACGTGGTGCTGGGGAAGCTGGCCACCGGCGGTATGGCGGAGGTCTGGTTGGCCCGCCAGAGCGGACCCGCGGGCTTCTCCAAGACGCTGGTCCTCAAGACCATCAGCGCCGACCTGCGTGAGACCGGGAACTTCGTGCAGATGTTCCTGGAGGAAGCGCGCCTGGCCGCGCTCATCAACCACCCCAACGTGGTGCAGATCTTCGACCTGGGCGAGGACCAGGGCGAGTACTTCATCGCCATGGAGTACCTGGAGGGGCGCAGCCTCTACCAGGTGGCCAAGACGTTGAAGGCGCGCCATGAGCTGATGCCGCCGGCGCTGGCGGCGCGCGTGGTGGCGGACTGCTGCGCCGGGCTGGACCACGCGCATGACCTCAAGGACGGCCAGGGCGCGCCGCTCAACATCATCCACCGCGACGTCTCCCTCGAGAACATCCTGGTCACCTACACCGGCCAGGTGAAGATGGTGGACTTTGGCATTGCCAAGGCCGCCGACAGCGCCAACCGCACCCGTCCCGGCACGGTGCGCGGCAAGGCCAACTACCTGGCGCCCGAGCAGGTGCTGTGTCATCCGCTGGACCGTCGGGTGGACACCTATGCGTTGGGCGTGTGCCTGTACGCCATGACCACCGGCACCATGCCGTTCACGGCGGGCACCGACCTGGACGTCATGCGCGCCATCGTCGACAAGCCGCCGCCGCTGCCGCACATGCAGAACCCGGCCATCCCGCCGGCGCTGGAATCCATCATGCTGCGCGCGCTGCAGAAGAACGCGGCGGACCGCTTCCCCACGGCGCGCGCCATGCGGGATGCGCTGGAGGACTTCCTCAAGGACCAGCCGGGCTCCTCCAGCTACCACCTGGCCACGCTGATGGACGGCCTGTTCCCCGCCAGCAGCGACGAGACCCGTCGTCGGGCCGCGGCCCTGGCCGGCGCCCCCACGCCCGCCGCCACGGTGACGCCTCAGGAGGCCATCATCACGGTGGGCCGCACCGAGCCCACGCCCGCGGCGGCCAAGAACGCACCCTCTCCGCCGGAGCCGCGCGTGGAGGATGGTCCCACGCTTCCGGGCACGTCGGGGTCCGCGGGGTCCAGCGCGGAGGAGCTGGCGGCCAGTGACTCCCCCACGCTGCCCGGCGCGCGCATCCCGGTGGACCTCTCCTCCCAGCTGGAGCCCGACGAGGCCCACGCCGACCGGCCGCCCATCCCGCTCGGCACCTCCCCCACCGTGCACGACGAGGCCACCATGCTGGTCGCCGGGCGCGGGGAGAGGCGGGCCAAGGCCAAGCCGTCGCGGATGGCGCTGGGTGGGGCGGCCGCGTTGGGGGTGTTGGCCATGGCGGTGGTGCTGCTGCGCCCCGGATCCAGCGCGCCTCCAGTGGAGAGCACGCCCGCCACGACCCCCACGCCCGCCCCCGCC
>JBFMGU010000431.1:0-5150 GCA_040752415.1 Myxococcota bacterium
GGCCAAGGCCGAGCCGGCGACGACGACGCAGCAACCCACGCAGGGCGAGCAGACGGCGGCCAAGGGTTCCACGTCCCCGCCCGCCGAGCGCAAGGCGGCCCCGAAGGAGGAGGACCAGGGTGGTGGTGGCCGCACGCTGAAGGCGGTGGCGGTGGGCGCGCCCATGCTGGTCTCCGGGATCCTCGCGGGCGTGCTGGCGCTGGGCTTGACGTCGCTGGGGTCGGTGACCACCGCCGTGGGTTTCCTGCAGTGGCAGAATGGAGAGCTGCGGGATGAGCTGCGAATCATGGCCAACACCGCCACCGTCCTGGGGCCCGCCCTGGGAATCGCCTCGGTGATCCTGGCGGTGGGAGGCCTGATGGTCCTGGTCCTGCTAAGGTAAGCCCATCATGCGGACTGCAGGCAGACTGGGAATGCTGGCCCTGACGTGCGCGGCAAGTGCCGCGTGCCTGGACGTGCTCATCCTCGCCGCCGAGAGAACAGGCAACGCGCCAGGCGGTTCCTCGTCGGGGCTGACGGAGGAATCCACCAGTGGTGGACCCGGCGGAAGCACCAGCAGCAATGGCGGCTCCACGTCGCTCGGCGGCAGCAGCTCGTCGGGTGGTTCGTCGGGATTGCCGAGCAGCGCCGCCTCGAGCGGGGGAAGCTCGTCGTCGGGCGGTGTGAGCAGCTCAACCTCCGGCAGCTCCACCTCCTCCCCCAACACCAGCGGAGCAAGCTCCAGCAGCGGGGGCGTGGTGCAGTGCGTGGTCGACGCGGGGTTCGCGGGCGACGCCGCCGGGTACGCCGTCGACACCGCCGCGGGCAACAACGACGCCGGCACCAACGTGGGAACGGGTGACCTCGCGCAGTTCGAGGGGCCCACCGCCGTTGCTGGCGACGAGGTGTACGTCTACGTCTTTGACCAGCCCAACAACCGCATCGTCCGCGTGGAGGCCAGCGTCCCGTACAACGTCTCCGTGCTCGCGGGTCCCGACGCCGGGTTCACCAGCGTGGCCATGACCGCCAATGCGTCGTCGGAGCTGTACATTGCGGACACCGGGCGGCACCTGATTCTGCACGGCCCCGCCACGGCTCCGCTGAGCACGGTGGTCTACGCCGGCAGCCTCCAAGGCTTCCAGAACGGCCCCGGTCTGCAGGCCCGCTTCAACACGCCCAGCGCCATTGCGGTGGCTGACGACGGCGCCGTGTACGTGGCCGACACCGGCAACCACGTCATCCGCCGCATTGATCCCGCGGACGGGCACAACGTCACCACCATCGCCGGCACGCCGGGGCAGTTCGGCAGCAATGACTCCGCGGTGGGCACGGGGGCCAAGTTCAACCGGCCCGGGGGTCTGGCCATCTGGGGCAACACGCTGTTCGTGGCGGACACCTCCAATCGCCGCATCCGCGCCATTGACATCTCCGGCGCGCAGTACAGCGTGACGACGGTGGCAGGCGTCCAGTTGGGCACTCCGCAGGACGGCTACGGCGCAGACGCGCGCTTCAGCAACCCCACCCACATGACGGCGTGGGAAGGCTACCTGTACCTCGTGGACGGCGTGCGCATCCGTCGGGTGAACACGCAATGTCCGTATGACGTGGTGACCCTGCTGGGACTCAATGGCCAGGGCTACCTAGACGCCACCACCGCCGCGGCCCAGGCCCGTAATCCCATGGGTGTTGCCGCCATGCCCATCTCCGGCAACCCCGGCGTTTACTTCAGCGACGAGGACAACATCCGGCTGCGTCGCCTCTACGTGCCGTAGCCGCCGCCCCCGTTGGACACTCCCGACGTTGGTCCGTTAGCGGCTGCGTCTCAACAAGATTGCCCATTCCGTCGTGGCGGGCGAACACCCAACCCCCCACGTTCATGCCGTTGCGCTCGCTCGCCCCCCTTCCCCACACCCGCTCACCGTCGTCAACCATTGCGGGGAAGGGGGGCACGCATTGGCATTGGGATGTTTTCTCGTCGGAAAGAGCGCAGCTGCGCCCATCGACTGCCCCCCTTCCCCGGCTCGGTGACGACGGAAACGCGCACCCCACGTTGCACGAGGGCATCATGGAGGCAGCATCCGCCGCGGCGGGCCTGGGTGGAGCGCAGTGATCGCGCGTTTGCCGACGGGCGGGCCGCGGAGCACAATGCGGAGCACGGAGCCCCAGGCGTGAGCGGTGACTTCAACGAGAAGGTGGCGCGTGCACGCGCGGCGGGTCAGACGCCGCAGGCGGTGGCGTTGTGGCGGGAGCTGATCACCGTCGTCAACGTGGAGGAGCAGGACTACCGACGTTGCTGCAGCCAGCTCGCGGAATTGTACCTGGCGTCCTTCTCCAACCGCCCCCTCGCCGCTGCCGCCATCAAGGAGTACCTGCGCGACCTCCCCGGTGCGGAGCAGCTCTACCGCCAGGCGGGCAGCCCACGTGACCAGGCACGACTCGCCGGCCTGCAGGGAAACCACCTCGCTGCGAGTCAGGCCTACCGGTCCGCCGGCATGCCCGCGCACGCCGCGCATTCCGCCGAGCAGGCCAAGGCGCACGAGGTGGCGCGCGGTCTGTGGCAGCAGCTCATCCGTCCGCTCGAGCTGCAGGGCGACAACTACGCGGCGGCGCTGGCGCGCTTCAACGCGGGTCGCAATGCGCACCTGCTCGGCGACAAGTCCGCGTCCGACGCGCTCTACTTCGAGGCCATCAACGCGCTGGGCAAGGAAGCGGATGACCGCGAGCAGGCCAAGGACCGCGACGGGGCCTTCCGCTGTTTCATGGTCATGGCAGCCATTGGTCGCCAAGCCGGTGCGTTCGAGGACATGGCCGAGGGATTCCTGAATTGCACCCGCCTGCTCAAGCAGAAGGGCGACCGGTTCGGCACCATCCAGATGATGCATGACCTCATCCGCGCCGCCGAGGAGTGCGGAGAGCTGCACGCCGCTGCCGAGCTGTACCGGGAGGCGGGTGAATACGCGCGGCGGATGGGATTCCTGTACGCGGACTACTTCCTCTGTGCCGCGGGGAAGGCGTGGAAGCGCGTGGCCATGGAAGGCATGCGCGCCAAGCGGCAGACCGCGCTCGTCGAGAACGCGCTGGCGGCGGCGGTGGATGCGTTCTCGCGCACGTTGGACACCGCCGAGGTGGCGCGCTGCTACCAGGCGCTGGCCGCGCTGGACCTGCCCACGCAGAAGAAGGAGCGCTACCAGAAGCTCGCCGAGGACCTGGCCGCCGCCGCCGCACCCGCTGGCTCCGACGACAATGGGCCGCCCGCGCTGCCGGAGTACTTCCGTCGCAAGCCGTACCAGGTGGAGCACTGGGTGAAGGACCTGCTGGACCGCGAGGCGGGCGCGGACCTGAACCTGGCGGCGTCGCGGTTGTTGGCGGAGAACGGGGTGTGGGACCTGGAGCGTCGTCGAGCGCTGAACCTGTTCCTGGCCTACGACGACCACGTGCGCGCCCACGGCCCCGACGCACCCCTCACCGTCGACATGCTCAACATGCTCTCGGAGTCGCGCCACCCCTCGCTGGTGGGGCCACTGCTGGAAGCGTACCGACGAGGAAACCTGGAACAACGCGCCGCGGCGGTGATGGCGGCGGGGAAGATGCGTCGCAAGGAAGGTTTTGCGCTGGTGGATGCCGCGCTCGCCACCGACCACAACGGTGAGCTCTACCGCACCGCCCTGGCCGCGCTGCGCGGCATGGTGTTCACGGAAGCGCTGGACAGCGTCACGCGCATCTTCAGCAACCACGACGACGGCGAGGTCAAACGCGCCGCGCTGCGCATCGTGGCCATGATTGGCACCAATGAGGCGGCGGAGTTCCTGCTGGACGTGGTGCGCGCCAACAGCGCCGGCCTGGGCACCCACGCGCGGGAGCTGCTCCTCAACCACGCCAACGACAAGATGCTGAGCGCGCTGGAGAACAACAAGAAGCAGGAGCCCGACGGACAACACCGCGGGTTCATCACCAGCGTGATCTCCAAGGTCCGCAACAACCGCCGGACCGAGGCGCCCATCACCTGACGCATCTTCCACACCTCACCAACCACTCAACGAGAACGCCAGCCCGTGACGCCGTCCCAGCGCCACACGCGCTCGTCGGCGCCGCCGGTGCGCAGCTGGGAAATCGGATAGAACGTGCCACGCCACGTGATGCCACCGCGCCGGGTCGCGGACGCGGCCGCGGCCAGCATCAGCCCCCCGAGAACGAGCGCCACCAGCGGGTACGTGAGCCCCTCCAGGCCACTTCCCCCCGCCATCCGACGCGCTGCCCACCCGTGGATGACCATGCTGAGCACCAGGCTGGCCGCCCCCAGCGCTTTCATGCCGGGCTCGGGCGCCATCACCATGCCCAGGAAGGGAACCACCACCGGCAACACCGTGGCCAACACGGCCGGCGCCATCCAGCGCCATTGCCAGTTGGTTCCCGCAAACGCGTTCTTCATCAGGCCGCGCAGCGACGAGAGCACGCCATCCTGCCACGCCACGCGCACCAACCCGCGCGCGTCCGCCAGCGCCTGCGCGAACCCGCTGCGACGCAGCACCATGCCCAGCTTGATGTCGTCGGCAACTTCCATGCGCAGGCGTTCATGCCCACCGGACGTCACGTACGCGCTCCGACGCACCAGGTTGAACGCGCCAAACCCCGCGAACCCGCGCGTGCGCGGCGTGCGCAGCTGCCACATGCGGTACCGCACGGTGAGCAGGCTGAACGTGGCCGTCTGGATGGCCCGCGCCCAGAACCCGCGACACACCAGCAGCGGCAACGCCGCGAGATGATCCACGCCACACCGCTCGACCAGCGCCATGGCGCGTCGCAACGCGTCCGGGGAGAAATGGACGTCTCCGTCGGTGAACAGCAGCCACTCGCCGTCCGCGCGGCGCGCGCCCAGGTGATTGGCGTGGTTCTTCCCCAGCCATCCCGGCGGCAGATTGTCGACGTGGACCACGGCCAGGCGCGGATCGTTGGCCGCCAGCTCGTCGAGGATGGCGCCGGTGCGGTCCGTGGAGCGGTCATCCACCGCCACCACCTGCAGCCGCGGGTAGTCCATCGCCAACAGTGTGCGAGTGGCCTCCCGCACCGCGGCCTCTTCATTGCGCGAGGGAACAATCACGCTGACGGAGGGCCACGCGCCGCGGGGCCACTCCGGTGTCGACGTATCCAGGCGCAGCACGGACCACCACAGG
>JBFMGU010000432.1:0-5132 GCA_040752415.1 Myxococcota bacterium
ACGCCATCCAGGGCGGTGCTTCACGTCGTCGACCGCTTGATCCGCTTCGCACCGCACTCCAGGGCGCCGCTGCTTCCGCTCACCCGCTTCGTGACGCGCTCGGCACTTCCCTCCCTGCCGATTATCCAACAGCCCTTCAGAATCCAGGAGTCAGAAGAAGGCCCGAGGCCTGCGGTCCTTCCGTCTTCACTCCTCCGCCCCAGGTCGACGCAGCACCATGCGCGTGGTGTTGCCCAGGATGTCCTCGGCCACCACCACCACGGGCTCGTCGCCAGGAGGGAGCTGCAGGGAGAACCTGCCGGTGCCGTCGGGGTAGGTGACCTCACCGTTGACGTACGCGCGCGCACCGGGCGGAACGCGACCTTCCACCGTCGGGAGCACGCGCTCTCCGCCGGGCGGGAGGATGGTGGCGGAGAGCGGAACCTCGTCGGTGAGCTCACTGACAATGACGGGAACGCCAGGGACGCTCACCACCAGGCGCTGCTCGGCCACCGCCTCCGGGAGCGCCGTGCCCTCCTGCACGAACAGCCGCCCCGCCATCACCACCGCCGTGAGCAGCCCCTTCCCGTCGGTGCCCACCACGAAGCGACCGGGCCCCAGTTGCAGCAGCACGTCATTGCCGCGCGCGGCGACCTTCAACGGGGGCTCCTGCGTGGAGGTGACCAGGCGGGCGCGGCCGAGCTCGAGCAGGATGTCGCTGCCGGGGGAGCCAAAGGTCACGGCCGCGCGGTCCTCGACGACAACGTCCGCCCGCGGCATGCCCACGCGCGCTTCCGCGTAGTTGCTGGTGCGCACCTGCGTGCCGGGCGGCAGCTCCATCCCCGGCGTTGGCATGATGGCGCCACCGACGCCCTGGTGGATCTCCACGCCCCCCACGGTTCCCTGCACCACGGCGGAGGCGTGACGGAAACCCCACGGCGTGCCGACGGACGCGTAGGTCCAGCCCATGAGGGCGAGCCCCACCGCGAGCATCCCGACACTGATCAGCGCGAGTTTCACTGCGCGCGGGCTAACGGTTCAGGGCGCCCGCCGTCAACCCGCCTGGGCGCGGTGAGGGTGCGCGCCCGCCCGCTGACAAGCTCATTGGCCCAGCCCAGGTAGAAGTCCTTGTGGCTCCAACGCCCCGGCAGCGGCTCCACCCGGAACAGGTGCCCAATCTGCTTGAGGTGGTCCGCGGGCACGCACCCCATGAACACGCCCCACTTCGCGCTCTCGACGGTGACCAGCCCGTCATTGGCCACCGGGTGCGCGGGGTCGGGCCCGGCCAGCACCAGCGCGGTGGCAAGCAGCTCCGGCGGTGCCAGGTCCACCTGCTCGGGGTTGGGGAGGACGCCGTCGTCGCAGACGCCCTCTCCGCGCAGTCCCAGCGTGCGACCGGCGAAGCTGTAGTAGCGGACCCGCGCGTCGTCGGGGACCTCCCGGTTGAACTGCGCGCTGGTCATTGCGGCCAGGTCGCGCACGGCGCCGGCGGTGTCGCTGTGGATCTTGATGCCGCCCAGCGTCCAGATCCAGAAGTCCGCGTGCAGGTCATTGACGGGGTCCCACAGCGGGAAGCGGTAGCGGCTGTATCCGTCGGCAAGCACGCTCCCGCGGTGTGGTGTTCCCACCGTGGTCAACGAGGCCACGCGGTCCCCGTAGCCCAGCCGGGAGATGGCGTAGCGGCTGTCCAGCCCGCCCATGCTGTGCGCAATGAGATGCACGCGCGGCGCGCCACTCCGACGGACAATGGCGTCCAGCTGCTGCCCCAGCACCCTGGCGCGCATCTCCACGGTGCCCCACGGCGGAACGTGCGTGATGTACACGCGGTGCCCGTGCTCCCGCAGGTACTCCGGCACCCGGTAGAAGTACTCAATCCCCGCCAGCGTGCGGAAACCGCTCAGGCCGTGCGCCAGCACCACCGGGTACGGCTCGGCCACTGGCGCAGGGCGCGCCTGCTGGCTCGACGACGAGCACCCCACCGCGAGCAGCAGCACCGCGAAGACTGCAGCGCGACGCACGGTTCTTCCCGCGTTCCAGCTCATGCCCCGCCACCCTAACAATCGGCGAAGGAGATTCATGCCACGACGGACTCCGTGGTCAAGAGCCGCCGGGGGTCTTGGTGCCGTGGGTGGGGCTGGGTCGGACGAGGCCCACGGCGCGCGGGGGAGGTTTCTTGAAGGGGTCGGTGGGCGGCGGGGGATTGGGGCCGCCGGGCTTGGACGTGACCTCTTCCATGGTCAGCACGTTGCGCTCCGCGGTGGGACGGGGCCCCTGCTCATTGGGCCCGCGTGGCGAGGGAATGGGCGAGGGCTTGGCGGGCGCGGGAGCGGGCTCGGGCGTGGCCGGCTTGGTGGGCGCGGGAGCGGCAGCCTCGACCTTGCCGGTGCTGGGACGGCCGAGCGTGATGAGATCCTCCTCGTCCTCGTGCAGACGCAGGCGGATGATGAAGTCCCGTCGGATGGATTCCGCCTTGCGCTCCTCCTTCTCCTTGGGAAGACAGTGCGCCACCTGCCCCGCCGCGCTGAGATCACGCATCAGCAGCAACACGCGACCCTTGAGCACGCTGAGGTTGCGCGCACTGTCGGTGACGTCGGGGAGACGGGGCGGCTCCGGTGGCGGCGTGGGGGGCGGGCCATAACGGTGCGTGCGCTTCTTCTGCTCGTACTCCTCCTTCGCCTTGCGGTCGGGCGGCGCGTGGCCTTGCAGCTCGTAGAGCAGGTCCTCGCCCTGGTTGAGGAACACCTCGGTGACGCCCACGGGGGCCAGCCGCTTGGCGTCGTGGCGCGCCAGGTGGAGCAGGATGTGGATCTCCTCGTACAAGCGCTCCGGGAGGCGCTGCAGCTCAAAGCGTCGATGGAAACGCAGCCGGAGCATGCGGTCATCCGCGTACGCCCGGTCCGCACGTCGGATCATCATGGCGCGCCACGCGTACGCGCGGTCCATGACCTTCTCCATCTCCTTGGTGAGCGGCAGCACCTTCACCGGCTTCAGCTCGATGCGGGAGTGCTCCTTGACCAGCAGCTCCTTCACCTGGTCCAGCTCGGTGATGTTGCGCAGCTCAATGCCCTCGGGGCGGAGCGCCTGGGCGTGCGCGCGGGCCAGCTCCAGGAGACGCGTGGCCTCCGCCACCAGCTCCTGCGTGGTGACCAGATGCCCTTCGAGCTCCAGTTCCTTCTCGGTATGCGCCATGGAAATCCCCGGGAAGCGTGCGCACGGTAGCACGCCCGCGTGCGCCACCCACGGCTCAAGGCGCCGGGGGACCGCGCCGAAGTGCAGACAAGGGGTTGCCGGTCCTCCGCCGGATTTCTAGGTGGAGGGCGCTCCCCCGTTGGGGAGGGTGCAACATGAGTCATCCGGTCATCCTCATCGTCGACGACGATCCCACGGTCTGCGCCCGCCTCTCGCGGCTGCTGACGGAGAAGGGGTACTGGGCCGTCAGCTGCGGCAACGTTGCGGAGGCGCTCCGGTTCCTCCGTCATGCGCAGGATCTTCCGTGCATGGTGCTGATGGATGCCACCGTCTCCGACACCGACGGGACGAGGTTCCGGAACGCGCTCTCCGCCGACGCGCGCCTCCGCGACATCGACGTGCAGGTGTTCGGGACGTCGGACGGGCCTGGAGCAAGGCCCCGCAACACCGGCCGGTCGGCGCTGCGCACCTCCAGCGTGGAACAGGCAGCGAAACTGGTGGAGAGCCACTGCGGGCGCCACACCGGCCCGCCCAGCTCGTGACGTCTCGCGCAGCTGCGCCTTGGAAACGCATGACGCTGGGAGTGACCTCGAAGCGTGGATGGCCTCGAGGGCGGTCCCAGCTCCACGCCTCGCCGCTCAGCGCAACAGCGCGCCCGCACCCGCGCCCAGCCCCGCCACGCCCAGTGCGGTGAGGACCAGCGCCACCAGCAACACGGCGCCGCCGACGAGGCCACCGGTGGCCGCCGGTCCAAACACCCGCAGCAGCACGCGCTCATTCCGGGACGGCACGCCGGCCACCAGCGGCGCAAACGCCTCCGGCGTGGAATAGGCCCACGCGCTGCCGGCGACACCGAGCAGAAGCGGCAGGAGCCCCACCAGCGCCAGCCCAACGCCCCCGACGAGCGAGCCCACCCCCGCGCCCACCGCCGCCAGGGGCCAGCGCGGTCGGCTCTCCGACGGGGCTTCGGGCACCAGGAGCCCCATGCCGCGCATCAGCTCCGCCACCACCACGGGCACGGCGTCGGCCAGCGCCTCCTCCGTCTCACCGCGCACCCGCTGCGTCACCGACGCCGCGGCGAGCCCGGTCTTGAGGTCCAGCACCTTGAGGGCCAGCAGGTAGGTCCCACCCAGCTTCCCCACCGTGCCCACCAGCATGTGGCTCACGCCCAGCGCGCCGGCAATCTCCACGTCCACGAGCGTGCACTCATCCTGCGCGCAGCGCACCAGCTGTTTCTGCTCCAGCGTGGAGAGCATGCTGATCATGTCGCGCGGGGTGACCACCCGCTGCCAGAGCCCGGTGCGTCGCAGCTCCACCACCACGGTCTCGGTCAGGAACTCCGCGGCGTCGGGGTTGACGCCGGTCTTGGCCTCCAGGGGCAGCACCGCCATGGCCCGCTCCACCACGGGAGCCGCGGCCGGCGCCTGCCCCCGCGCATCCCACGCCACGAGCAGCAGCAGCGCCCCCAGCGCGGCACCACGGAGACCCACGATCATGCGCGCAGTAGCCCCCACGTCCGGCGGGGCTGTCAACAAACGGATCAATGACGCGGGCGCTCGGAGACGCGCCAGATCTCCTCCAGCAGTCGCTCAAAGGCCACCGGCTTCTCCAGGTGCGCGGCCGCGTCGATGGACTGCGTGGCCAGCTCCGCGGCGGACACCACCACCACGGGAATCAACGCCACGGCGGGGATGCGCTTCTGCTCCTCACGGAACTGCCAGCCGTCCATCACCGGCATGAACAGGTCCAGCACGATGAGGTCCACCGGCGGACGCTTCTGGATACGCCGCAACGCCTCCTGCCCGTTGCTGGCCGTCTCCACCACGTAGCCGTGCTCCTCCAGCAGGCTGCCGAAGGTGATCCGCGCGCTCTCGTCGTCATCCACGATGAGCACGCGGTGTGGCTTGGAAGGCTTGGGCCCGAACGTCACCATGCATCACCCAACTTCACGGCGTGGGCCCACG
>JBFMGU010000433.1:0-5123 GCA_040752415.1 Myxococcota bacterium
ACCGGCGTCTCGCCCTCGCCAATGAGCGAGACGGTGGCCTCAGATTGACCGGGGAAATGATGGCCCTTGGCCGCGGAGCCGCAGACAAGAATGGCCGCGCCACGGAAATTGCCGTCGATGTCGTGATCCCAAGGGTGTGGCCTGTCGCTCAACCGTGGCGCAGCCATTCTTGTCTGCGATTCCGCGGCCAAGGGCCATCACTTCGCGGGTGTCAGTTTCACCCGGCGCCACGGTCAATCCGGTGAGCGCCGAAGCCGTGGGAGCGATCAGGTCTCACCCCGGAGGGAGGGCATGCGCACGGGCCGCGCTTCCGTTATGGATGGCGCCATGACCATCTCCATGTCTTCCGCCTCCCTCCCCGTCTTCGTGAAGATGCTCAAGAACGCGCGCACCTGGCTGGACAAGGCCGCCGCGTACGCCGAGCAGAAGAAGTTCGACCCGTCGGTGCTGGTGCAGTCGCGCCTGGCACCGGACATGTTCCCCCTGGCCAAGCAGATCCAGCTCGCCAGCGACCACGCCAAGGGCTGCACCGCCCGCCTGGCCGGCCTCGAGGTGCCAAGGTTCGAGGACAAGGAGTCCACCATCCCCGAGCTGCAGGCGCGCATCGACAAGACCATTGCGTTCATCGAGAGCGTGCCCGCCGCCAAGGTCGACGGCAGCGAGGACCGGGACATCGTCCTGCCTTCACCGCACGGAGAGCGTCGCTTCAAGGGTGAGGACTACCTGAAGCACTACGCGCTGCCGAACTTCTACTTCCACGTCACCACCACCTACGCCATCCTGCGCCACAACGGCGTGGACCTGGGCAAGCGCGACTACATCGCCGGCGCGGGTTGATGCCGCCTGCGTCGAGGCCGTGAGTGCCGCACCGGACGTCAGGGATGGAACGAAGGCCATCCAGGACGAGCGTCCGGTGAGACACGCCCCACCCACGTCGTGATCCCGTTGGGTGCGCGCGGACCGCAACTCAGGCCGCGAGCAGACCGGAGTGACGCAACAGCGCCTGCGTGCTGGGCGCACGTCCCCGGAACGCCTTGAACACGTCCATGGGATGCACGCTCCCGCCCAGCGCCAGCACGGTGTTGCGGAAGCGCTGCCCCGTCTCGGCGAGGCGCTCGGGGTTGTCCAGCCCGGCCTCCTCGAACGCGGCGAACGCGTCGGCGCTCAGCACCTCGGCCCACTTGTAGCTGTAGTACCCGGCCGCGTACCCGCCGGCGAAGATGTGGGTGAAGCTGTTGAGGAAGCGGTCCTCCGGCAGCGGTGGGATCACCGTGGTGTCCTTGGCCACCCGACGCTGCACGTCATGCACCGCCTCCTTGCCGCCCGGCATGAAGCGGTGATGCAGCTCCAGGTCCAGCCGCGCGAAGTAGATCTGCCGCAGCATCATGCTGCCCGCGCGGAACGTCCGCGCCGCGCGCAGCTTCTCGAACATCTCGTCGGGCAGCTTGGCGCCGGTGTCCACGTGGCGACTCAGGCCCAACAACGTCTCCCGGTGGTAGCACCAGTTCTCCATGAACTGACTGGACAGCTCCACGGCGTCCCACTCCACGCCGCGCATGCCGCTCACGTCGGCGCAGTCCACCGTGGTCAGCATGTGCTGCAACCCGTGGCCGAACTCGTGGAACAGCGTCTCCACCTCGCGGAAGGTCATCAGCGAGGGGCGGTCGCCCACCGGGGGGGTCTGGTTGCAGCACAGGTAGGCCACGGGCAGACGCGCGGCCTCCTTGCGGTCCATGCGCACCCGTCGGGCAATGCATTCATCCGCCCACGCGCCCCCGCGCTTGTTCTCGGGCCGGCTGTAGGGGTCCAGGTAGAAGCTGGCAAGGGGCGCGCCGTCCTTGCCCACGATGCGGAAGAACTGCACGTCGGAGTGCCACACCGGGGCCTCGCCGTTGGCGGCCTTGACGGTGACGCCAAAGATCCGCTGCACCAGCGAGAACAGCCCGTCCAGCACCCGCGGCAGCGGGAAGTAGGGACGCAGCTCCTCCTCGGTGAAGTTGAACTTCTGCTCGCGCAGCCGCTCGGAGAGGAACTCCACGTCCCACAGCGCCACGTCGTCGGAGCCGGAGCTGCCGGGGATGCCCTTCTTCGCAAGCTCCTTGAGCTCCTGCAGGTCCTTCTGCGCCGCCGTGAAGCTGGCGCCGCGCAGCTCCTCCAGCAGCTTCTCCACGGCGTCGACGCTGGGAGCCATCTTGGAGGCCAGGCTCACCTCCGCGTAGGTCTTGAAGCCCAGCAGCCTGGACTTCTCCGCTCGCAGCGAGAGGATCTTGTCAATGAGCGGCGTGTTGTCCTCCGGCCCGCCCGCCGCGCGCGTCACGTAGGCGCGGTACAGCTTCTCCCGCAGATCCCGACGGTGCGCGTGCCGCATGAACGGCCCCAAGGACGGCTGGTCCAGGGTGATGCGCCAGGGGCCCTTCTCCGCGGTGGCGTCGGGAGAGCCGGCTCCGCGCGCGGCCTGCGCGGCCATGGCCAGGGCGCTGGGCGGCAGCCCCTTCACCTCGTCCGGGGAGGTGAGCGTCAGGGACCAGGCCTTGGTGGCGTCGAGCACGTGGTTGGCGAAGTTGGTCTCCAGCTCACTGAGCTCGCGCTCGATGTCGTTGAACCGCGCGCGCGCCTTGCCGGTGAGCTCCATGCCGCTGAGGCGGGCGTCCAACAGCCGCTTCTCGACGGCGCGCTGCTGCTCCGGGCTGAGCTTCTTCCACTCCGCGCTGCGCTGGAGCTGGTGGAGGGCCTTGTAGATGGGCTCGCTCTGGGCCAGCCGCATGAAGGCCATGACGACGTCACCCTGGACCTGCTGGTGGGCGGCGCGCAGCTCCGGGCTGTTCTTGACGCCCATGAGGTGGTTCACCACGCCCCAGGTGAAGCCCAGGGGCTCGGTGAGATCCGCCAGCCGCTCCATGAGGTGCCAGCCCGGGCCGGCGGTGCGCTCCACCGCGGGCAGCTCCTCCAGCATCTCATCCAGCAGCGTGCGCACCGCGGGCACCACGTGGGCCGGCTCGATGTGCTCGAAGGGCGGCAGCGTCTCGCGCGTCAGGAGCGGGTTGTAGCTCATGCGGACTCCTTGGCAGCCCATGCCGGGCTCCCGGGCCCCCCTCTTATCTTGCTGGGTGGGTCCCGTCGCAACAAACCCATGGGGGTGGCGGATTCCCGACGGCACGGCGCCTTTCTTGACCCAAAGGGCGGTGGCGGTGGATGTGGAAGTGCGCCGCGGGCAGGCCCGCCCCGGAAGCCGGATGTGCAGGACGGGGTTGGGACCGCCAGGTGGATGACCCGTGACGCAGACCCCGCCGCCCCTCCCTCCCTCGTCGCAGGCCGTGGCGGCGCTCAAGGAAGCGGCCGGCGCCCTCGACGTCGAGGAGATCCTGGCGTTGTGCTTCTCCTTCTCCGCCGACCCGGTGCGTCTCACCGTCTACCTGGACGTGCTGCGTCGCAAGGGCGGACAGAAGGCGCAGGCCGCGGCGTGCCTGGTGTGCTTTGACCTGGCGCGTCGGGGCGACGAGCGCTTCCAGGCGGAGTTCCTCTCCCTGGTGCCCGTGCTGGTGCGCTTCCTGGCTCCCAACGGCGCGGAGGGCCCGCATCCGGTGGATGAGCTGCTGGGCCAGACGCCCTACCTGCACGCGCTGTGGTCCGACCTGGAGCCGCGCCTGCGCGCGCGGGACACCCGCCTGGACGACGCGCGCGTCGAGGAGGTCATCGAGATCACCGACGTCACCGAGGTCCACGAGCTGGACCTGCTGGACGCAGGGGACCTGGAGGACCTCAGCGACCTCGACGTGCTGGTGGTGGACGACGAGAACCTGTGGAGCCAATGGCGCGTGGCGCTGGACCGCTTCCTGGGCTTTGGCAACGCGCCGGCGGGAATCGAGGGTCCCCTCATCCCCGCGGGCTTCCGCGCCGACACCAAGACCGAGCTGCAACGCGTGGAGCAGCTGCACACCGACGCGCTCTCCCTGGCGGAACACGTGGGCCAGGCGCGCAGCATGCTCCCGCTCGTCGAGCTGTTCCTGGCCTCCCACATGCGCGCGCGCAACTTCTTCGGCACCCGCAACAAGGCGCGCGAGGCGCTGCTGAAAGCCGGCCTGGAGCACTTCACCGCGTTGCCCACCCCGGATCTCATGGACTGCGCGGGCTGGCTCTCCGAGCCGTACGCGGCGCCATTTGCGTGGGAGAAGGTGGCGGAGCTGCTGCTGGACTACGTGGCGTTCGTGGGCTCCCTGCCGCGCCTTCCCGACGTGGGACTCGCCGAGGCCTACCTGGCCGCCTCCCGCCCGCAGCCCCCGATTCCCCGCCTGGCCGAGGGCCACGAGCGGCGCCGACGCTGACGCACAAGCGAGGCAAAACACCCCAGCGTCCCACGGCGTCTGGGGCGAAAGAGGGTTGATTCATCAGCAGAATTCCTCGGTCTGACGCGGATTTGCGCCTCCCATCCCCCAGGCTTGTTCCTTGACAACCCAGCGTTGGCAATCCACAAGCGTCCGCTGTTGTGTGGCAGGATGACCTCCTGCTTGGTCGCTTCGGGGCAACGGTTCTGAGAGGTCTGATCATGTTCGTGACCATGGTGTTGCTGGTCGCCGCACAGGTTCCTTTGGATGGGACCTGTCCTTCTGGGCAGTGGTACCGCGAGCCAGAGACGCCGGCGGCCACGTCGCCCGCGCCTGCCGCTCCCACCACGCCGCCCACCGAGGAGGAGCTGGCGCGTCGGGAGCGGGTGCGGCAGTTCGAGGGTCGCGCGCTGGTGGCCACCCGTCGTCACAAGGAGCGCCAGGACCCGCTGGACAAGCTCTTCCCGGATCCCTCCGAGGAGGCGCTGGTGGTGCGCGGCGACAAGTGCGTGCTGACCGAGGCCGAAGTGCTGGGGAGCGCGGACGCGCCCGAGATCCGCAAGAAGCTCATTGCTCCGCCGTGGGAGACCTCCGCGGTGGCGCTGGGCGGCGTGGCCGGGCTGCTGGGCTCGGTGGTGTTCGCCACCACGGGAGCGTTCCTGGGCGCCGGGGGCGGCTTCATCTACTCGGTGACCGAGGGCGTGCTGACCTTCAGTCTTCCGTCGGTGACGGCGCTGCTGGGCCGCTTCATCACCGGCGCGGTGATCGGCGCGATGTTGACGTTGCTGCTGGCGGCGGCGG
>JBFMGU010000434.1:0-5013 GCA_040752415.1 Myxococcota bacterium
CCTCCTCGAACTCCTCGAACTCGTTGGCGCCGAACTCCTGGCTGCCACCCTCGTCGCTGCCGCCGGCGTTCACGAACTCGTCGTCCGCCGCGTACTGCGCCTCACCACCTCCGCTCAGCTCCTCGTCCTCGAAGGGATCCGGGCTGCGCGCGGGGGGCGGCGGCGGCGGAGCGCCCTTGGCGGGAGGAGCTGCCGGCTTGCGCGGCGCCGCGCTGGCTCCGGCCGCCGTGGCGTCGGAAGATGCAGCCGCGCCGCCCGCCGCCTCAATGCTCAGCGTGAAGTCGCCAATGTAGACCTTGTCGGTCTCCTTGATGACCTGCGGGGAGGTGATCTTCTTCCCGTTGACGTACGTCCCATTGGTGGACTTGAGGTCCACGATGATGAACTTGCCGTCCTTCTGGACAATCCGGCTGTGACGCTTGGAGATGTTCCCCTTGGGCAGGACAATGTCGTTGCCCGCCACGCGCCCGATGGTGACCTCGCCCTTGTCAAACTCCAGGACTCTGGGCTGGCCGCCTTTCTCGTTGATGACAATGCTGAACATCTCTCAGCCTCGCCCGCGCGTCGGCCCGGCCAGGTGGAACTTCCAGGAAAGCAGGGTGGTTGTGTTCATCCAAAAGGTCCGGTGCGTCAAGACGTGATCCGGAATCACCGTCCCATGATTCAATGGACTGTCACGCTGGCGCAAGTTTAGGGATTCCTTTCTCCCATGTAAGTCCGCGTCCCACCTTGCCCGGAACTTGCTCCACCGGACGTAAGGACCCACCTTTGTCGGCGTGACGCGTGTTTTGCTGCTCAGCCCGGAGCCGGCTCGGCTGGTGGCTCTTCAACAGGTTTTGCGGGGCTCGGGCCTGGAGGTCCAGGTCCTGGCCGACCACCGGCAGCTGGGGGCCGGGTTCCTGCAGTCGCAGGCCAGCGTGGTGCTGATTGCGGCCCCGCCCTCCGACGTCACCGGGGCGGGCGTGCTGGGCGCGCTGGTGCCGCCCGGATCACCCAGCGGGCTGCCGCCCACGGTGCTCCTGGTGACGCGCGTGGATCCCGCGCTGCTGGGTTGGGCGTTTGCGTGCGGTGTGGTGGATCTCGTCGAGGCCTCCGGGGTGCCGCCCACGTTGGGCGCGCGGGTGCAGCAGGTGCTGCAGGAGATCAGCCAGGTGCCCCCGGATCACGCGCAGGGCCTGGGCCGGCTGGTGCGCTACCTGCGACGCGCGGAGCGCACCGGGGAGCTCTGGGTCGACGGGGAGATGGGCCGGGCGCGCGTGGTGCTGAGTCGCGGGCAGATGCGCGAGGCGGTGCTGGGCAACCTCCGTGGCAAGGAGGCCATTGCGCAGCTGTTGGGCCAGCGTTCCTTCAAGGGCTTTGCGTTCACGGATCTGCCGCCGGACCAGGTGGGCGTGGTGCACGTGGACAGCACGCCGCATCTCTCGCCGGTGGTGGCGGGCACGGTGGTGGAGACGCCGCCCGCGCCGACGGTGGTGGCGCCCGCCCCGGAGCCCGAGCCGCCCCCCATGGCCCGTCCCGCCATCCACGCGGTGGACGTGACGGGGGAGCCCGCGCCGCCCGGTGAGCCGCTGCCGCCCGTCAAGGCGGTGGTCGTCGACGACGACAAGGCGCTGCTGGAGATTGCCTGCAAGTTCCTGGCGCGCAGCGGGCTGGAGGTGACCAAGGCCCATGACGGCGGCCAGGCGCTGGATGAGGCCTTGCGCGTCCGCCCCGACGTCATTGTCAGCGACATCATGATGCCCTCGGTGGATGGCTGGGCGTTGTTGCGGCTGGTGCGGGAGGATCACCGCCTGCGCGAGGTGCCGTTCATCCTGCTCAGCTGCCACGACGAGTACCGCATGAAGCTCAGCGAGCTGGACGCGGGCGCGGACGGGTATCTCGCCAAGGGCATTCGCGGTGATCAGCTGGCGGCGTCGGTGGCGGCGCGGGTGGAGATCCGCAGGCAGGTCTGGTCGCTGGCGGCGCCGGGGCGCAGGTTGGAGGGGCAGCTCAAGGCGGTGGGGCCGCTGAACCTGGTGAACGCGCTGGCGTTCCACGGCTGCACCGGCGCGCTCCAGGTCCACGACGGGTGGGTGCACGTGAAGCTGGGCCTCTCCGACGGAAGACTGGTGAGCGCGGAGGCTGGGGAGGAGGTGTTGAACCTCAGTCCGCTGGAGGCGCTGCGCAGCTACGTCACCATGGACCAGGCCACGTTCGTCTTTGACCCGCGGGAGGCGGTGGAGCCCATGTGGAACCGCCCCGCCGACGAGGCGCTGGAGGAAGCCTGCCTGCGCGCCAACGAGAACGACGACCGCGTGCGGGAAGAGCTGATGGTCAGCGGTGAGGGGCTGATCATCCACACCGAGCTGATGTCGCTCTATGAGCGGGTGTGCGGGCACCTCAATCCGCGCGTCGTCGAGGCGCTGGCCCGCGGCCTTTCCCCCGCGGAGACCATGGTCCAGACCAATGAGAGCCCGCTCGTGGTGGAGTGGGTGGTCAAGGACATGGTGCGCAAGGGCGTGGTGAGCTTCCGGACGCCGCAGGCGCCGTAACGGGCGAAGGCGCGCCGGCGCGGGAACGGTTTCCCGCCGCGACGTCGCCATTCTGACTTCTGTATTCTGACTTCTGACTCCCTGTCCGGTGTTCAGTTGTCCTCGGAAAGGACCGCCCACCCACACCGCGGGCCCACCGGCATTCCGTCGGTGGCGTCCACCACCGCGTCCAGCCGGCCCTTCACCGAGCCAATGCCCGGCCCCGCCACGTCGATGTCCGCGAAGAACTCGCCCTGGTAGACCACGCTGTCCCCGTAGATGGGCGAGGGATTGGTGGCCTTGTAGACGTCGATGCGGCCGGTGGTGAGCGGCGCGGTGGCAATGCGGTTCTCGTCGGAGTGGAGGTCCACCACGCTGTTGCTGTCGCCGCCGTCCTCCATGGGGCCGGCCAGCACGTGCACCGTGAAGCCGTTGCCGCTGCGCGTGCTCTCCTCGCTCTGCGCCGGCAGCACCGTGCGCCCCGCCGCCTTCTGCACCCGCGACCACACACTGGGCTCGCACTTGCAGGTGTTCCCGCGACAGGATGGGTTGTTGGGCTTGGCTTTGAAGGTGATCCAGATCTGCTCGGCGCTGATGCACTGTCCCAGGTGGATCTGCACCTCACACGTGCTCACCTCGGTGACCAGCTCGGTGGTGCCGCGCGTCAGGTGGCCCTTGATCGCCTTGTCCAGCGTCTTGGCCGCCGGGTCGGTGATGTCGAGTTCCACATCGTAGGTTGGCAGGAAGGGCGCGTTGCTGTCGGAGCAGGCCTGTGTCAGAAGCACAAGCGTGAGAGACATGGCACGGGAAATGGGCCGCATGGGCTGCATCACTAGCACACGGCTGCCGTCCCTGGTGCGCGCCAGCCTGGGGCCGTTGCTGCTCCTGGTGGCAACGCTGGGTGGCTGCCTCTTCTGGAACCTGGAGGATCTTCCCTGTCGCCGGGATTGCCACTGCCCGGAGGACCAGCTCTGCCAGAACAAGAAGTGCGTCCCCAAGGACCAGGCCACCCGCGGCGGTGAGGGCCAGCAGGACGGCCCCTGCGGCGCCAATGACCTGTGCAATGACGCCACGCTGACCTGTCACGTCGACAGCTGCGGTGGGAAAGCCTGCCGCAAGCTGTGCAATCCCTCCGGCGGCTCCGGCCAGTGCCCGGAAGGCCAGATCTGTGAGGCCATCAGCGGCCCGCCCGACGCCGGCTTCTTCCCCGACGGCGGCGGCAGCGTGGTGATGACGACGGAAGGAGTGTGCTCGCCATGAACGCCGTGCATGCGCTGATGCTCCTGTGGGCCGCCCAGGCTCCCGCGCCCGGCCTGCCGCCCCCCGCCACCACGCCGTCGCCCGCTCCCGCGCAGCCCGAAGCCCCCGCCGCCGAGGCGCCCCCGCGTCCGCTGGTGGTGGTCCTCCCCGTCGACGCCGACAAGCGCGCGCAGGCCGCGGACACCCTGCAGTTCGACGGGATGCTCCAGAGCGAGCTGTCCAGCGCGGCCCGCGGCGCCGACGTCAGCATGCTGGCCGACGCGGTGGCCCAGAACGGCGTCACCGACGTCGCCGTGCTGAAGTGCGTGGACGTCTCCTGCGCGGGGCGCGTGGGGGAGGCGGTGAAGGCGCGTTATGTCGTCGTCACGCAGGTGGCCTCCGTGGGCAGGGAACGTGTGGTGACCGTGCGCATGATGGACACCTCCAATGGGCGCGTGGTGGCCATGCTGACGGAGAAGGCGGGGACCGAGGATGAGTCGCTGCCCCCGGTGGCCGCGCGCGCCGCCCTCCGTCTCGCCGCCGCGGCACGCATTGACCAGATCCCCGAGGTGAAGCCGCCGCCCGCCCCGGCGCCTGCTCCGGCACCCGCGCCCATCATCGTCCCCGCGCCGGCACCCGCGCCCGAGCCGCCGCCGGAGAAGATCATCATCGTCCCTGCGCGCCCGCCGGAGCCGCCGCCGGTGGTGGAAGCGCCGCCGCCCGAGCCCACGCCCGCCCCCAGGGCCCCGCCCAAGGAGGAGAAGCCCAAGCGCAGCTTCCTCGCCTCGCTGCTGTCCCGGATCGGGTTGGGGATCCTGGGTGTCGTCGTGGGCGTGGTGGCGCTGCTGCCCATCCCCGCGCTGCTGGCCACTGCGGTGGGCCTGTACGCGCAGGCGTTCTACTTGCGTTCCCAGTTGTACGAGCGGCCCCATCTCACCTCCGAGATCGACGGCACGCGGGAGCGCGGTCTCGGCCTTGAAGTCGGCGCGCACGCGCTGGGTGTGGTCAGCGTGCTGCTGGCGGTGGTGGCGGTGGTGGCGGTGGCCGCGGGGATCGGCGCCGCGGTGTTCATGCCGTACTGACGCGAGAAAGCGCCTCCCAGGTGGGCCATTCAGGTGCGGCGACGCCGGCGAACACCTAACCCCCCGCTTTCATGCCGCTGGGCTCACTCGCCCCCCTTCCCCAGACCCGATTCGTCGTCGTCACCGAGCGGGGGAAGGGGGGCCATCCTTGAGCCCGAAGCTCTCTTCCGACGAGAAGACGC
>JBFMGU010000435.1:0-4942 GCA_040752415.1 Myxococcota bacterium
CACTCGCACCACCTCCAGCGCCAGGTTCCGGTCCATTCCCACTCCATTGGTGCGGCCATGAGGGGGCCGCGGGTTCACGTGCTCTCGCCGGCGGCCGCGGTCTGGAGCGGCGACTCCATCACGGGGAAGCGGGCTTCCCAGCCGGCTGGAAGCCGCTGTGGTCGACCTTCCCGGTTGATGCAAGCGTGAACGGTGTTGCCGGTGGCCAGCAGCTCGCCCTCGCGCAGCAGCTCAAAGGCAAACTCCAGGCGCACCCGCGTCCGACGGCAGATCCACGTCTTGAGCGTCAGCAGGTCGTCATAACGGGCGGGGCGCACGTACTTGGCGTGGGCCTCCACGACGGGGAAGAAGAACCCGGCGGCTTCGATCTCTTTGTAGGTGATGCCGTGGTCGCGACAGTACTCGTTCCGACCTGCTTCAAAGAGCCGCAGGTAGTTCGCGTAGTACATGAAGCCCATGAGGTCCACGTCGCCGTAGATGACCCGGTAGGTCAGCGTGCTCACGACGGGGAATTCTTCTTGGGGGATTCCTCCTCCCATTCCGCCTCCACCACCTTGGGCGGCTCCGCAGGTTGCGCGGGCTGCTCCTGCGTTGCCTCAGGGGCCTTCTCGCTTTCCGCAAAGTCCTTGGCGTCCTGCCCGCGGCGGTTCATGAAGTCCATGAACGCGTCCTTGCTGAAGACGCTGCGCGCGTCCTTGAGGCCTTCCTTGAACCGTTCCTTCAAGGCCTCTCCGGGCGCGTTGGGGTCCTCGAAGTACAGCTCCGCCACCCGACCCATCCCGTAGGTCACCCCGAACGCCCAGGGCGCCATCAGGAAGCCCGCCATGCCCGGGAAGAGCAGGCGGGAGAGGGTGATGAACGCCTGTCGGGCCAGCAGGTGCGTGCCCACCACGGTGGACAGCTCCCGGGCGATCTTCAGGCTCTGCTCCTTGCTGATGTCGCGGCCCTTGATGTGCCCGATGGCGACGACCATGGCCCCCTGCAGCGGCAGCGCCACCACCAGGTCCGCAAGGGGGACCGGCGTGACGTTCACCGCGGCGGAGCCGAACGCGGAGATCTGGATGACGTCGGTGATGGCGCGTTGCCGCTCTTCCACCGTGGCCGCATGCCAGTCCCGGTTCTTGTAGAGCGACTCGAGCGTTTCGCGCCAACCCAAGGTGCCACCTCAGAAAACGTACTTGATGATGATCGGCGAGAAGCTGGTGGCCCAGATGAAGGGGAGGACCAGGACCGGGTCGCTGTTGGTGCCGCCGCCGGAGAAGCCACCGGGGAACGGCCCCACGAACGGCATCTGCTGCTGGTCGCTGACTTTGTAGTTGTACGGCAGCGCGAAATAGATCTCGGTGCCCCAGCCCGGGCTGAAGAGCGTGTAAAGGGCCAGGTCAAACCCGATGACAAAGTTGGTCAGCAGCGTCATGTACTTGCCGCTGAGGCCCACGCCGCCATTGAGACCAAAGGTGCCCAGCAGCCAGTTGGTGCGCGGGTTGGTGAGGTCCAGGTTGCCACCCGCGGTCTGGAACCGCTGCGCGGAGGGAGAGAACGCGGCGCCACCGGCAAACACGCGGGCCTCGAGCACCACGCGCTCAAAAGGCGGAGGAATCACGTTCACCGCCAGGGCCGGGGTGAGCATCAGGATGGCGTGGTCCTTGGGGCTCTCCTCGGAGCGCACGGCGGAGGCGTCGCCGGCGGCCTTGCCCTCATTGAGGGCCTTGGAGCGCGCGGTGGAGTAGGGCGCCGCGTTGGCCACGAAGCCCGCGCCCACGTTGAGCTGGCCGGAGACGCCGATGCGCAGCTTTTCGGGGATGGGCAGGTCGTAGCCCACCGAGAAGCCCAGGTAGGGCTGCGCGTTGCTCACCAGGTAGGTGGGGTACTTGCAGCGGTAGATGGTGCTCTGGCAGCGCACGGACCCCGACGACGGGGTGCCGGTCAGGTCGCTGAAGCCCAGGTAGCGCCAGAACACGCCCAGGTCCGACTGCGTGTAGATGCCGCGAGGGAACTTGTAGCCCACCACGTCACCGGTGCCGGCGACCTCCTCCTTCTTCTCCTTCTTGGGGGCAGGCGCCGGGGCGGCGGTGGTTTCCTCCTCGTCCTCTTGCGCCCAGAGCGGAGACGCGGACATGGCGAGGATGGACAGGGCGAGGGCAACACGTCGGGTGTTGAGGAGGTTCATGGCCACAGAAGGCAACGCCGCGGCAGTTGCCGCGGCGAGCCTGGGGGGAAGGGGTTCTGCGATCGCGATCTCGATCGCAGGCTCAGGCTAGGCCGGCGCTCTTTACCTCATCCGCCCGACGCCTGGAAGATGAACGGATAGGTCACCAGCACGATGCCGCCACCCTTGGGCTGCGGGAACTGGATGCGCTTGATGATCTTGAGCACGCAGTCCTCAACCGTGGGGTCATTCAGGCTCGTCTCAGCGACGTCGGCCTCGGTCACCTTGCCCGTGCCGCCGATGGTGAAGCTCACCACGATCTTGCCGGCCAGGTTGGGGTTCCGGGTCAGCTCCTTCTCGTAGCAGTACTTGATCTGGCTGAGGTACCGCCGGATCACGCGACCAATCTCCTCCTTGGACAGACCGCCTTCCACGATGGTCTTGCCCGGAGTGATCTTGGTGGTGCCCTTGCCTCGACCACCGAGGTCCACGTCACCCTGACCCCCGCTGCCACGACCCGTACCCGAGCCGAGGCCGCCGATACCGAGCGCGTTGCCGCCGCCACCGGGACCGGTGCCGCGGGTGCCAAGACCACCGGCGCCGCCCGCGTCGCCCATGCTGGTGCCGTTCAGGCCACCCAGGGCGTTGTTGATGCCGGTACCCAGGCCGCCGGGGCCAAACACGTTGGACACGGCGCCCTTGTTGTTCTTGAGGATGCCAAGCACGCCGGAGTTGAAGGCGATGGCGCGGTCCTTCTCACGCTTGTTCGGGTCAACGACGGGGGCGCCCTTCTTGGACGAAGCGGCCTCCTTCTGCTTGACCTCCTTCTTGCCGAACTTGCCTTCCTTGTCCTTGTGCTTTCCGCCGCCCTTCTTGCCGGAGAGGTCTTCCTTCTTCTTCTTCTCCTTCTCCTGCGGCTTCAGGATCAGCTTGGCGAACGCGTTGGGGTTCTTGAAGAGGTCGTCGGCCAGCGCGTCCGGGTCCACCGGGGTGAGGTGGAAGATGAAGAACAGCAGGACGTGCGCGGCAATGGTCCCGATCAGGATCTTCTGGAAGTAGAAGTCGATGGTCTTCCACGGCGAGGTGGGGACGATCTTCGCCTTGGCGACCCACTGGAACATGAAGGTGATCTCGCCCACCGTCACGGCGGCGCGCTCACCCAGTCCCAGCTTCATTCCGCCGGATCCGGCCTTGGTCTTCCCCTCGGCGCGCACGCGGACTTCCGCGCCGGAGGGCGCGTTCACCGTGCCGTCGGGGCTCACCAGCGCGTAGGGCTCCGTGCCCCAGCCCTCCGCCGACATGCGGAAGGTGCACTTGGCGTCCGTGCCCATGGTGACCGGCTGGCCCACGGCAGCGTGGCGGACCTCCAGCACGGTGTCCTTCCAGACCAGCGCCACTTCCAGCATGCGGTTGCTGTCGGACGGGCGCTCCTCCTCGGGCAGCTCCTCCTCGAGCAGACGCTGGGCCAGCGGGGAGAGGCCGCCAGCGCTCTCGCTCTTCCTGGCGGCGGCAGCGGGCTTGGGCGGCGGAGCGGCCTTCTTCTCCTCCTTCTTGCCCTCGCTCCTGGCCTCCTTCTTCTCCTCCTTCTTGTCGGCCTTCTTGAGCGGCGGGGGAGGGGCGGGCTGACGCTCCGTGGACTCGCTGTCGGCGGCGCGGACGGGGTCGGTCATCTCGTCGTCGACCGGCGCCTTGGCCTTTTTGCGGTCCACCAGCTCCGTGGACTCCACGGGCTTCTCGTCCTTCTTGTCTTCCTTGGGCTTGCGCAGCGGGACGGTGGCGTTGTCCGCCACGTGGCCACCAAAGTGCACGGTGAGGCGCGTGTTGCCGATCTTCAGCTCCGCGCCGTCCTGCAGTGCCGTCTCACCCTCAAGCTCCTTGTCGTTGAGGATGGTCCCGGAGTCGGAGCCCAGGTCCAGCACCACCAGCGTGCCGTCCGGCTTGAACTTCAGCATGGCGTGGAGGCTGGAGGCGTCGGCGTCATCCAGCTTCACGTTGGCCGTCCCGCCGGTGCCCACGATGATGGACTCCTGCGTGAACTCCAGGGTCTTGGTCTCCCCGTTCTTGCCCTTGACGGTGATGCTGACGGGGACGGCTTTGGTGGTGGTAGTGCTCATCGGAACTCGCGCGGCCCCTGGTGCGGGGTGGGGCCGTGGTTGTCAGGCCAAGATGGTGGAGCAGGGCGCGCCATCACGACGTGCGTGACCGCGTGACCTCCGCCGTCACAGGTTGTCGACGCTCTTGCTCAGCTCAGGGCGGAAATCCGCACGGACCTGGATGAGGTTCTTGAACTTGGTCTTCTTGCGGTTGACCAGGTAGCTGCCTTCCGGCTTGGTCAGCTCACCTTCAATGGTGACGTCGGAGAAGTCGATCACGGTCTTCTTCTTGAAGACGACCTTGTCGGACTCCTGCTCCTGCGCAAGGAGGGGCAGCGACGCAAACAGCGAGGCTGCGGCAAGGACCAATGGGATGACGCGCTTCATGGTGTCTCCTTGGCAACGTCTGGGCCGGGACCGCAAAAAAATCAGCCGCTTATAAGAGGTCTCGCCGATGTAGACAACCCTTTTGTAGGACGGTTCCCCATCCGTGGCGGCGCGGATGCCGCACTGCGCAAGGACGGGGATCTGCTGGGAAAACCGGCCTTTCCGCGACGAGGACAACCGGAGGCGGAACCACGAGCGCGTGAGGCATCCGTCAGAGGGATGATGTCCTCACGCCCAGGCTCACGGCGTGGGCTCGGCGGGCTTGGCGTCGCCGGCGGGCGGTGGCTCCTCGGCGGGCTTGAGGGGCTTGTCG
>JBFMGU010000436.1:0-4898 GCA_040752415.1 Myxococcota bacterium
CGCCGTGTGCGCCGCTCCTCCTCCACCACTGCCCTCGTGTGTCCAGCGGAGCCGCCCGCCAACACCCTACAGAAGGAGCACAAGGGAGTGTGCCGGATTCTCACACCCTCTTGCCCTTCCTACCCGTGCTTGTCGCGGGATGGAGGCGGCGGGAATTGAACCCGCATCCGAAAGTGGTCAGCGCGCTGCGTCTCCGCGTGTAGCCTCGTATTTTCTTTAATGGTACCCACGCCGACCCATCGAAAGCGCTGCCAGGCCAGCGACGACGGCACACCGAATCCAGCCGTGGCGCACCGCGTGGCGTGGGCAACGCTGATGAAGCGGGTGTGGGACATTGACGCGCTCACCTGCAGCAAGAGCGGGGCGACATTGGCGGCGCTCGCCGAAATCACGGACCCTGACGAGGTCGCGCGCTACCTGGCGCACATGGGGGAGGGCTCTTCAGGATTGAGCCGCGGGCCGCCCGAAACGGCGGCATGACCCTTTGCGCCTGACGCTCCCGCAACACCCAACCGACATCGAGCCCATCGGTGGCGCGCGCGCTTTTGCCAAATGAACGGACGAGCCACCCTGAGCCTCGTGATGTTCCCGCAGAGCCCTTCCTCTGCTCAAATATCAAGGCTCGCCCCCGCGAATCGGTCGCCCCCGCGCACCTTTCCCAGAAGGCTTACCAGATGCTCAACCGCTCGGGCGCCCCACCGGTGTGAAGCAACGCGCGGGGCCGGCGTTTGTTGCGGACTTTGGGATTGAAGCCGCGTGGCCTCGGCTCCCGACACTCGGATCCACTTTTTGCGGGATCCACAAAATGGATGGAAGTTTTTCCCGCCGCCGAACGACTCCCTTGGGGGGCGCCTCCTTTGTGCCCGTCGCTGGGAGCACCATGCTCGCTGCAGTCACCTTATTGTTTGCGCTCGCGACACCCGCGGACGCAGCGGCACAGAGGCAACCTGAAGCGCGACAGACCGGTTCCTCGCCGTCGGAGCGCGCGCGTCAGTTCCTTGGTGCGCACCGCCGTGGTGAGGCCGCCCGCTGGGAGCTGCTGTTGGTCTCTGGGGTTGCCGGCGCGGGGGCATTGACGGCCGCGGGAGTGGCCGCGGGTGTGGGCCTGTGGGCGGTCACGGATTACGCGTGTCTTTCCAATGTCACCGCCTGCAACGCAACGCGTCCCGCCAGTCAGCGCCTATCTGGGACGGGATACCTGGAAGCGCTCAATGACGGGCAGAACAAGGCACTGTTCGCCGACGCCGCGGGCGTGGCCGCGTTGGCGCTGGCCGCATTGGCGGTACTGGCCTTTGTGGCGGCATTGCCTGTGAACCTTCCCTGGGCGGGGGAACGGTCGTGATGTTCCGCTGCTTGCTGTTGCTGGCGCCTTTGGCTTTGGAAGCGTGCAGCGTCTTCCTGGATTTCAACACGCTCAAGCGCGGGTGCCAATCCGACGAGGACTGCGCGGACGCCTACTCTTGTTCCAATGAGGTCTGCCTGCCACTGGCGGAGGATGCTGGCGCCACCCTGGAGCTGGGCGACGCAGCGTTCCTCATGGGCGACGGCGGCCGATTCCCCGACGGAGGCAGACCCATCCCCGTGGGCGACGGGGCTTTCCCACCTCCCGACGGCGCATTTCCCGACTTTGACGCTGCGTTCGCTGGCGACGACGGCGGGTTCCCACATCACGACGGCGCCTTCCCGTTTCCGCCGCAGGGGTGACTGACATGAGCGCGTTCCTCGTGATCCTGGTTCTCGCCTCGCAAGCGCCGCCCGCTGTGGACGCTCCGTCGTCGGCGCCGATGGCACAAGCCGCGCCCAAGGCTGCCGTTGAAAGGCCGCAGCCCCAGCGAAAGTGGTGGGCCAAGGCGGGCCTCGCCATGGGATTGACGGTGGCAGCGGCGTCGGTGCCGGTGGTGATGTTGGCGGGCGCGGTGCAGATGGTGGCGTTGTACTTGTGGGTGCAGCAGGCGCAGGCCACCGGCACGCAGTTTGAGCGCGACCAAGCGACGATGCAGGCGCGTGTCACCCAGGTCATTGCCCTGGTGCTGCTGGGGGTTGGCCTGGGCGGGTTTGTCACCGGTGCCTGGGGTGGTGTGTACCTTTTGGGGCGCGGCACGGAAGCTCCCAAGCGGCGGGCCACGTCGTGAGGGCGTGGCTTCCGTGGGTCCTCATGCTGTGGTGTAGCGCGGCGCGCGCGGTGTCGGAGGCGGAGGACTCCCTGGCCGCGCATCTTTTCGGCGCGCCGGTGCCGTTGTCGCAGCGCCCGCCCACCAATCGCATGTTCACCTTGGAGGTCGACGGACGCCTGGGCATGGTGGGCGGCGGTCCGACGCGCATCCAGGGTGGCCTGCGCCTGTCGCCCGCGGATTTCCTGGAGTTGCGCATCCAGCCGGGACCGGCGCTGCTGCCGGACACCTTGGTGCTTCGGCTGTCTTCCTCTTTTGCCCCGGGACCACGCGTGGGACTGGAGACCGGTCTTCACGCGGTGGACCTGGGCGTCCGCCTGTTTCCGGGCAACGGTGAGTCACGCGGGTTCAATCCAGACGTCATTCCGTCCGCGGACGCGGTGCTCTCGCTGACTTTGGAGGTGCCGGTGCATCGCCGCGTGAGACTCCAGACCGCCGCGCGGAACATGCAGCGGGTGCAACACAGCCTCACCAAGCTGGAAGCCCCCTCCGGCGGAATCTTCACCCAGACCGCCAACCAACTGAGTCTCCAGGCGGATTTTGACGTCCTGGATGCCCTCGGCCTCACGCTGGGGGTGACCTATGCGCACGCCGTCCCCACCTCGACGTGGAGCGCCCTGTTGCAGGGGGACACATCCGTGGTCCGGCCGGAACTGGTGACTCCCCAGGACTTCAGCCCCAACAAGCCTTGGCGCGCGCTGAAGTTTCCCGGCGTGTGCGCGGCCAATCGCACCGCCACCGAGTACGTAGAATTTGCCGACGGCGCGCGTCCGGGCTTCGCCTCGCTGGTAGACCGCGATTCGAATTGTGCGCTGTCGCTGAACACCGCCGCCACGCTGGGGCTGACGGAGAGCTTTGACGCGGAGGTATTTGGGTCCGTGCGTGCGTGGCCGGAGCCGGGGTGGGCGTTGGGCGCCGGTGCGCGCTGGAGAATCACACCATGAACGCACGCGCCGTGATTGTGGCGGGGGTGCTGCTGCTGACGTGCTCCCTGGCCCACGCTGACAACGAGCAACCGGGCATGCGTGAGCGGGAAGAGGAACCGCGCGCGGCGCCACGACTGACCAAGGCGCCCAAGCTCCTCAAGCGCGTGGACCCGGAATATCCCGACGGCGCGCGCAAGGAGGGGCGCGCGGGGGTGGTGGTCCTGCGCTTGACGATTGAAGCGGATGGGCATGTCAGCACCGCGGACGTTTTGTCGTCGGCGGGAGCAGACCTGGACCAAGCGGCCCAGGCGGCGGCGCTGCAGTTGCTGTTTGAGCCGGCGGAAGTGGACGACGTGCCGACGGCGATCCAGGTGGATTACCGGCAGGTGTTTGTCCTCCAGAAGGCGCCACCTCCGGCGGAATTGCCGCCCCCGGTGCCTACCACCGCGGACGCGGGTCTGCCGGACCTGGAGGTTCCCGACGCTGGCCCAACAGTCCCTCCGGCCCCTCCCACGCCGCCGGTGCTCTTCCGCGGCATTGTGCGGGAGTCAGGTACCAAGCACGCGCTCCCGGAGGCGGAAATCGCCGTGGAGCTGGACGACGGGACCCACCTGCTGGCCAACACATCCGCTGACGGGCGCTTCTTCCTCCAGGACGTCCCGGCGGGCACGCACACGGTGCACATCTCCGCCACCAATCACGAGCGTTACCAGACGGTGGAGGAGTTCCAGGTCAACCAGCTTGTGGAGGCGGTCTATTACTTGCCGCGTTCCAGCTACAACAAATTCGAAACGGTGGTGCGGGACCGCCGGCCGTCCAAGGAGGTCAACCGCATCTCGCTCTCCCGCGGGGAGGTGAGCGAGGTTCCCGGCACCTTTGGCGACCCGCTGCGCGTGATTGAGAATCTCCCCGGCCTGGCGCGCGCGCCCGCGTTGGGCGGTCAGTTGCTGGTGCGGGGCGCCAGTCCCGCCAGCACCGCGGTCTACATTGACGGTGTCCAGATTCCGCAGCTCTACCATTTTGGTGGGCTCACCTCCGTGGTCAACGCGAATTTCCTGGAGGACATTGAGTTCCAGCCGGGCGGATTTGGTTCCCGCTATGGCCGCGCAACCGCGGGCGTGGTCGACGTCAAATCGCGCAAGCTTGCTTTTGACGGGTTCAAGGGCGCCGCGTCCGTGGACCTGATGCAGACCAGTGTCTTTTTGGGCGTCCCGGTCACGTTCTGGGGCGAGCCGGTGGACAGCAACCAGCCGGATCCCCGTCGCGTCACGTTCGGCTTTGCGGCACGAAGATCCTACATAGACACGATCATCCCGGTGGCGTTGGACCTGTTCCTCCCGTCGGGGACGGGGGCGCTCACGCTGGCGCCGGTGTACCAGGACTACCAGCTCAAGGCGGAATACTGGCCGCTGGCCGCGCACAAGTTCTCCGTGATGGCGTTTGGCAGTGAGGACTCCCTGAAGCTCCTGGTGGGCGGCAACGCCGACGGCAGCGGCGTGGGAATCACCAGCGCCACCCGGTTTCACCGCCTGGTGGGCACGTGGGATTGGCGCATTGCACCGCGGCTCAGGAATCACGTCCAGCTCTATGGCGGCGTGGATGAGCAGACCACAGGCATGGGTGGCGGCGCGCTTAGCCTCAACAGCGACGGTGTCACCGCAATCTTTGGCGCCCGCAGTGACCTGCGGTACGAGCTGACGAGCTTCCTCTCCATCAGCGGTGGCGTGGACTATCTGCTGCGCTCCAACAGCACCACGTCGTCGCTGCCGGGCGGAGGTGGTGGTCTCATGGTGGGCCTGGG
>JBFMGU010000437.1:0-4701 GCA_040752415.1 Myxococcota bacterium
TGGTGGTCCACGCCAGCGTTACAGCCCGTCCATCGAGGTGCAGGAGAAGCCGGCGCGCACCTTCCGTCCGCGGGACTCCGACTACGGCAACTCCTACGGCGGCGGTGGCGACCGCGGCGGCAACCGGCCACGCTTCGAGGTCAAGTGCTCCGAGTGCGGTGCCAACACCACCGTGCCCTTCGAGCCGGCCCCCGGGCGCCCGGTGTATTGCCGCAACTGCTACCAGAACAAGCGTCGCTGACGTCGGGGGCGGTGGCCCTCTCCGTGCTGGCGGTGCCCTCCAACCTGGCAGGGCCCGCCCCTCTTTCCCTCACAAGCGGAGCGCGCGCACCGCGCTGATGACGGTCTGGACCTGCTCCGGGCTCATCCGCGGGTACAGCGGCAGGCTCACCGTCCCGCCGCCAATGGCCTCCGCGTGGGGATACATGCCTTCCCGGTAGCCGAGCGCCTCGCGGTAGTACTGCGTGAGGTGCACCGGCCGGTAGTTGACGGTGATGCCAATCCCCGCGGCGTTGAGCTGGCGGATGGCCTCGTCGCGCACCGCGGGGTCGAACACCACGGTGAAGAGGTGGCGCGCGCTGCGCACGTGCGCGGGCACCTTGAGCGTGCGCAGGTAGCCCAGGCCGGCAAAGGCCTCCTCGTACTGGCGGCAGATGGCCTCGCGCTGCTCCAGCAGGCCCGGCAGGCGCTCCAGCTGGGGGATGAGCAGCGCGGCCAGCACGTTGGGGAGGTTGTACTTCCAGCCCAGCTCCACCATGTCCCAGTGCTTGTACGCGCCCTGGAAGCGGGAGGCGCCGCCGCTGGTCATCCCGTGCAGCGTGAGTCGACGCAGCCGCTCCAGCGTGGCCTCATCCTTCAACGTGATGGCGCCGCCTTCCCCGCAGGTGAGGTTCTTGGTGGCGTAGAAGCTGTAGCAGGTGAAGTCGCCCAACTCGCCGATGCGGCGGCCCCGGTACTGACCCTCCACGCAGTGCGCGGCGTCGTAGATCAGGGTGAGGTTGTGCTGGCGCGCCAGCGCCGCGAAGGCGTCGTGCTCGGCGGGGGTGCCGTACAGATGCACCGGGATGATGGCGCGGGTGCGCGGCGTGATGGCGGCGGCCACCGCGTCGGGGGAGAGGTTGCCGGTGTCCCGGTCCACGTCGGCGAAGACGGGTTTGCCGCCGCAGTGCAGCACCGCGTTGGCGGTGGCAATGAAGGTGAGCGGCGGGACAATGACCTCGTCACCCTCGCCGATTCCGGCGGCCAGCAGGCAGGCGTGCAGCGCAGCGGTGCAGTGGGTGACGCCCAGCGCGTGCGGCGCGCCGACGAAGCGGGCAAACCGCTCCTCGAAGTCCTTGACGCGCGCGCCGGTGGACAGGATGGGGTCGCCCAGCGCCTCGACGATGGCGTGCTTCTCGGCGTCACCCAGGTGGTGCAGGTAGAAGGGGACCTTCATGGCGCTCACGGCTAGACCTCGTGCACCCCGCGGATCCTCAGGGGCGGGGGAGGGCTGGTTAGCACAGGCGGCCAAAAAGGGGCTTTGGGTGGGAGGGCGGGACTAGAGTCGGGAGGGTCTGGATGGAGGTGACATGAGCCTGGGCGCAATCATCCTGATCCCCGCGGGCAAGGGGGATGCGGCGCTGGCCCCGTTGCTGGGCGCGCCGGTGGCGTTGCGGGCGCTGGGCGCGGTGCTGGTGCCACGGGAGGACGTGCACGCGGTGGCGGTGGCCCCGCCGGCCATCCACGAGGCGCTCAAGCGCGAGGCCGACCGCTTCGGGCTGGGAGAGCTGGAGAAGATCCTGGCTCCCAAGGCCGACGAGCGGCAGAGCGTGCTGGCCGCCCTCGCCGAGCTCCCCGACGGCGTGGACGTGGTGGTGGTGCACCATGGGCTGACCGCGCTCTGTCCCACGGCGCGCGTGGTGGAGCTGGTGGCGTCGGCGCGGGAGTCGGGGGCGGCCATGTGCGCGCTGCCCATCCGCACCCCGGTTTTCTCGTCGAAGGATGAGCTGGAGTCGCCGCTGCAGGGGCCCTTGTGCACGGTGCACTGGCCCGCCGCGTTCCAGCGCGAGGTGCTCACCGTCATGCTGCGCACCGCCACCGAGCCGGAGCTGCTCAGCTGCCTGGGGGCCGCGGGGCGGACGCTGCGCAAGGTGGCGGGGGACCGGGATGCGTTTCCCGTCGAGGATGAGGCCGACCTGACGCGCGCGCTGGAAGCGTGGGGACGGCGCGCCACGGAGTACACGTTCCTCTGGCCAAGGCCGGGGGAGGCGGGGGAAGGCTCCCTGGGGCAGCCGGGGCCGGAAGTGACGACGGAGGGCTTCTTCAACACGCCCATGGACGTCACCAACGTGACCATCCCGGATACGCCGGTGGACGAGGAGAGCTGAGTCCCCCCCGACGACGATCGGCTCAGCCCTCCAGCCACTTCGCGTGCGTGGCGAGCAGCTTCTCCAGCGCCGCCGGCTGACGCGACGCTTCCAGCAGCTCATCCATGGTCAACGCCGCGGGCAGCGCGGCATGGCGCAAGACGCTGTGCACCACCTCCCGCGCGTGGTCCAACGCCGAGCACTGCAGCGTGGCAATCTGCGCGGCTCGCATGGCGCCGAGGAAGAGGCTCATCCGCGCGCTCTTCTTGAGTGAGATCTGCGCGCGCCGCGCATGGGCATGCAGCGTCACCAGCGCGCCCAGCGCCTCCTCGCTCTGGCCGCACAATCCCCGCGTCACGCTGACGCGCCACAGCGCCGCCCCGGTCTGCACGTCCACGTCGGGCATGCCCTCGTGGAAACCACCCGGCTCCAGCACCGGCAGGTCCTCGGGCGGGTGCAGCACCGCGCTGGCCAGCGCCACTGCCACCTCCAGCGCCAGGTAGCTCGTCGTGTCCGCGGCGTCGTTCTTCCAGCGCAGGTCCGAGGGCCGACGGGAAGAACGCGGCAGCGCCCACGTCATGCGGTGCTCCAACAGTGCTGCCGGGTCGGAGCCAAAGGGGGCTGGCGCTCCTCCCGCCGCGCGCAGCGCTCCCGGCTCATGTGGCCAGAGCGTGCGGTTGGTGAGCAGCGGCGCCGCGTCGCGACTACGCACCTTGATGAGCGCGTAAGGCTCCCGCAGCGCCAGGCCCTCCAGCAGCGCCAGCACCATGGCCATGTCGTCGAGCGGCCGGTCCCCGCGCGCGCTGGCGACGAGGTGATCACCCGGAAAACGCTCCGCCAGGCGCGGCACCCCGAACGGATCCCGACGGTAGGTGGCCATCACCACGCGCGGGTAGCCCGGCGGCTTCACCGTCTCCACCGCCAGCGCCAGCCCGCCCAGGATCAACACCTCGAACGGCGCGTGCTCCTCGGCCAGCACCACCGCGGCCTGCACCCGTCGCAGCTCCACCACCACGCTGCGCGCACCCGGGAAATCCCGACGCAGCTGCAGCGGACGCTCATGGATGCGCACGTAGCCCGCCGCCTCGTACGCGTCCTTCACCTGCCGGTATTCCGGCGCGTAGACGTGGTGCCGCACCAGCAGCGGCTCACTGGGATCCTTGTGCGGCTCCCACGCGTCGTACGGTGGGCTCTTGGGCATCAGCTCGCCGGTGGCCTCCAGCGCCAGCTCGCCCGCGTCCTCCGGCACGTCGGGGAGCGCGCACAGGTTGGCCGCCAGCGCCGCGCGCACGCTCCGTCGCGGCTCGCCCATCACCAGGTGCGCCAAAAGGCCCGCAGCCCGCTGTCGCAACGCGTCCTCCGGGTCCCGGTGCGCCATCACGCTGGCCACCGCGCTCGCCGAGACGCGCAGCCGGACCGCGTGCAGGGGCGGTGCTCCCTCGGAGAGGTCCTGCCCCAGCCCGCTGGCCACCGCCTCCTCCAGCCGCGCCAGCAGGCGCTCGCGTCCCGTCGAGTCGGAGGCGCCGCGCGGCCAGCCCGCGCCTTCCTCCAACGCCAGCGCCATGGCCTCCAGCGCCTGCGCCATCTCCACGCTGCCCGGCGTCAGCGGCGTGGTGCTCCCCTCCGCAAACAGTGCGCCGTTCTCGTCCACCGTGCCCGGCGCGGGCGCCGCGTCCTCGAGGCTGGTGTTCTCCATCGTCGGGGAGCCGAGCGCCGGCGTGGTGGGCGGGGGCGTCTCGGCGGTGACCGGGTCGGTGGCCTCCAGCGCGGTGCGCTCCAGCTCCCACGCCATCTGCAGCAGCGTTTCTCCGTCGGGGGGAATGCGCCCCAGCGCGCCCCGGATCTCCGCCGCCACCGAGGGCTCCCGCGCCGCCAGCTTCAGGAACGCTCCCGCCACGCGATCCGTGACAACCCCGTCACCCGCGCCACATCGGGCGTGAACGGCCGTTAACAGGGGCAGCGCTCGCGTGGGCGCCTCCTCCAGGTGGATCAGCCGCCGCTCGAGGGGAAGAAAGGTTGTGCCGTGGTTCATGGTTGCCCCGTTTTTCGCAGATGAGGCCTGGTGTGAGCCAGGGCACGAGGTCACCGAAATGCAACCGCGGTCCTTGACGGAAAGCCTTCCGTTGCTATCAACCGCGCGGCCCGGGCCCCCAGCGACAGGGTGGCCTGGAGCATGCAGACACCCGGAACCCTTCTCGTTTTTCCGAGGACCGAATGGATATCACGGAGTGGATGGTCAGGTTGTCGCTCAGTGGCGCAAGCACCTGGGTGATGTGGGGCATGGTGGCCCTCAGCGTGGTGAGCATGACGGTCGTGCTCGAGCGCTTCATCTTCTTCGTCCGCAACACCGGTGACC
>JBFMGU010000438.1:0-4493 GCA_040752415.1 Myxococcota bacterium
GCGGCGGCGGGGGCCGCGGGCGCACTGGGAGGGGAGGGCGGACAGGCCAGCAGGAGCCCGGCGGCTGGCAGCAGGGCGGTCAGGTGGGCACGCGCATGGGTCATGTGGGCAACCCTAGGGGAGGCCGGCCCCGCGCGGGAAGCCCTGGGGATCCGTGGAGGTCTTCCCCCCGCGGGCTCGCAAGAATTGTGGCGCTGCGCGCCGATGCCATGGGATATAGGGCGACAACCTACCGCCCGCGGCGACGGAATCCCCACCCATGACCGAGCCCAAGCAGCCCGAAGGTTACAAGAGCAGCGTCCCGGACTCCGCCCTGGAAGAGGCGCTCAAGAGCGTCGAGAGGCTGGAGCAGGCGCGCAAGGCCGGTGACGCCGGGGAGGCCGGGGAGGCCGTGGCCGAGGCGCCCGCCGGAGAGGTCCCGCTCGAGGTGGAGACCGCTCCCGCCGCGCCCGAGCCCGCCGCGCCCGCGCCGCAGAAGAAGGGTCCGCAGGACGCCATCATCGAGGCGCTCATCAAGGGCAAGCAGGAGGCGCAGGAAGCCCTCAAGCAGACGCAGAAGGAAGCCAAGGACTTGCTGGAGGCCCGCGCCCGCATCCAGGCGGAGTTCGAGAATTTCAAGAAGCGCGTCCAGAAGGAGAAGCAGGAGACCATCCAATTCGCCGCGCAGAACGTGGTGCGGGAGCTGCTTCCCATCATGGACAACTTCGAGCGCGCGCTGGTCCACGTGGACGCCAGCAAGCTCCCCGACGACGCCCGCACCGTCATCACCGGCATCAACATGGTGCAGAAGCAGATGTCGGAGGTGCTGCGCAAGCTGGGCGTGGTGAGCTTCACCAGCAAGGGTGAGGCGTTTGATCCCAACAAGCATGAAGCCGTGTCCCAGGTTCCTGCCACCGGGGACGTCAAGCCGGGCTCCGTCGTGGAGGAGCACCAGAAGGGCTACCTGTACCATGACCGGCTGCTGCGGCCGGCGCTGGTGGTGGTGGCGGGGCCCAGGGAATGAACGCGGGCATCACGGGGCAGTCACAGGTTCGTTGGGTTGGGTTGACGACGGTGGGGGAGAGCTGAAGCCATGGGCGGGAAGATCATCGGTATTGACCTTGGGACCACCAACAGCTGCGTTGCCGTCATGGAAGGCGGAGAGCCGGTGGTCATCCCCAACGCGGAGGGCGCGCGGACCACGCCGTCCATTGTGGCCATCACCGAGGCTGGGGAACGCCTGGTGGGTCAGATTGCCAAGCGCCAGGCCGTCACCAACCCGGAGAACACCATCTTTGCCGTGAAGCGGCTCATGGGCCGCAAGTTCGACACGCCCGAGACCCAGCGCGCCAAGGGCGTGGTCCCCTACAAGGTGGTGGGCGCCGACAACGGCGACGCGTGGGTGGAAATCCGCGGCAAGAAGTACAGCCCGCCGGAAATCTCCGCGATGATCCTGGCCAAGATGAAGGCCACCGCGGAGGACTACCTGGGTGAGGAGGTCACCGAGGCGGTGGTCACCGTGCCGGCGTACTTCAATGACAGCCAGCGCCAGGCCACCAAGGACGCCGGTCGCATTGCCGGCCTCAACGTCCAGCGCATCATCAACGAGCCCACCGCCGCCGCGCTTGCCTACGGCTTCGACCAGAAGGGCAAGAAGGACATGATCGTGGCCGTCTATGACATGGGCGGCGGCACGTTCGACGTGAGCATCCTCGAGCTGCACGAAGGTGTGTTCGAGGTGAAGGCCACCAACGGCGACACGTACCTGGGCGGTGAGGACTGGGACAACAAGATCATCAACAAGCTGGCCGACGAGTTCCAGGGCACGCACAACATTGACCTGCGCAAGGACAAGATGGCGCTGCAGCGTCTCAAGGAGGCGGCCGAGAAGGCCAAGCATGAGCTCAGCTCCTCCATGGAGACGGACATCAACCTGCCGTTCATCTGCGCGGACAAGACCGGCCCCAAGCACCTGACGCGTTCCATGACGCGCGCGGAGCTGGAGGAGCTGTGTCATGACCTGCTGGACCGCTCCATCCCGCCCTGTGACACCGCCATCAAGGACGCCGGCATCACCAAGGAGAAGATTGACGAGGTGATCCTGGTGGGTGGCATGACGCGCATGCCGGCCATCCAGGCCAAGGTGAAGGAGTTCTTTGGCCGCGAGGCGCACAAGGGCGTCAACCCCGACGAGGTGGTGGCCGTGGGCGCGGCGGTGCAGGGCGCGGTGCTCACCGGCGCGGTCAAGAACGTGCTGCTCCTGGACGTCACGCCGCTCTCCCTGGGCGTGGAGACCGCCGGCGGCGTGTTCACCAAGATCATCGAGAAGAACACCACCATCCCGTGCAAGAAGGCCATGGTCTTCTCCACGGCGGCGGACAACCAGCCCATTGTCAGCGTGCACGTGCTGCAGGGTGAGCGTCAGATGGCCAGCGACAACAAGACGCTGGCGCGCTTTGAGCTGGTGGGCATCCCGCCCGCGCCGCGTGGGGTGCCGCAGATCGAGGTCTCCTTCGACATCGACGCCAACGGCATCGTCCACGTGAGCGCCAAGGACCTGGGCACCGGCAAGGCGCAGAACGTCCGCATCACCTCGTCGTCCGGTCTGTCCGAGGCGGAAATCAAGGCCATGATCGCCTCCGCGGAGGCCGCCAAGGAGGATGACGCGCGCAAGAAGGCGCTGGCGGACCTGCGCAACAACGCCGACGGTCTGCTCTACACCACGGAGAAGAGCCTGGAGGAGTACGGCCACGTGCTCGGCCCCGACGACGTGGCGGAGATCAAGTCGGACATGGAGAACCTGCGGCAGGCGCTGGAAGGCGGCGACGGCGAGGTCATCAAGAACGCCATCATGCGCCTGGAAGGCAGCTCCCACCGCATTGCCGAGGCCATGTACGCCGAGGCGGCCGAGAAGTCCTGATCACTCCCCGAAGTCCAGCACGGCCACGTCGTTGACGCGCTCCAGCACCGTGGAGGTGTCGATGAGCTTCTTCATCACGTGCGCGGCCTGGAGTTGCAGCTCCACGTCGTGGCGGATGTGCTCCTGGCCGCTGCGGATGGCCTGCTCCCACGTGGCCACGCCGTAGAAGCTGCTGCGCCACCGCGCGCTCTCCGGGTCCACCGCCACCATGTAACGCAACCCCAGACCGCGGAAGTAGGCGCGGATGGCGTCGGGTCCGTCATCAAACGGGATGCCGGGCGGCGGTGCGGCAAACCCCAGCGAATCCAGGAACAGCACCTTGTTGCGCGCGGCGTCCAGCATCCACGGGTACTCCACCATGGCCACCACGGGAGCACCGGCCGGCACCGCGGCCTGCAATCGCGCGTACAACGGCTCCGCCCGCGTGGGACCCGCCGCGCAGCGCTTGGGGAGGAAGGCCAGCGCCTCCTGGATGTACTTCAGGTTCGTGCCGCTCTTGCTGAGCTGCGCCGCACCCGCCACCAGCGCCAACGCCAGCGCCACGCGCGTGCTCAGCGACGAGCGGGAGCGCGCCACCGCCAACAGCACCGCCAACGACGCCACGCACACGAAGGGCATGTTGTAGCGGTCCATGTGGCCCTGGTCGCTGTGGTGGTAGCGCGCAATGGAGAAGAGATACGTGGCCAGGCACGCCATCCACGCCAGGTGCTCGGGACGGAGGCGCGGTCGGGTGCGCAACACGAGCGGCGCGGCGAGGAGCAGGGAGAGCTTGGCGTAGACGGAGATGGTCTGGTCGCTGCGGAACACGAGCAGGTACCAGTCCCAGAGCGCGCTCCCGAAGCGGTAGAGGTCGAAGTTGTTGGTGCGCGAGGTGAGATGGCCCTTGAACACCGGGAAGAGCGGCGTCCCGCTCGACTGCCACAGCGAGATGGCCCACGGCACCAGCAGCACCGTGCAGACCCCGCCAAGCATCAGCAGCTCGCGCACGCGACGTCGGGACAGGTACGCCAGCAGCACCATCAGGCCCGCCGCGGGGACGTAGCTCACGCGCAACAGCGCGGCCTGCGTCACCACCAGCGCCAGGAGCAGCGCCGCGCGCGGACCGGCGAGATGTCGCGGCCAGAGCCACTGCAGCGTGCGCAGCAGGCCCAGCAGCGCCACCACCCCCGTCATCAGGCTGGAGAGGTTGGGGCGGGTGTGCTGGATGACCAGGACGAAGGCGAGCGCCACCGGGAGCAACCAGCGTCGCCGCGGACGCCAATACCGCCAGCTTCCCACCAGCAACAGCGCCACCCACGCCAGCGCCAGGCCCATGTCCACGCCGTGCAGCTGCATGACGTCGAAGCGGAGCAGCGCCAGCGCGTCCAGGTAGGTCTGGCCGCCGTACGCATGCATGCGACGGATGGAGAAGGGATGGATGAGATCACCGCGTTGCAGCAGCTGGATGGAGAGCGGGAGGTAGCCGTTGTGGTCGTCCCACATGCTGTAGAACGTGCGCTTGAATCCGCTCAGCCACAGCGCCGCCACCACGACGCAGAGCAGCCCCACCGCCACCACCACCGGCCACTGCTTCCGCCCCACGCGCGCCCACCAC
>JBFMGU010000439.1:0-4426 GCA_040752415.1 Myxococcota bacterium
GGAGAGCTCCGCTCGACGGGGCTTACGCTCCTGGAATGCTGTGGACTTTGAAGCGGCTCAGCGGTGGAAGCGGCAGTCCACAGTTGACCGGGAAGACCGGCCTCACACCCGGACCTGGCGGGCCATGTTGAAGTGTGTCGACGACGACGCCGACCGCGCTGCGGCTCTTCACCGGAAGAAGCCCCGGAGGGCTCTGCTCGACGGGGCTTACGCCCTGGAATGCTGTGGACTTTGAAGCGGCTCAGCGGTGGAAGCGGCATTCCACCATTGACCGGGAAACCGGCCTCACATCCGGACCTGGCGGACCATGGGACACAGCGCCACCTCGTCGCTGTCGTCGATGTCCAGCACCTTCTCCGCCCAGTGCGGCAGCACGATGGTGCCCTTCTTTCCGTCGCGGTACGGCATCTGCGCGCAACGGAAGCGGCCCTTCTTGTTCTGGTAGCCCACCAGCCCCTCCCCGCCGGCGCCGGCGCTCTCGCGCACGCTCTGCTCGTCGGAGAACTCCACGTTGTAGAAGCGCGTCTCCCGCACCGGCGTCACCCGCGCCACGTCCGCCTCGAAGTGCGGCCCGCCGTCAAACGGGTCCACGCGGTCCATGTACTGGAAGCCAATCCCCTCCAGCATCTTCTTCACGCCGCGCGTGTCCGGCCCCACCTCCCCCACCACCGCCTGCACCTTCTTGGGCAGCAGGGTCAGGTAGATGGCGTCGGTGGGGAACAGGCCCTTGATGAACTCCTTGTTCTCCTTGGAGATGAGGTCCGCCTCCTGGTAGGTCAGCCCGGTGAACTTGGCCCCCAGGCTCTCCCACAGGATGCTGCGACCGTCGGGCAGCAGCGGCGGGAGCAGCTCCGCCAGCACGCGCTGACGGAACCAGCTCGGGTGCATGCCCATGAACAGGAAGCGCACAAAGCTCAGTTGCTTGCCCAGGCGCCCCGGCGCGCCGCGGTACTTGGGGTCCAGCACCAGGCCGCCAATCTCCGTGGGCCCGTCGTAGTTCAGTCCCAGGCGCAACACCCTGTGACGGAAGTGCCGGTCCAGCGTGCCGCTGTAGCGCTCGTCGTCAATGACGTCGAAGAAGATGTGCGGCGCCTCGCGCGTGCCGTGCTGGGCGATGACCTGGCTGGTGCCGATGATCTCGCCGCTGCCGGGGTCCTCCATCACGAACAGGTACTCGCGCTCCAGGGGGTCCTTGATCTTGCGGCTGAAGCTGTCCTGGCTCTTCTCCAGGATGCGACGCAGCACCTTGGGGTCGTCCGGCAGGTTCACCGTGTTGAGGATGGCCGCCAGGCGCTTGATGCCCTTGAGGTCGTCGGAACAGGCGTCGCGGATGAGGTAGACCGGGGGCGCAGCCACGGGTGGCTCCAGGAACGCACCGGCGCGCCAACTTGCCCGGCGCTCCGGAGGAAGGTCTGACGTCGGTACGGGAGGGGTCCTGACGAGCGGAACCCCGTCGCCACAGGGGGCTTACGGGGGCGGGGGGTACGGTGTCAAACGCGCCCCGCGCCGGGCCTCCCCCCGTCATGACGCTCCCGGCCAAGGCCCCGCCCGCCGGCGCGAAAACCACCCGGGAAACCGGGGTCTTTCACGAGAAGAGGACGGGGCGGCCGGTGAGGTCGTCGCCGGGGGGGGTGCCGGTGAGGGTGCGCAGGATGGTGCGGACCTGCTGGCTGACGCTGAGCTGGCTGCCGTCGACCACCACGGCCCCGGGCGGCGCGGCGGGCGGGGTGGGGGCGGAGCCCTCCAGCGGGTCGGGCTCCCCACGACGGGCCTCCGCGGCCTGGGGCGGCAGCGACTCCAGGTGCGCCTCCCGCCGCGCCGCCCGGACCTCGGGCGAGGCCCACAGCACAAAGCGTCGCGTCCCCGCCGGCAACAGCCCCTCCAGCGCCGCGCCCTCCACCACGCCGCCCTCGGCCGCCACCCGCTGCACCAGCGCGCGCAGGGCGCGTTGCACCTCGGGGGCGTGCGAGAGCTCGTCGGGGATGCGCAGCTCGCCCTCGGGCGGACGCGAGCCCACCACCTCGCCGCCCTCGGCCTTCACCTCCAGGCCCGCTGCGGTGCGCACCACCTGCAGCCCCTCCAGCGCCGCCACCAGCCCCGTGGCATCCGGTCTACCCGCGCGCGCCGCCGCGCCCGCCGCGCCGCGGAAGAGCGCCGCCACGCCAATCCACGGCACGCGCAGGCGCGCGGCCAGCTCCTGGGCCAGCGGCGTCTTGCCCGTGTACGGCGGTCCCTCAATGGCCACCAGCGGCCTGCGACCGCGCAGCTGCAGCTCCTCCAGCCCCACCAGCGCGCCCAGACCCTCCACCTCCGGGGCGCTGAGCGGCCGCGCCGGACCGGTGAAGTCCATGAGGCCGTTGACCGCCAGGCGCAGGTGCTCGCGCGCGGCCTGCAGCGCGGCATCCACCTCGGCCTCGCGCCCGGCCAGCCCGTCGTCCATGAGGTCCACCAGGTCCTGCAGCGCGCGCAGGCTGTCCACCGCGCGACGCAGCCGGAACAGCACCCGCAGCGCGCACAGGCGCGGGATGAGCAGCACGTCCCGACGACCGCGGCTGGACTGGTAGCCCTCCACCAGGGCCAGCGTGGCGGCGTCGGAGAGCGCGGCGCGTTCACACAGCTGGGCCAGGTCGGCGGCGCCGTCGCCGGAGTGGGCGTGCTCAAAGCCCCACAGGCAAAGGCTCCCGCGCGGCCCCGCCAGGATGCGCGCGGGCTCCAATGCGCCGTGACACAGCACCCGCGGCGGCGGCGGCAGGAAGTGGTGCTCCGCGGCCACCACGTAGCGACGCAGCGCGCGGATCAGGTCGGAGAGGCTGAGCGTGAGGAGGTCCTGGGGCAGGCCGTCCTTCTCCCGACGGGCCAGGTAGGTCTTGAGGTCGTCGGAGAGGGCCTGGAAGGTGGCCATCAGGGAGGTGGGACGGGCCTGGGGCGCGCGCAGGCGCAGGGCCACTCCCGTCTCGTCGTGGAGGCGGCCGATCAGCGCGCCCACCGCCACCGCGTGCGCCTTCTCCAGCGTGCCGGTCAGCGGCGTGCCGCCGGGCAGCTCGAGCAGGTGATGGGGTCGGGGCAGGTGTGGCGTGCCCGCGCTGCTGGCCACCAGGCTCGGCGCCAGCCCCGCCTCCGCCAGGTATCCCAGCGCCCACGCCTCGGCGGCCAGCCAACCTGCTCGTCGGGGATGGGCCACGCGGAGCTGCAAGAGCTGCTTGCCCGCGGCGAGCTCCAACGTGCGCAGGCCCTCATTGCCGGAGACACCCTTCAGCTTCAGTGCGCCCCGTCGACGCGCCTCCTTCCACAGCGCCTCCGCCGCCGACGCCGCGGGGGCATCCAGCGTGCGCGCAGGGGCTTTTCTCGACGACGCCGTGGAGGTGGCCGGCATGCGGCGCAAGCTACAGTGCTCCCCCGGCCCGGCGCCAACATCGTCGCCCTGTGGGATGCGGGCCTACAACGCGCGGGTCACTGGAAGGGCGCGCCGAGGTTGTCCACGTCGCAGCCGGGGAACGCGGCGACGGGGGCGCCCACCGTGATGGTCGGGGCGCCGGGGTCGGGGATGCCGGCGCGCTTGGCCTTGAGCTGCTCCACGTCCACGCCGAACTTGGCGTCGCGCTCCGCGATGAGCTCGGGGCGGATCTGGCCGTCGGCGGTGAAGGCCTTCATGAGGCTGGCGCTGCCCAGCGGGTGCTCCTGCATGCCGGGGTGCCAGACGTGCCAGGTCTTCCCGAAGGTGGTGATGAGCCCGGTCATGAGCGCCAGCTCGTCGGTGTCGGAGAGGCCGGGCGCGGTGAGCATGCCGGACTTCACCTCGTAGTTGTGCGCGTGCCACAGCACCTGCTCCTCCGGTGGCAGCCCCATGAAGATGTCCCGGCTGACGATGTGCTCGACGCCAATCAGGTTCGCCCCCGCGCCGTCACCGTCATAGACGAAGCACTGGATGAAGTCCGGACGCACGGGGTTGCAGTAGTGGTAGGCGGGCTCCTGCATCGCGGTGTCGCAGGCACCCACGTGGAAGCCGTGCACGAACACCGCCATCTGCTCCACCGGAGCGCGCTGCTGCATCCCGCCCTGATCCTGTTGACCGTGGGCCTGCCTGTCCCAGCCCAGGGACATCGCCACCAACGCCAGGCCCACCAACGCCGACGCAACCCATCCTCGCGTGCCCATGCTTCCTCCCATGATTTGCGGCGCTGTCCTCGTCGTCGTTCACGCGGGTCGACGTCGACAGCGCTGCGCACCGGGAGGTAGCGCGAGGCCTCCGGGGCGGCACCCTCGGACGTGCCTGGAACGTACGGTCGTCGTTCTCCCAAAGGCGTGGGGTTGGGGCGTGACGGCGGGCTCGCGGAAGGCCGGGCGGCCCGGGGGGCCCTTCAGGGGGGGCCTCATTCATGATACCTGGCGAAGTATCATGCTTGAAGACCTGCTCGAGGGCCACCCC
>JBFMGU010000044.1:0-51914 GCA_040752415.1 Myxococcota bacterium
GTGCCGGTTCGGTGCTCCCGTCGGGAGGGTCCGGCACTTTCGGACTGCGGTATGAAGTACCGCTTTGCCTCGGGCTTCACGCTTCCACTTCGGCCGGCTCGTGCTCCTCGACGGGAACCACCTCCGGCACGTGACACAGCTCCACGAACCCGCACCCCAGCTCCAGGCACCGCGCGCGCGGCTGCAGCACCGGCAGCGGCTGCTTGCGCACCGACGTCATGGCCCCCAGCGTGTTCAGCGCGCGCGCCGCCACCGCCTCCAGCTCCGCCGGCCCCAACCGACGGGCGAACACGCGCGACGGGGGCTCACGCAGGTACGCGAGAATCGCATTCACCGACGTGGCCCCGGTCGCCCGCGCGATCATCAACGCATGCAGGTCCAGCAGCGCCTCGTGGTGCGCCTGCGGCGCCTTCGCGCCGGTTCGGACCACGTGGATCACCATCCACGGCTCACCCTGCGTGCCCGCCACCACCAGCTCCGGCGTCGCCGTCACGCTCACCGGTCCCAGGTCGAGCACACCGGGGAGCTGGCGCCAGATGTGATCGGCGGGAACGCCACGGAGCGCACGCCCCAGCGTGGTGTCCCAGAACGCCAGCACCTCCTGCTCCATCAGCTTGAGCGCGGGCCCTCCGTCGAGTCCCTCGTCGGCGCCCACGCTGCGAAGGGCGTGACGGATCTCCTGGGCCGCATCACCCTCCAGCGCGCCCAGGTCCACCGCGCTGAACGCGCGCTCGACGAGCGTGGCCATCCTGCGCGCCACCGCGGCCTGCCCGTGCGCGGAGATCTCGTCGGGTTGCACCGGTTCGGAGAGCGCGGGCGTGAGGTGCAGGTGTGCAAAGCGACGCGGGCAGCTCATCGCGTCGGCGAGTGCCGTGGCGTCGATGTGCGTCCGTTCCCAGGGACGTTCCACCTCGAGCGGGATGTCCTCCGGCACCACGCGCACGGGTGATGCGGCGGGAAGACTGAGCGGCTGGTCGAGCACCTCGACGAGACCCAACGACACCGCCTCCGTCAGCGACGGGAACAAACGACCCGCCATGGTGTCCGGTGCGGGCGTGGCGCCGGGCTTGGGCTCACCGGAAAAGAGCAGCAGCTCCTTGGCGCGCGTGAGCGCCACGTAGAGCAGGCGCGCAGTCTCCAGGTCTCCGTCGCTGCGGAGTGCGTCGTGGAGGTCCCGCGCGGGCGTGCGCGCCTCACTGCGCTTCACGACGCCGGTGATGTGGTCATGCGTGCGGATGGCCAGCCCCAGCCGGTGATGCCATTCCACGCGCGCCGGCCGACGCCACGGGGCCGCACACAGGTCCGCCAGTGCCACCACGCGGTACTCCAGGCCCTTGGCCTCGTGCATGGTGAGGATGGTGACCTGCTCGGCGGTGCCCTCTGGCGTGCCCAACGGGAAATCCGCGCCCGCGTGCCGCGCCTCCCGGATGAACCTCACGGCATCCGGCACACTGCGCCCGCGCAGCAATCCCTCCAACGCGCGCAGGTTGGCCACGCGGCTGCCGCCGTCGTCGTGGAGCTCCAGCATGGCCCACCCGTCGAGGGCGTCCCAGAGGTGCACCAGGGCCTGGCCCGCGTCCAGGTTGGCGGCACACACGCGAAGCGGCGCGAGCGCGTCCTTCAACCGCGTGAGCGCGGCGGTCTCCTCGACGGTGAACGTCTGCCTGGCCAGCTCCGGCAGCTCGCCCTGCAGCACGCGCGCGACGGTGAGCGCGGGTTTCTCATGGGCCACGCTCAGCGCAATGAGCGCCTCATCCCGCAGCATGACGAGCGGAGAGCGCAGCACGATGGCCAACGCATGCGCATCCTGCGGGTCGGCGAGCAGCGTGAGCAACGCCATGGCGTCCTGCACCTCGGGACGACCGAGCAGCGATCCCCCCCGACCCACGCGCACGGGCACGCCCACGCCGGAGAGCGCCGCGCGGTAGATCTCGGCCTGTGTGCGGGTGCGGAGCAGGATCGCCACGTCGGAGGGACGCAGCTCGGAGAGCCCGCCCTGGCCGGACAGCAGCAGCCGGATGTGCTGCGCCAGCAGTCGCGCCTCCTGCTCACGACGCTCATGCGCGTCCATCTCCGGCGTCACGCGCGCGCGCAGCCACCAACCCGGACGCGGCAGGCCGCCCTCTTTCAGGGCCACCAGCCGGTCATGCTCCGCAAACCGGGCCCCCAGCGCCGCCGCGGAGAGGTGGTTGAGCAGGTTGACCATCGTCGTCGTGGAGCGACGGCTCTCCCGCAGCACCGCTTCCTCGCCGCCGCTGTCCTTGAGCGCGGCCACCGCGTCGTCAAACAGCGTGGCGTCGGCGCCGCGGAAGCCGTAGATGCTCTGCTTGGGGTCACCCACGACGAGAAGCCGGCCCTCGATCGGGCGCGCGTCACGGATGTTGGTGGGCGGGTCGTCACGCGGGTCCAGCAGCAGCGCGAGCAGCTCACCCTGGATGGGGCTCGTGTCCTGCATCTCGTCGACGAGAACGGCGCCCAGGCGTTCCTGCACCCGCCTGCGCACGCCGGGTTGTCGACGAAGCAGATCGCGCGCGCCGCGGAGCAGGTCGGAGAAGTCCAACGCGCCCGCTTCCGCCTTCCTCCGCGCGTACGAGTCTTCCGTCGCTGCGAGCAGGTCCAGCAGCAGCGTTCCCGCTTCTCGTGAGCGCTTGCACGCCCACCCCGCGACCACCTGGCTCACCGCCGCCCTCATGGCCCGGCGCGTCTCCGCCACCGACGGACCGCCCCAGTTCCCCCCGACGGTGAGGAACGCGTCGTTCAGCGCGAAGAGCAGCGCATCGTCGTCCTCCGCGCGCTCGATCCGGTCGGCGATCTCCGCGAGCTCCCGTCCCTTGGTGACCGCGGCGGGCGTCAATCCCGGCGTCATCCGCAAGCGGCGCAGGGTGGCTGGCAGCGCGGCACGCGTCTGGGCGTACTCCTCGTCGAGAATGCCGGGATGGAGGGCCAGCTGCTTCACGGTGAGACCACGCTCACCCAGCCGGTCATGCACGCCCACCAGCGCTTCCATCAGGCCGGTGCGCAGCGGAAGTGCCTCGGCGAGTTTCAGCGTGTCCGCGCGCTTGGGGCCGGACATGGCCGTGGTGACGGCTTCCAGCGCGGCCTCGGAGAGCATCTGGGCGGACTGCACCTCGTCGAGGATCTCCGGCGAAAGCGGAATGCCGCACTCCGCGGCGTGCTCCCGCAGCAGTCGTCCGCAGAAGCCGTGGAAGGTGCCAATGGGCGCGCCCAAGAGCAGCGGCTCCAGGCGCAACAGCTCACCGCTGTCACGTACGCGCGCGTTCGAGCCCCCACTCAGCAACCATGCATCCCGCGCAGGGCCCGGCGTCCCCACCGCGCGCAAGCGCGAGAGGATGCGCTCCTTCATTTCCGCCGCGGCACGCTCGGTGAACGTCAGCGCGAGGATGGCGGAGGGACGCAGCGGCTCGCGCCCGCCGGTGCCGGTGAGCAGCGCCAGGTACGTCTCCACCAACGTGTGCGTCTTGCCGGTACCGGCGCTGGCACGCACGGCGCGACTGCGCGAGAGCGCGTAGGAGGTGAGGCTCATGCGCCTTCCTCGTCGTCGAGCAAGGCCTCGTCATCCTCGGGCGGCGGGCGCGTCTCCTGCACCCGGCAGACAGAGAAGTGGTCACAGAAACGGCACGCGCCCTTCTCCGGCTCGACGGGGAACCTGCCCTCCCGCAACCCGTGTGTGATCTGCACCAGTCGCTGCTCCATGCCCGGGTGTTTGAGCTGAGGGCTCCCGACCATCACCTCCTCGAGGGAGAAGCGCCCGAGTGAGCCGAACGGCGACGTGGCCCGCCCGTCGCGGATGGACCAGAGGTAGCCAATGGCGCCGGGCGCACCGCCCGCACGCAGCGCGAGGAGGTACAGCGGCAGCTGCAGGTGGTGGTAGCCCAGCGACGCATTCGACAGCATGTCCGCGTTGTGCGCCGCGGAGCCGCTCTTGTAGTCCCATGCCACCATGGTTCCGTCGACGAGCTCATCCACGCGGTCCATGCGCCCGCGCACGAACAGCGGGTCCATCCCCGGGAGCTCGACGCTGAACGGCGCATCACCCCACCCGAACCCGTGCTCCACCGCCACCGGCTTCGCGCCTGCGTGCACGGGGCGGTGCGCCATCTCGGTGATGGTCCGGATGACCTGTTCCGCCAGCGTCTCGAGCACGGCCTCGGTGATGGCGGGGTTGCCGCCCATGCTGCCGCGTCCTTCCATGATCTTTGCGCGGATCCACTGTTTCTCGTCGGGAGTGGGCGCTTCCAGCGGACGGCCCAGGCGGTCGCGGACGTAATCCTCCAGCACCTTGTGCGCGAGCTCACCGAGCACGTCCGCACCCGGCGCATTCTCCGCGGGCTCGGTGGGCGCGATGCCCAGCATGTTGTCCACCACGACGAGGAACGGACACCGCCCATAGCGCTCCAACGACGTGGCCGACGTCGGATGCTCTCGCGTTCCGCCGTACCGCCTGGCCACCTGGGCCGCCAACGCGCCGGTGATGATGCCGCCGTGCGCCCCGTCGGGTTTTCGCCAGCGTGAGCGGATGGCCTGCGTGCGACGGACCAGCTCCGGCTCCGCGTCCGGTTGTGCCTGTCGTGCCGCCACACCCGCGGCCCGACGACGCGTCATGCGTCCGGCAGGGGAGGGCGGTCGGTCCGGAGCGGCGCGCCCCAGCGTGCGCAGCAGCTCCAGGAAGAACGGGCTGGCGCTCCGCTGCCGTCCATCCAGCGCGTTCTCCGACGTCGTCACCAGCAGGGACTGCGCGGCCGATCCCACGGCGAGCGCGAAGAGCAACGGCTCCAGGCGATCCCGCGGCGGCGCGCGCAGGGCTCCCTCACCGTCCTCGGTGCGGAACGCGGCGCGACCGAGCACCTTGTTGAGCGCGTGACGGTCCTCGTCGCTGAGCAGCGGGTAGAGCGAGGTGGGCTCCGGGAAGATCCCATCCGCCATCCCCATCACCGCCACCGACGAGAAACGCCGCCCCGCCACGTCGGGCGCGCTGCACAGCTCGATTCCGTGCGCGGGAGGCGCCACCGGCACCGCGGCAAACATGGCCTCCACGTGGCTGGCGAACACCACACGCGCCATCTGCCCGTGGCCCGCCCGTCGAGCGGAGGTCTGCAGCGCGCGCAAGCCCTCGTCGAGCGCGTTGCGGGCCAGCACGTCCTGCTCCATGGCCGCCTGGGCCAGCGACGAGGTGGGCGCGGTCACGCTGCGCAAGCCACGCAGCATCAGCAACGCGTCGTCGAGGCGGCGCGCGTGCTCCTCCACCGGCGCCACCTCCGCCAACGCGCGCAGCGCCAGTGCCAGCGGCATGATCTCCGGGTGTCCCTCGGCGTGACGCGCGAGCACCTCCGCGGCACGACCGGACTGACCGGCGGCCCGCATCTGCGGCGCAAGGCGCGTGGCAAACGCTCTCGCCACCGACGGCATGGCCCCCGCCAGCTCGGCCAGCGACTCCAGCTCCTGCACGTGGATGCGCCCCTCGGCCGCGCGCAACAGGCGGGTGACGCCGCGGGCAAAGGCGCACTGCCGGAGGTCCAGCTTGCGTCGCCACAGCACCAGACCGCGCGCGGCCAGCGCGTCGACGAGCAGCGCATCCCGCTCCGACGGACGACGCACGATCACGGCGAGGTCCTGCGGACGGCTCCCCGCCTGCAGCTGGCGCAGACACCAGTCCGCCACCGCTTCCGCCTCGGAGCGCACGTCGGGAAGCGCGGCCACCACGGCGGGCGCGGACGGGGCGGTGCCGGGCGTGAACAGCGCGTCGGCCAGCGCGCTCATGGCGCCACCCGGCTCCCCCAGCGGATGGTGCTCCACGACGAGACCTTCCGCCGCACTCCCCTCCAACGCCTGCAGCACCGGCTCCAGGTACGCGCCCAGCGTGGGACGGTCGGAGACGTGCGGCAGGTGCAAGGTCACCCGCGCCCGACGGGCGAGCGCCCGCAGGAACACCAGTCGCGCCTGGGTGATGTCCAGCAGGCCGCGCACCTCCACGTGGGAGGGCACCGGGACGTCGCGGTCGGAGAGCGCTTCCACGGCGGCGGGGAGCGCGTCGGCTGCGTCGGCAAGCCCACGTTCCTGCTTGCGCGTCTCGTACACGCCGTACAGCCGGGCCAGCGCTGTCAGCCGCTCGCAGCGCGAGTCATCCAGCATGCCCGCCGCGCCGAGGAGATCCGTGGGCGTGACCTGGGCCTCCTTGGCGGACGCAATGGCGTTCTGCGCGTGCTCGTGGAACGTGGGATCCCCGGTGGGCAACGCGGTCAGTGACGACGCAAGATCCTTCACCACGTCGTGCAGCAGCAGCGCACAGGCGGCAGGGTCGACGACGGCCCGGTTGCGGGAGCGCGCGGCCAGGTACGCCACGAAGTCCCCGAGCACGCCGTCACGCAGGGCCAGGCTTGCGCCCGAGCGGGAGGCGCGCTGACGCAGCAATCCCAGCAGCGCCGACGAGGACGGCCACAACGTGACGGATTGGACCTTGCGGTACTGCACCATGGAGGCGCCGGACCCTAGGTCCCCCGGTGCTTTCCCGTCGAGCGGTGGCGGTTGTTCCTGTCAGCGCCGCAGCATGCTGACCATGGCGTCGCGCGGGATGGGCACCACGCGGCCAAACCCGTCCGGGGTGATCTGCAGGACGCAGAAGCGTTTCCCGTCGTGCATGGCCACGCCCACGGTCTCCTCGCCGCCCTCCGGGCGCACGCGCACCAGCACGTGGGGATGCAGCGTCACGGTGCGGTCGCCGTACTTGCGCACCTCGGCCAGCGTGTCGCGCGCCAGCTCGTCGTTCATCTGCGCTTCGAACGCGGCGTCAAAGGGCTGGAACCCGGAGAACTGGGCGCGCGCACGCAAGTTGCCGGGGTTGGCCTCCGCCGTGGTCCGCGGCATGCGACCGCGCACGCTGTCCAGGCGGATCTGCTCCAGCTCGCCGTCGGTGTAGTGCGGGAAGACGCTCTGGCCGCGCTGGCTCACGGCAACCTGCTCGCCCACCGCCAGCGTGAGGAAGCTGATGCGTGGCGGCGCTCCCGGCACCTGGCTCACCACCACCGCGGCGTACACGCCCGACTCCATGCGCACCACGCGGTACGGCTTGGGCTGGCTTCCGGCGTGGAGCTTGAGCAGCACGTCCTGCGGGGCCACCATGGCCACCTTGCCCTGCGCCGCGCGCAGGAAGCCGGGGAGCTCAATGGCCAGGTCGGAGTGCGCGGGCGGCTGGCAGCCGGGGCGCATGAACAGGAAGCGGTAGGCCGCGCCGCTCTCCCCCACGGGATGCAGCACGTGCAGGTAGAGATCCACGCCGTAGGCGGGGGTGGGCTGGCGGAGCGCGGCACGCATGGCGCCGAACCCGGCGTCGTTGCCGGCGGGGCCGGGCAGCTTCAACGGCGCGCGGGTCTCCGTCTCCGCCAGGTACTTCCCCACCAGCCCCCACATGCCAAAGGTCACCGACGCGGTGTCCACCACGTTGCCGAGCCGGGTGCGGTCCTCGTCGGAGAGATCCACGAACTGCATGCCCACGCCCACGCCAGGGATGGTGAAGCGGATCTCCGCCTTGAGCGTGAGCGGGCCGGTGGGGAGCTGCAGGGTCACCTCGCAGTCCCCGGAGGGGTACGGCGGCTCCAGCAGCATCAGCGTCCCGCCACGACTCAGATCCCGCGTGCGCGCGTTCCAACTGTTGCCCCCCGCGCGCAGGACGGCGGGGATACGGACGTATGCGCGGGCGCTCTCGGTGGTGGAAACCATGGGGGACAGCCTGGGTCCTCTTTAGCAGCGGTCTGGCCGCGCCGCACGGTCAGCGGACGCGCAGGTACATGCTTTCCTGGAGGCCCTCACCGGTGCGCTCGTAGGTGACGCCGGCGTGGGTGAACACCGCGTGCGCCCGGCTCCTCATGCGGAAGTAGGCCGGGGCCAGGTAGTCGTGCACCAGCAGGTGGACCAGCGGGTTGGTGCCGCGCTCCAGCATGTCCAGCGCCTCCACCTCACGCTCCATCTCCAGGGTGACGTGGATGGGGGCGCCGTCGTGGACCCCGCGGATCACCAGCCGCTCCGGCCGTCGGCGACCACCCTTGACGCTGTACTTCTCCTGGTAGGGCGTGATCTGCACCGCGTCGGTCTGGAACAGGTGCTCGCGCCCGCGCCCCACGTAGAGCAGCGCGCCCGGCTCGTCGCGGGGAGGGAATCCCGAGCGGTTCTTGAGGGCTGCCAGGGGATCGGTGGCGGGGTGGATCTGCGCGAAGATCAGCGTGACGTCACCCAGGGTGGCGCGGCCCCAGTACCAGTAGGCCATGTGCTCGGAGAAATCGGCGTCGCCCCAGTTGTGGTCGTGGTAGGCGGTGCCGGACACGGTGCGCGTGGTGTTTCCCACCGTCAGCGTTCCCATCGCCGTCCCGCGCGGCATGGCCACCGACCAGCCCATCACCAGCGTGTCCCCGACGGTGGCGGTGCGCGGCCAACGCCACGGCGGCAGCAGGCTCTCCAGTGTGAGATCCAGCGCGATGGGCGTGCCCGACTCATCCTTGGCGCTGGCGGTGAGCCGGTAGCGACGCGGCGCGTCCTCCCCCTCGCCCAGGCGCTCCTCCACCACCTTGAAGGTGCCCAGCTCTCCGTCGGCGGGGAGCGGGCCGTGCTTCATGCTTCCGGCGGGGAGCGTGGCGCGGAAGGCATGCCGTTTTCCGTCGGGGTCGGTGATGACCAGCTCCTGCCAGGTCTTGCCCTCCTGCCACATCATGCGGTCCCACATGACCATCACCGCGCTGCTCCCGTCGTCAAACAGCGCGTCGTAGTACCACCACTCGTAACCGCCCTTCCCCGGATGGGGCGCGTCGTCGACGTTGCGGAACGGCGCCCACGCCGGCGGCACCTGCTCCACGGGCACGGCCGCGGCGGGAGTCTGGGGACGGGGGAAGCACGCCGCGGTCCACGTCAGCGTGACGACGAGAGGGAGGAGACGGGTCATGGTTTGCGAGGGTGCGGTCGCAGGGCGCGCAGGATGAGGCCCACGCCGCCGGCCAGCAGGCCCAGCATGATGAGCGTGTTCAGCAGCGAGGTGGAACGGAAGTGGATTTGCAGGTTGGCGATGATGCCGGTGATGATGAGCAGCAGCCCGCCCAGGAAGGTGAGCCAGCCCAGGATGGATCTGCCGTTGTAGAAGAGCGCGCCCACGCCAAAGAGCACCGGGATGAGCGTGATGCCAAAGGAGCGGTCCTGGTCGCCAAAGAAGGTCCAGTAGCCGCCGTGGACGGTGACGCGGTCAAACAGCAGGTACAAGCCCACCGCGGCCATGATCAGGCCCACCAGGAAGTCGACCAGACCGCCCGGCGTTCCGCCCACGTCCTTGAGGTCGTGCATCCTTCTCCTCTTCGGGCCCACTCCTCAGGGAGGAAGGGCGCGGGGACATTAGCACCAGCAGCGCGGGACAACTCCACCGAGACTGCGCGGGCCGGTGTCGACGGTGGGCCGCATGCAACGCCTACGCGTCCCACCTCCTCCGCGACCTCATCAGCGGGTGGACCACGTGGAACAATGGCAGCCCCGAGCGCACGCCCCTGGTGGTGGAGCAGGACGACGCCATCCTGGCGCATGCGCCGCCACAGCGCGGAGGAGAACCACGTACGTTCCTCAGTGCTGTTCGTGCTCCGCACAAGCGCGCAAACGTCGTTGCGCACCACCAAGGCGGGCTCAGCCCCTCTCCGCCTGTTTTGGCAGCAGCGCGGACAGCAAGAACATGGTCAGTTGCTGCTTGTCGGCCACCGCCCACTCGTCGGCGCCTTCCTCCGCCTCATCAACCTTTTCAATCGCTTCGACACGCGTAAGCTTCTTGGTCAGGTCGTAGTCCGCTTTGTGTCGTGCTTCCCGGAGGGTCACGAAGTTCCTTGCAAAGACCTGCAGGTGCGGACACGGCGTCCTGAACCCAAGTTCATGCCACTTGGGAGACAAGCCGCCTGACGCAACCTGCTTGGCGACGGACGCATGGCTCCGTGCTCGATTGATCGAGCGATGACAACTCTAAATCGGCTGTTGGCAGGCAGGAACTCGCGGCATGCCGCGTCCGTGACCATGTGGAACAGCGCATAGTACGCCGACGACACTGCGCGGCGGAGATTCGCCTGTTTGGGACGTTTTGCGTCAAGCCGAGCGAGCCGTCGCGCTTGTTCAATGAGCTGCCGGTGATAGGGCAACGGCATCAGCGGTCAGTTCGGTAGGCGCGAGATTTCTCCTCTGAGGCGCCGCGGAAGTGAACATACGTCCAGAGATCAGGGGACACGTCGGATACGCGACGACCGATCTCGTCCCGAATGCGGTTCAGCACGGAGCGGGTTCTTGCCGTGGAGATCTTCTTCGCCACGGTGTCGTTCAGTATCACGTACACGTTGACGGCAGCCTGACCGTCAACATCAAGCTCAACTTCCGGCTTGATGGCCACGGTTGCGCTCCGAAGGTCTCCCGGCAAGGGCTCCTTCAGCTTCTTCTTGGCCTCGTCAGACAGGGCGTACATGGGGTCATGGTATCCGCCACAATGTCTCATGCCAACCAGGAGACACCGTTACCTTCCTGATTTCCCGGACGCCCCCGCGCAAACCTGCGCTCGGCGCGTCGCGTCCGTGCACTCGAACGCGCTGACGGACTGAACTCCCCGCGGAAGGGGAGCGTAGCGGAGGTGGTGCGGATATACTGGGCGGCCCGTCGGCGCGACCTCTCCGCCCGGTGGAAGGTTCCCCATGCGCATCCCGTTCCGTGTCCTGTCCCTGACCGCCCTGGTTTCCGTCGCTGCGTGCACCGAGGGTGGCACTTCCACGGGCTCCACCAGCTCCAGCGGCGGGCCCACGCGCCCCCCGGTGTACCAGACCAGCGTGGGGCTCAAGGCCTGCGCCAACGCCACGCTCGAGGACGGCGTGCCGCTCCAGGAAGGACAGCGCTGCTACACCTATCGCGCGCTGGGCGGAGTCAGCATGGGCGGCGGCAGCGCGGCGCGCATTGCCTTCCACTACCCGGAGCTGTTTGACGCCGTGGGCGTGATGGGAACGCCGTTCAGCGACTTCGATGCGTTCTGGAACATGATCAGCCAGAACCACATGGCGGGTTTCTGCTCGCGTGAGGAGCTGGAGGCCATCCTCGCCGCCAACCCGAACAACCCGGAGGTGCTGGATGACCCGAACACGCCGGGCGTGTGGTGCGGCCGGTGGGGCAACCAGGTCGAGGAGAACCCGGCGTTGCCGGAGACGGCGTGCTGGCAGTTCGCCAGTGACTACAACCACTGGTACCGCGGTCCCGACGCGGGGCGTGGCGGCAGCTTCAAGCGCGCTTCGCTGATGGAGATCATCCAGGACATTGCGTCCACGTACGGCAACGTTGCGTACTACAACCCGGAGAGCGAGTACCTCCCGCCGGGCGTGCCGCTGAGCTACCACGTCCCGCTGGACGCCACCAACGCCGAGCGCGACCAGATGCGCGCGGAGCTGTGCGCCAACCCGCTGCGGCTCACCGGTTTCAAGCACAAGGAGTACAACCCCGACGGCACCTACCCGGTCATCACCTACTGCGACTGTCACAACTGCGACGGGGACTACGTCCCGGGCCTCACCGAGCTGCCCACCGAGGTGCTGCTGGCGGTGGACTACAACGACAATGGTCGTCGCGACTACGCGGAGCCGGTGCTGTGGATGCCCAATGAGCGCTACCGCGACGTGGGCACGGATGGGAAAGCCGACGACGAGGCGGGCGACGAGCTCACCGACGATTACCACTACCTGGACAACCCCGCGGGCCTGAGCGGCAACCACCGCTACGACGAGGGTGAGCCGTTTGACGACGACGGCCTGGACGGCATCCCCAACACCGGCGACTACGGCGAGGGCGACGGCGAGTTCACCATGACCCCGGCGCTCAAGCGCGCGCTGGAGGACAGTCCCACGCGCTGGTACCTGCGCATGTCCGACGCCATGGTGCAGCGCATGGACGTGTGGATGGACGCCGGCATCCGCGACTTCATCAACAGCGCGCAGATCACCAACAACCTCTTTGGCGCCATCCGCATGCGCAACAACGCGGAGAACACGCGCTACTACAAGGACTTCAGCGGACTGGCGAACCTCCCGCCGGGCAACAACTACGACTACCACGAGGTGGACTTCTCTCCGTCGTCACTGGGGAAGAACGCGTACCTCCTGTACGGCAACCCCGCCATCTGCCCCGGTCATGACTCCACGCTGGGCGACGGCAACCACGTGGGGCCGGCGGACCAGGTGATCAACCGGCTGCTGACGTTGTTCAAGTTTGTCGACGAGCGCATGCCGGGCGGCGACTGGGAGTACATCAACTCGCCCAGCGCGGTGGATGACCATCCCGACGGCTTCGACGCGCACCTGAAGATGGAGACGTATCACTCGGAGGCGCTGGGTCGGGAGCAGGAGTACGGCATCGTGGTGCCGCCGGGGTACTACTACCCGGAGAACGCGGAGAAGCGTTATCCCGTGGTGTTCTTCCTGCACGGGCAGGGACAGAGCGCGCGCGACCTGCTGGCCAGTGGCTTCGTGTTCCTGGGCGCCATGCACCAGAGCTCACGCACGGACATCCTGGACCGCAGCGACCTGCAGAAGATGTTCCTCGTCTTCGCCGACGGGGAGTGCAAGCTGGGCGACTGCCACACCGGCAACTTCTACAGCAACTTCCAGGGCGTGAATGGCGACGGGAAGCAGTTCGAGCAGGCGTTCCTGGAGCTGATGCAGCACATCGACGCGAGCTACCGGACCAAGGCGCCCGAGGTGCACTGAAGGTCTGTCGGTTCATCCATGGAAGGAAGTGCCAAGCGCGTCACGAAGCGGGTAAGCGGAAGCAGTGGCGCCCTGGAGTGCGGTGCGAAGCGGGTCAAGCGGTCGACGACGTGAAGCACCGCCCTGGATCGGGCGTCCACCGTCCAACCAGGTCACGCCATGGGGAGCGTCCGAGAACACGAGGCACCGGGGGACTGAACGACGTCCGCACCGTCGGGACGACCCGATCCAGGGCGGTGCTTCACGTCGTCGACCGCTTGACCCGCTTCGCACCGGACTCCAGGGCGCCGCTGCTTCAGCGCACCCGCGTCGTGACTGCGTTGTGGGGGATACCCCGAACACCGCTGGGGTCTTCGCCCCGTCGTCGTCGCGCTTCAACGCGCGCCATGGACGGCCCCGCTGGACAAGAGGGCCCCGGGACAACACCGACGTCGGTGCGGCCCCACGCCCGTCAGCCCGTGCTGCGGAGGAACAGGATTCCCAGCAGCAACGAAACCCCACCCACCAGCAAGCAGGCGCCGAAGGTGGGCATCCACTGGCTGAGCATCATCATCAGCCCGAACAGCAGGAACCCCGCCGCGCTGGCCAGGAACACCGTGGCCAACGCAAAGCCCAGCACCCGCCGCGCAATCCACCTGCCCACCTCCCCCACCGGCTCCTTCACCGTCTGGGTCAGCGTGGTGGTGAGGAACAGCTGGGTCCGCGCAATCAGCTCGTCCAGGCGCGGCGCCTCGCGCACGGCCTCGCCGTTGCCGGAGTCGTTGGCCGGTTGCGCTTCCATTCAGCGCCGCCGACGGAAGAGCGCGCTCATGATCTCATTGAAGACCACGCCCGCGGTGAACGCCGCACCAATGGCGACGAACGGCTTGTCCTTGGTGAACTTCTCCGTCTCGTCCACCATCTTCGTCAGCGCCACGCGCCAGTCCTGGATGAGGCTGGCCGCGCTCTCCTGGGTGGCCTGACTCAGCTGCTGCATCCGGCTCTCCCCGCCCGAGCTGCTCGTCCCCTCCGTGGTCGTGCTCCCAGCTCCACCCGTGTTCGTCGTGTCCATGTGCTCCTCCGTGTGCAACGCCCGGCACGCTAGGTTGTGGGATCTGCCGCCGCAAGGCGCTCAGTAGGCAACGCTCGTGCTCGTGTCGTCCGGTGCGGGCGCGGCGCTGCGGGGAGCGGCCCCCTCGTCGTCCAGGCGACGTCGCCACGGCAACCGGTCGGAACGCTCCCCCACCACCGACGGGGGCCATTGCTCCTCGCCCGGTTCCCGCTCGCGGCTGGTGAACTGGTAGACCAGCGCCACCAGGCCCGGCCGCACCGCAAAGCCCAGCAGCGGCGCCAGCACGAATCCCGCCGCCACCGTCACCACCGCCAGCAGCACGCCACCCGCGGTGAACGAGTAGCCCACCGCCTCGTCGGCCCACGGGAACGGGCCGGGAACCTGGATCTCCGAGCCGATGAAGTAGGTGGTGAGCGCGCTGTACGCCGCCACGGCGAAGAACCCCATTCCCAACAGGATGGGCGCAATCACCAGCGAGTAGGTGAGCGCACTCAGCGAGATGCTGCAGCAACCGACGCACGCCAGTCTCCCGCGTTGGGTCCCCAACCGGTCGCCAATCCACTGCAGCAGCGCGCCCGAAGCGCACCCCGACACCACTGCCGCCACCGGGATCAGGATAGCGCTCACCGTGAGGGGCAGCAGCACCCCCGGACCAAACGGCACCGCCAACGACATCACCCAGCTTGCCACCACGCACCCGAGATAGGGCCCGAGATCCGCCGTGGCGTAGCTCAGCAATTGCAGCATCAACACCACCTGCCACGGCAGCCCCGGTCCCTTTCCCAGCCCCGTGGGCGTGAGCAGCTGGGGCGGCGGGGGCGGTCGCTGGATGGTGGTGGAGGGCGTGCCCGGCAGTACGGGGACGGGCGGGAGCGGCGGCGGTTCCTCGTCGGTGATCGTGGGTGGTGCCACCTCGGGCACGTCGGCGGGCGACGGGGAAGGCGCGGGAAGGGGTGGCGCGCTGCTGACCTCGGTCGTCGAGGTTGACGCGGTTGCGGGCTCCGGAGATTGCGCGTGCACGGGTGCGCTGGCCAGGACCGCAACCAGGACCCACCACGCGTGTCCCCCCGACGATGCGCCGCATCCGGACATGCACGCGCCTCATACCGGAAAGCGGCGGGTGGTGGCACCAGCATCCAACCACAGCCAACGCGCCGCGCCGCGGAACGGGCCTGCTAGGGTCCCTCCGGCATGGTCCTCCTGCGCTTCCGCGCCCGCGGCCAACTCCGGGAATCCGGCGTCACGCCCGAGCAGCTCGCGCTTTCCCGTCGGGAGCTGGTGGCCGGTCTGGCGGCGCTGGGGCTGGGCTGCACCACCTCCCGCCCCGTGGTCACCCCGACGACACCGCCACCGCCCACGCCCGTGCAGCGCGCTCCCTGCACCCTGGACCGCCCCCTCACCGACGAGAAGCTCGCCGCCACCCACAACAACTTCTACGAGTTCTCCCCGGACAAGGGGCGCGTGTGGCAGCTGGCGCAGGGCCTCAGGACCCACCCGTGGACCGTGGAGGTGGCGGGGCTGACGCACCGGGCGCGCGTCGTTGACGTCGAGGAATTGACCCGCGCGCTGGTGCTGGAGGAGCGCTGCTACCGCTTCCGCTGCGTGGAGGCGTGGTCCATGGCGGTGCCGTGGGTGGGCGTGCCGCTGCGCAGCGTGCTGGAGCGCCTGCGGCCGCTGGCGAGCGCGCGCTACGTGCGGTTCCAGTCGTTCTACCGGCCCAGCGTGGCCAGCGGACAGAAGGGGCAGTTCTGGTACCCGTGGCCGTACTTCGAGGCGCTGCGACTGGACGAGGCGTACCACCCGCTGGCGTTGTGGGCGGTGGGCATCTACGGGCACACGTTGCCGCCGCAGCACGGCGCGCCGGTGCGCGTGGTGGTGCCGTGGAAGTACGGCTTCAAGAGCATCAAGAGCGTGGTGAAGGTGGAGTTCACCGTCGAGCAGCCGCGTACCTTCTGGAGCTCCGTGGCGCCCGCCGAGTACGACTTCTGGGCCAACGTGGACCCCACCGTGCCGCACCCGCGCTGGTCGCAGGCCACGGAGCGGATGCTGGGTGAGCGGGAGCGACGACCCACGCTGCCCTTCAATGGCTACGCGGATGAGGTGGCAAGCCTGTATGCTGCGCGCTGACGGGAGGGGCCGTGGCGGACACCCACCAGACCAAGCAGGCCGCGCGACCATTCGCCGACGGTTGCCCGCTTCCCGCGGAGGCACCCCTGCCGCTGGGCGCTCCCACGTCGGTGGGGCCCTACGAGCTGTGCGGCGTGCTGGGCAAGGGCGGGATGGGCCTGGTGTACCGCGCCATCCGCAAGGACGGCCGCGAGCCCGCCGAGGTGGCGCTCAAGGTCCTCAACACCCACCATGCCGGCGCCGACGTGCGGGAAGGCCTGGTGCGTTTCGAGCGCGAGGCGGAGGTGCTGAGCCGGCTGGATCATCCGGGCATCGTGAAGATCCTGGACCGCGGCGTCGACGCGAACACCTCCGGCATGCCGCTCACGTACTACGCCATGGAGTTCATCCGCGGGTGGACGTTGCATGAGCTGCTGGAGCAGCGCGGTCAGCTCCCGCCCAAGGAGGCCGTGCGCGCCACCCACGACGCGGCGCTGGCCCTGGCCGCGGCGCACCGCCAGTCGATCATCCACCGCGACATCAAGCCGTCCAACGTGTTCGTGACGCAGCAGGGGCGCGTGGTGGTGGCGGACTTTGGCGCGGCGCAGGTTCCCGACGCCACGCAGCTCACGCGCCAGGGCCAGGTGCTGGGCACGGTGGCGTTCGTCAGCCCGGAGCAGCTCAAGGGGGCGCGGGCGGATGCGCGCAGCGACGTGTTCTCGCTGGCCGCCATGCTGTGCACGCTGTGCACCGGGAAGCTGGTGCGCGACGGTCGCAAGGCCATCCTCAACCTGCTGCTCAACATGGACGCGGAGGAGGACTTCTCCGACGTGGTGAAGGCCATCCCGGGCCTGCCCGGCGGCCTGGAGAAGGTTTTGCTCTCCGCGCTGAGCGGCAAGCCCGAGCTGCGCCCGCCCGACGGCGAAGCGCTGGCCAAGGCGCTCAAGCCGTTTGCGGGCGACGTGCCGGCGCCGCTGCCGCCCACGCCAACCCCCATGGTGGGTACGTCGGAGCTCCCGGCACCGCTGCCCTACGCCGCCGCCGGCAACACCGGGATGATCAGAGTCGCCGCGGGCGAGGAGCGCTCCGGCGGTCGTCAGGCTCCACCCACGGCGCCGCTCGAGGAGGAGCAGGGCGTTCCGCATCTCATCCAGACCACGGGGCAGGGCAAGGGGCGCGTGTTCGCGTTGGCGCAGGACAGCATGCTGGTGGGTCGGGCGCCGGACTGCGACCTGGTCCTGCCGGAGAGCTCGGTGAGCGCGCGGCATGCGCTCATCCGACGGGTGCGACACCACTTCGAGGTGGAGGACATCAAGAGCACCAACGGCATCTCCGTCAACGGCGTGGTTGCGCCGGAGGTGGTGCTTCGTCGGGGGGACCTGCTGATGGTGGGCCTGGTGGGCCTGCGTTACGTGGGCGCCAACGAGGACCTGCAGGCGGCCCGGGCACGCATCCTGGGCGTCAGCCCACCGGGCTCGTCAGAGCGGAAGCTGGCCGAGGGCGTGCGGGCGCGCCAGGCACGGGGCTACTCCGGCGTGGAGGTGGTGTGGATTGCCGCTGCCGCGCTGGCGGTGGGCGCCTGCCTGGGCCTGGTGGCCGGGCGGCTGTTCTGACGTCGGAAAAACAGAAGAGCCCGACACGCAGCGCATGCCGGGCTCAAGGTTTCTGGAGGCCAGGACCGGATTCGAACCGGCGTGTGACGGTTTTGCAGACCGTTGCCTAACCACTTGGCTACCTGGCCGTCTGCAGGGGCTGCAACATGCCGCCAGGGCCCCCGCGCGTCAAGTGTCATGGTCGCCGGCGTGGGCGGATCAACCAGAAGAAGCCCAGGGCCATGGCGCCGTCGGCGGTGGAGGGCCGGATGCAGCCGCACCCGCCCGCGGGCAGAGGCTCGGGCTCCTCCGGCGTGGGCTCACGGGTGCTGCCCGGGCCGGCGTCGGTGCCGCGGTACACGCACTGCGCGGCGCCCAGCCCCTCGGTGAGCTGGCAGGTGAAGCCGGTGCCATGCCGCGTGGGACAGTGCGTCTCCACCACGCGATCACCCACGCACTGCCGCAGCGTGTCGCCGCGACATTCCCCCAGCGCATCCACCGTGCCGCAGCCGGGCTCGCCCACGTCGGGGACGGCGGCGTCGCCGGGTGGACCCGCGTCCGCGTGCGCCACGACGGAAATCCCCCACACCGCCATCAATGCCACCGCACCCAGCCACTTCATGCCGCCACCTCGAACCGGTACGTCTGCGCCTGCCCGTCCCAGCGTACCTCCAGCTCCAGCGTTCCCGCCTCCGGCGTGACCACCAGGGAGGCCACCTCGTGCGCCGGCCCGTCCGCCTCCAGGCTCACCGCCGCCTCGCGCGAGGCCAGCACGCGCCCACCCTGTCGCGCCTCGGCGTGGACGTGGAGTTGCGTGGAATCCGGCAGGTCATTGACGGCGCAGATGCGCAGCACCACGTCCCGTCCCGCGCGCGCCGGCTCCTCCAGCAGCGCAAACGCGTAGCGCGGTGAGCACGAGAGACGCAGCTGCTCCGCGCTGGCCTTGAAGCGCCCCATCCCGTCGCGGACGCTCCAGGTGACGCCCAGCTGCGGCTCATTGAAGCAGAACGCCGCGAACCCTCCGCACGGACGACCCTTCAGCCAACGCAGCAGGTCCACGTAGGTGCGCAGCAGGTTGGCCTGGTAGCGCTGGGTCCGGCGCGCCAACTCCTCGACGGAGGTCACGCCGGTGAGGTCGTTGAACCTGCGCAGCAGCTCCGGTTGCGCGCTGCGCTCCCGACGGAGCCGGTCCCAGTCCACCGGCTCGCCGTCGACGTGGAAGGTGCGGAGGCTCTCCGGGTGCGGGAAGGACTGCGCGCCGAATTCCGTGACCAGGCGGAAGTTGTCGGGGAGCCAGCGGTGCAGCAGGCGCATGCGCTCCGGCGGGCCGAAGGGCGGATACCAGCCGAAGTACAGGTGCGTGTCGGTGCCGCGCGCGGCGGGCGTGTGGAGCTTGCCACTGCACCGCACCGACGGGCGGGACGTGTCCGCGGCGCGGAGCTGGGAGACCAGCGCGGCGTCGAGGATGTCGCGGTTGTCGCTGGGGCCGAAGGTGGTGAACAGCACCGGGCCCAGGTCCTTGGGGCCCAGGTCGGCGGTGTTGCCCAGCGAGATGGGCTCGTTGTGCCCGCACCACACCACCACCGACGGATGATGGCCCAGCCGGTCGACAAGGAGACGGCCCTGGCGCAGCACCTCCGGCTGGATGCGCAGGTCGTACTGCCACTGCAGCGGGAAGTCCTGCCAGATGAGCAGCCCGGCCTCGTCGGCGGCGTCGTAGAACGCGTCGGGGGAGACGTGCGCGTGCACGCGGGCGAAGTTCAGGTTCAGCGCCTGCATCTGCCGCACGTCCTGGCGCAGCTGCTGGTCGGTCACCGTCGAGAGGAACGTGGCGTGGGGCGCGTAGTTGGCGCCGCGCAGGAAGATGTTCCGCCCGTTGATGCGCAGCTGCAGGTCCTCCATCTCCACGGTGCGCACACCCAGGCGGTCCACGCGCTCCTCGGGCGGGCCGTGCCCCGGCGTCACGCGCGTGGTGACGGTGTAGAGCGGCTGCTCGCCGTGACCGTGGGGCCACCAGATGCGCGGGCGGGGCAGCAAGAGCTCCACCATGTGACGAGAGACGCCCGCGCCCACGTCGACGCGTCCGCGCCAGTGTGCCTCGGGCCCGTCGTCACGCGCGGGTGCCATGTGCAGCTCCGCCGTCACCACGCGCGGCCGGTCCGACCACACCACCAGCTCCACCCCCAGCAGCGCGCGAGCAGGTGAGAGCTCCTTCACGAATCCGCGCGCACGCAGCGGCAGCACCGGGCCGTGGTCCCACAGCTCCACGCCGCGCCACAGGCCGCCCACGTTGACGTCGCGCGGGATGAGGTCCCAGTGCGCGAACACGCCCAGCACCTGGCGCTTGCGCAGCAGGTTGTCCTCACGCTCACACGTCACCTCCACGCGCAGCGGGCCCTCCTCGTCGAGAGAGGCGGCGGTGATGTCATGCATGTGCGCGTGGAAGTAGCCGCGGTCCTCACCCACCGCGCGTGCGCCCATCATGGCTCGCGCCCGGTAGAACACGCCGTGCAGCACCAACGTGCGACGCAGCCCGTCCTCCGGCCCCGGCGGCAGCACGCCCGTGCGGTAGGTCACGGCGCCGTGGTGCGACTCCAGTCCCGCGTGCAGCTGCCACTGGCTTGGCACCTTGCAGCGGATGCCTCCCTCGTCGACGGAGGCGGGACCGGGATGCATGAACCACGGACCGGTGAGGTGGTGGACGTACACCCGCGCTCCTATAGCGCAGCCCCGTCCCGCTGTGACCCCACGTTCACGCGCGGTTGCTGCGTGGCCACATCCCGTCCTCGTCGCGGATGAATTGTGAGCAGAGGGCACTGGCACAACGCGTGCTCATGCGGAGCCCCAGGAGGTGGACCATGACCTCGGTGCTCTGCCTGCTGCTGGTGCTGCACATCACTCCCACCCCGGCTCCTTCCGAGGAGCAGACGCCCGCCTGGATCACGGCGGTGGGGAGCGCCGCGCGGGACGGGGTGACGTCGGGAATCGGCTGGGCGGCGGGCGGAACGGCGGGACAGCTGCGTGACGGCGCCACCCGGTTTCCCGCCATCCGTCCCGAGGAGCGCGTGCGGGGTGACGGACCTGTCCTGGTGATGTTGGCGGGTCTCACCGCGGGCGCGCTGCTGGGCATCTGCCTGGCGCTGACCACCGCGCTCGGCGTCACGCTGCGGGTCTCCCCAACGCCTCCGTCGTGGGCGCGCGGAGTGCTGGCGTGGCTGCGCACCCATGGCGACGTGGGATGGATGGCGCTGGGCGTGGCCTCGACGGCGGTGGTGATGCCCCTGGCCCTGGCCGCGCAGCCGCTCATCCTGCGCACGGTCCAGTCCGGGACCCAGGACGTGGTCAGCCCGATGCGCGCCCCCACCCCGACGGAGCTGCCCCGTCCCATCCCGCTGACTCCGACGACGGAGACCCGCGTCTCGCCGGTGGGTCGCCAGGGGTGATTGCCGTCGTTACAACCCCGGGGCAGACTGCCGGAACCGCGGACAACCGGGGACACCATGGGTCTCTTCAAGCGCTTCACCAACGTCGTTGCGTCCAATCTCAATGAGCTCATCTCCCGCTCGGAGGACCCGCGGAAGGTGCTGGAGCAGGCCATCCTGGACATGCAGGAGGAGCAGAAGAAGGCCCAGAAGAAGCGCCTGGAGGTGGCCACGCTGCAGAAGACCACCGAGAAGCAGCTGGAGGCCCAACGCGCCCGCGCGCAGGACATGGAGCGCAAGGCCATGGCGGCCTTGAAGATGGGTGATGAGGCGCTGGCCCGTCGCGCGCTCGAGGAGAAGGAGCAGGCGGAGGCCATGGTGGCAGAGCTGCAGCACACCGCCGACCAGCAGAAGGGCATGGTGGAGGAGCTCACCGAGTCGCTGAAGGCCATGGACGGTGAGGTGGCCAACTTCAAGAAGAAGCGCGACGAGCTCATGGCCCGCCTCACCAAGGCGGAGATGAAGCAGCGCCAGGCGGAGACGCAGACGCGTGAGCCCGGCAAGGACCACATTGGCGACACCACCGCGTTCGACACCTTCGACCGCATGGTCGAGAAGATCGAGGGCAAGGAAGCGGAGGTGGAGGCCATGCGCGAGCTGGCGGGGGAGCCCGGCGACACCGCCGAGGTGGACATCAACAAGCTGCTCAGCAGCGGCAAGACCGACGACGCGCTGGAAGCGCTGAAGCGCAAGATGGGCAAGAGCTGAGCGCGCGCGTTTGTGTGTTGCGCAACCCCACGCTAAGAGGCGCGCTCCAACCTTCCACTCCAGGGTGACGTCGTGGCCGAACTCCAGATCGAGGACATCAAGCAGGGCACCGGCAAGGAAGCCAAGAAGGGCAACACCGTGGTGGTGCACTACGTGGGCACACTCACCAACGGAAAGAAGTTCGACAGCTCCCGGGACCGCAACGAGGGATTCGACTTCGTGCTCGGCGCCGGACAGGTCATCAAGGGTTGGGACCAGGGCGTGGCGGGCATGAAGGTTGGCGGCGTGCGCAAGCTGACCATTCCGCCGGACCTGGCCTACGGCAAGCGCGGTTTCCCGCCCGTCATCCCGCCGGACTCCACGCTGATCTTCGAGGTGGAGCTGCTGGAAGTGAACTGAACGCGCCCACCTGCTCCCACGCGGTGCGTCGGCAGGATGTCCGGTGTCCGCGGGGAACGCTTCCGGGCTACCAGGGGTGGGCATGACGTCGAGAGCTCTCGGGATGACGGCGTTGCTGTGCCTGGCGGCGGTGGGTTGTCGCGGGGGCAGCAACGAGGTGGCCGCGTCCACTCCCGCGGTCCCCGACGCGGCTCCCACGCTCTCGACGGTCTCGGACCCGGCCCCCGTGCCGGTCGCGGACCCGGTTCCCGAGGAGCCCATCGACGAGAACGCCGACACCCGCTTCGCCGAGGCGATGATGGGGCACCGCAACAAGGTGTCCACGGCCGATCTCTCGTCGATCAAGCGCGAGAAGGTCCTGCGCGTCATCACCCGCAACAACTCCACCGGCTACTTCCTGTACCGCGGCGTGGAAGCGGGTTTTGACTTCGACGTGGCGCGCATGCTGGCGCGTGAGCTGGACGTGCGGCTGGAGATGGTGGTGCCGCCCACGCGTCGCGATCTCATCCCCTACCTGCTGGACGGCAAGGGCGACGTCATCATTGCCGGCCTGCCCACCGACAGCGAGCGCGCCGACCGCGTGGCCTTCAGCCGGCCCTACCTGGAGACGCCGTGGGTGGTGGTGGTGCGTCGCGCCGACGCGGGCGCCATCCGCGAGCTGAAGGACCTGTCCGGAAAGACCGTGCTGGCCAGCGGCTCTTCCGGCGCGTTGCGACGACTGCGCGCGCTCAGCACCGAGCAGGGCGTCACCTGGCAGATCCGCGCCGCGGTGGAGACGCTGGAGTCGGAGGACATGATTGACCTGGTGGCCGACGGAGAAGTCCACGCCGCGGTCATCGAGAAGCGCATTGCCGACGTGGAGCTGATGCATCGCCCCGAGCTGGCCCTGGGGCCCACGTTGCCGGGAGAGCCGGAGCGCGCCGCGTTCGCCGTGCGTCACGAGAACCCGGAGCTGCTGGCCGCGGTGGAAGCGTTCCTCAAGAAGCATCACCGCGGGACGGAGTGGAACCTGGCGTACCGTCGCTACCACGAGGGCGCGGAGCGCACCGCGGAGATGCGGGAGACGGAGGCGCGCGCGGACCGCCAGGGCGCGTTGACGCCGTGGGACGACGAGTTCAAGGCCGCCGCGCGCACCGCCGGGCTGGATTGGAGACTGCTCGCCGCGCAGGCCTACCAGGAGAGCCACTTTGACCCGAAGGTGCGCTCACCCATGGGCGCGCTGGGACTCATGCAGATGATGCCCGCGGTGGCCCGCGCCTACGGCGTCACGCGCCCCATGGATCCCCTGGATTCCCTCAAGGGCGGCGCGCGCTACATGAAGAAGCTGGTGGACAGCTACGCGGCGCCCGGCATCAAGCTCAAGGACCAGGTGCGGTTTGCGCTGGCGGCCTACAACGCCGGCCCCGGTCACCTCGAGGATGCCCGCACGCTCGCGCGCACGCAGCGGCTCGATCCCAATCGCTGGTTCGACAACGTGGCCAGGGCCATGCTGTTGCTCTCCAAGCCGCGCTACTTCCGCAAGTCACGCTACGGCTACGTCCGAGGTGAGGAGCCGGTGAAGTACGTCTCGGAAATCCAGAGCCGGTATGACGCCTACGTGGCGCTGACCGAGAACCGCCCGGGACGTGAAGTTGCGGCGGAGTAGGTGCCGCTGCGCGCCAAGCCGGTTCCGGGTCGTATGCGTCCACCGTTGACAGGCCTGACAGCACGGAGTTCCTATCGGCGCGCGAGTTGCGCACGCAGTGGCCTGCCATGGGCGGGCGGAAGGGGCTGTCCCACGTGACGGCGCAAGTTGATGAGCTGCTGGCGCAGGGCCTCCGCCACTTTGCCAAGGGCGATCACGCGGGAGCACGTCGCTGCTGGGCCAACGCGTTGGAGCTGGACCCCGGCAACAAGCGCGCGCAGAGCCTGATGGACCGCCTGCCCGCCGACGGCGCCAAGAAACCCGCCGACGGTGACAACGGCGCCGGACCACGCCGCACCCGCAGCCGCGCCGACGTGCAGCTGGCCAAGGTCAACAGCCCCTTTGCGTTCATTCCCGCCAGCGCGCCGCCCACTACCGCGCCGGTGGAGCCCACCGTCCCCGCGCCCATCACGCCTTCGCCCACCCGCGCTCCGTCGTCACCCGCCATGCCCGCGGTGAATCCCGCGCCGGCGCGCACGTCCTCGTCGGTCTCCTTGCCCGCCGTCACCGCGCCGCCACCTGCTGCTGCGCCTCCGCCCGTCGTGGTCACGCCGCCTCCGTCGACAAAACGGCCCGAGGCCGACCCGCCCGCGGAGAACCTGGACCTGGACCTCTACGCCGTCCCGCTGGCCAACGCGCCCGACCCCGCCACGGCGGAGATGGCCGCGCAGGTGCAGCGTCTCCAGGCGCAGGTGGACGCGCTGACCAAGGAACGCGGGCAACTCCTGGCGGAGCGCAGCCAGCTCCAGAGCGCGCAGGTGACGTTGACGGAGCGGGTCACGCAGCTCTCGTTGGCCGCGCAGAAACGCGTAGCGGAGCTCAGCCAGCGTCTCACGCGGGAGCAGGAACGCAGCAATCAGCTGGAGAAGAAACACGAGCAGCTGCTCTCCCGCTCCATGCAGGACCAGAACCAGCTGGAGCAGCTCAAGGCGCGTCTCAAGAAGACCGAGGATGACCTCAACGCCGCCAACGTGTTCGAGGAGCGCTTCGCGCAGGCGCAACGGGCCCTGGAGGTGCGCACGCAGGAGCTGGATGACCTGCGCAGGCAGAGCGCGGACCTGCAGATGTCCGTGGCGGTGGAGCAGGGCCGCGGGACCGACCTGGAGGAGCGCGTCAAGGACCTGAGCGCGCAGCTCACCCGCGAGCAGGCCAACCTCAAGGCAGCCCAGCAGCAGATCGTGACGCTGGAAGAGGCGGTGGCGCGGGCCAAGATCCTGGAGCGCCGTCTCGTCGAGGCGGAAGGGACGATTGCCCAGCAGGCCGAGGAGATCAACAGCCTCCACAACCGTGGCGCGGACCTGGAAGTCAGCGTGGCCCTCAAGCTGGGTCGCATGGAGGAGCTGGAGCAGACGCTCGACGAGTACCGCCAGGCCACCGAGCGCGACCGCGCCGAGCTGCAGCGCAAGACGGAAGAGCTGGAGCATGAGCGCGAGCAGGTGCGCACGCTGAACGAGCACCTGGGCCAGGCGCAAGACGCACTGACGAAGACGTCGGAGCAGCTGGTGGCGGTGCGCGAGCACACGCACAAGCTGGAAATCACGCTGGCCGCGGAACGAAGGGCGGCGGGCAACCTGCAGCGTCAGCTCAAGGAGCTGGTGGCCCAGGCCGCGGAGGACCAGTCCGCGCTGGAAGCCGCCACCGCCGGCCACAAGGTCCTGGAGGACGAGCTCTCCCGCGCCCACGACGAGAACGACCAGGTGCGCGCCCGCGCCGAGGCGCTGGAGAAGGACCTGGCCGCCGGACGGGCCCGGGAGACCGACCTGGGACAGCAGCTCTCCCAGGCGCGAGAGCGCGCCGCGGAGCTGGATGCGTTGTTGCAGCAGGAACAGGAAGGCGCGGGCGACCTGCAGCGCGAAGCCAAGGTGCTCAACGCCCAGCTCGACGAGATCCAGCGCGAGAAGCAGGGCGTGGAGAACCAGCTGGAGGAGCTGCAGCGCGAGAAGGAGTCGCTGGCGTCGCGGCTGGACGAGGTCAAGCGCCAGAAGCAGGCCGTCTCCGACGAGCTGGAGGGCGTGCGTCGCGACAAGCAGGCGGCGGAGGGCGAGCTGGAGGAGACCGCGCGCAAGATCAAGGATCTCCACGCGCAGCTCGACGAGCTGAAGACGCAGAACAAGTCCCTGGGGAACCAGCTGGAGGAGGCCCAGGGCGAGCTGGTGGTGGTGCGCGCCAACTCGCAGCGCCTGGAGCGCCAGGCCAGCGACGGAAAGGGCGCCCTCAAGGATGCGGAGGAGGCGCTGGCCGCGGCGCGCAAGACGCTGGCCGAGCGCGAGGCGGAGGTCACCCGCTTCAAGGACCTGCACAAGGAGGTGGAGGAGGCGCTGCTGCGCGAGCAGGAGACGCTCCGGGAGAAGGAGTCCGCGCTCAACGAGGAGCTGGCCCGCGCCAGGTCCCTGGGCGAGGAGCTGGCCGCGACCAAGGCCCGCGCCGCCGAGCAGCAGGAGGAGCTGGAGACGGAGAGCGCCCGCGCCCGCGACGCCGAGGACCAGCTCATCACCGCCACCGCGCGCACCAGGGAGCTGGAGGAGGAGCTGGCCGCCACCGTCGAGAAACGGGATGCGGCGGAGGCGCGGATCAACGCGCTGCAGGAGGAGGTGGACGGACTCACCACGCGCCTGGAGAGCCAGACCCGCCGCGCCGACGAGCTGGACGAGACGCTCAAGAAGCAGGGCGCCAACGTGGACGCGCAGCTGGCCGAGGCGCGCGAGATGCTGAGCCGGCAGGCGGTGGAGCTGGCCAACGCGCAGGCGCGTGAGATGGAGCTGCGCAGCGAGGTGGGGGCGGAGCGTCGCCAGGCCGCCAAGACGATTGGCGAGCTGGAGGAGCGGCTCCAGGCGGTCGAGAAGGAAGAAGAGACCCTGCGCGCGGAGCTCACCAAGGAGCAGGAGCACGCTGGCCAGCTCCAGGAGGACCTCACCAAGGCGGAGCAGGAGGCCAAGGAGCTGCGCGCCAAGAACTCCGACGAGAGGAAGCGCGCCGCCGAGCGCGAACGCGAGCTCAAGGACGAGCTGGCTGACGTGGAGCGCGAGATGGGGAACGTCCGCGCGTCGGTGGCCGAGGAGAAGAAGCGCTCCGCCGAGCGCGACAAGGAGCTGCGCGAGCAGGTCCACGTGGCCAACGAGGAGCTGCGCGGCGTGCAGACCCAGCTGGCCGAGGAGAAACGGCGCGCGGCGGACCGCGAAGGGGAGCTGTCGGAGGAGCTCAAGAAGGTGCAGGCCGAGCAGAAGGAGCGCACGACGAAGATGCGCGACCTGGAAGCTAGGGTCTCCGAGGCCACGGAACAGGTGCAGCGCCTGGAGTCGCAGCTCAAGGACCGCGGCCGCAACGACGACGACGCGCGCAACACGCAACAGGCTCGCATCAAGGAGCTGGAGGCAGCGCTGGAGAGCGTTCGGCGCCAGGCGGAGGAACGCGAGCGCGTGCTCCGCGAGCAGGCGCGCCAGGCGGAAACCGACGAGGCCGAGCGGACCGTGCAGCTCACCGAGGCCGAGAACGGCCTGGAGGCGGCGCAGAAGCGCGTGGCGGAGCTGGAAGCCGAGGTGGAGCGTCTCTCGTCGTCAAAGGGCGCGGCCAAGGGGGAGGCCAGGCCGGACCCGCGCGTGGCGGAGCTGCAACAGGTGCTCGCCGACCAGCAGGCGTTGCACGAGCGGCTGGAGAAGGCGCTGGAGTCCGCGGGAGAGCAGGCGGCCATGGCCTTCGAGACGGAGTCGCAGCTGCGCGCGAGGGTGGAAGAGCTGGAGAAAGCCCTCACGGCGGCCAAGGCCAGCAGCAAGGGCGCGGCGCCGGAGGTCCCGTCGGAGTCGGATGCGCCCGCGGAGAACACCTCGCGCAACGCGCCCGTCAAGGACAAGCCGGCCCGGGGGAAGGCGGAGAAGAAGCCCGCCCGTCGGTTCTGGCCCTCGCGCGACGGCTGACCGCTTGTGCCGCTCGTGCACAATCTGTCCCGCATTGCACCCGTGACGACGAAGGGCGCGGGGAAATCCAGGGGCTTGCGTGGTGGTATGCGGGTTGCTGATGGATGCGGAGGAGGTCCTGAGATGCGCACCGCCCGTTCCGTCGTCCTCTTCGCTCTCGCCGTCTCTGCCTGCAGCTCGTCCACCCGCGACGACGATTCCTACGACCCGGAACAGCAACGCTACAGCTCGGTCTCGTCGTCGAGCAGCTCGTCCGGCTCAGGCGGCTCGTCCCTCTCCGGCTGGAGCGGCGCGGTGAGCAGCTCCTCCAGCTCCACGGGCGGGCTCTCCGGGGAAGGCAGCAGCGGTACCAGCTCTTCCGGCGGCGTGGCTGCGCCCAGCACCATCAGCCTCACCGGCGCGTGCGACGCATCCACGGTGGTGGAGCTCGACGACGGCGCCCTGGTCATTGCCGACGACGAGGACCAGGTCCTGCGCTTCTACGCACCCACGCAAGGCACCGCGCCCCGCGCGCAGGTGGACGTCACCCATCAGCTGGGTCTCACCGACACGAGCGGCGGCGTGTTCCGCGAGGTGGACATTGAAGGTTCCACGCGCGTGGGCAACCGCGTGTACTGGCTGGGCTCCCACGGCAACTCCAGCACCGGGAGCAATCGGCCCAATCGTCGACGACTGTTTGTCACCGAGGTCTCCGGCAGCGGCGCCAACGCCAACGCGGTGGTGCTGGGCACGCCGTACGAAGACCTCCGCGACGACCTGGTGGACTGGGACAACAACGACGGCCACGGGCTCGGTGAAAGCGCGCTGGGCTTCGAGGATGCCATCGACCAGGAGCCGGAGCGTGACGACGGATTCAACCTGGAAGGGCTCAGCATGACGCCGGATGGCGGCGCGGCGCTGCTGGGGATGCGCGCCCCGGTTGTCGACGGGATGGCGCTGGTGATCACGTTGAACAACCTGGAGCCGCTGTTGACCGGCGGGGGCACCGCGCAGTTCGGCGCGCTGTACCAGCTGGACCTGGGCGGCCGAGGCGTGCGCAGCATGGAGTGCGCGGCCAACGGTTGCATCATCGTCGCCGGTCCCGCCGACGGAGCGGAGGATTTCCGCCTGTACACGTGGAGTGGTAACGCGTCGGACGCGCCGGTGGAGCGCAACGCGGACCTGACCGGCATGCACCCGGAGGGCATTGTGGCGGTTCCTCCCGGACCGTTCACGGAGACCACGCGCATCCGCCTCATCAGCGACGACGGCGACGTGCTGGTGGCCGGGACCCCGTGCAAGGAGCTGCCCGGTTCCGCGGGCAAGAGCTTCCGGCTGCATGAGCTGGCGTTGGGCGCGGCGGTGCCATGACGTCGACGCTCCTGCCGGTGCTGGTGGAGCTGCGCACGCAGGAGGAGCTGCTGCGTCGTCACCTTCCGGGCACCGCGGAGGAGCTGGCCCTGGACCCCGACGCCGTGGAGCGCGTGGGTTTCCACCTGGCGCAGACCCTGGAGGCGTGCGTGGAGCTGGCCTCGCGCGTGGCGGTTGAGCGCGGATGGACGCCTCCCGCGGAGTTCCCCACTGCCATGGACATGTTGGGTGCATCTGGCCTGGCGGACGCGCCGCTGGTGCAGGCCTTGCGCACGTTGGGAGCGTTTCGGCGCGCCTCCGCCGAGGGATACACCGGTATTGACGTCGAGCGACTGCATGACGTGGCCGCGCAAACGATGGCCCTGGTGACCACCCTGCTGGAGCGGGCGGAGATCTTGCGCGGAGGCTGAGGTGCACCCGCTTCGCCTTTCCCTGTCGCGGCTCCGCCGGGTCCGTTGTGCACGCGCGTTGTGGATGCGGTGAGAACGCGTTCCGGGTCGGTGTGAACCGGCGTCCGCATTCCTGCGCGCGCGCCCACCCGGACAACCGGGAAACTTCCCGTCCTTACGCGGAGAAACCGGGATGCCCTGCATCCGGGAAGGGTTGGCACGCTTGCCGCAAGGCGGCCCTGCGGGCGTGGAGGAGTCATGACATGTTGCTGAAGCGTGCTTCCCTGGATTCCGTGTCTTTCCACACCGCTGGTGTTCTCTCTGTCCTCGTGGCGGGCATGATTTACGCCGGTTGCGGCGGGGTCTGCTCGGGGGAGAACTCGTGCAACGGCGGGGAGGCCCGTCGGTCGCGCTTTGTGGATTGCCGGATTGACGACGAGTGCCGAGAAGGCCAGGCGTGCGGGACCCACGGCTGTTGCCAGACCTGTGAGGTCGACGACGACTGCCCCGAGGGCCAGGAGTGCACGCGCTCCGGCATGTGCATCGAGGAGGGCGGCGACTGCGCCGCGGATTCCGACTGCCGCGAAGGTCAGCGCTGCAACGCGGACAACGAGTGCGTGGTGCAGGGTGACGACGAGGAGTGCCTCCTGGACCGCGACTGCGCCGAGAACCAGGTGTGCGAGGACGGCCAGTGCGAGGAAGAGGACGAGGGCACCAGCAGCTCCTCCAGCTCCGGCGGCACCGACAGCAGCGCTTCCAGCTCCTCAAGCTCCTCCAGCAGCAGCGGTGGTGATACCGGCAGCACCAGCTCTTCCAGCAACTCCTCCAGCTCTTCGTCCTCGTCGTCGTCCTCCAGCGGCGCGCCGCCGGTGCTGTGCGGTGACACCACCTGCGCCGAGGGTGAGACCTGCGTGGACAACGCCTGCGTGGTGCTGTGCGGCGCCGACGCGGATTGCAGCGAGGGCCAGAGCTGCGTGAACCACCGCTGCACCGACACGCCCATCCAGCGCTGCGAGACCAACGACGACTGCGAGTGCGGCGCCAGCTGCGTCAACGGCATCTGCACCGTGCTGTGCGGCACCGACGCGGACTGCCCCGAGGGCAACGTCTGCGAGAACTTCCAGTGCGTGCCGGCCTCCGCGCCGTGACGTGCTGAAGAGCGCGACGGGTGGAACGGCGGGTCCGTGGCAACGCGGGCCCGCTGTTCTTTTTCCGACGGACGTTCGGACCGGCGGCGCGCGTTGACAAGGGGACGGGAGGCGCGTTGGATGCGTCGCCAACCCCTTGCCAATTGGAGGCATTGACCCATGCGCATCACCCTGCGGGATGTCCTTGTCGTCGGCGTTGTCTGCACTTCTGCATCCCTGTTTGCCGCGGAGCCCGCCAAGAGTGCGGCACCCGCCGCGCCGGCCAAGCAGGCCCCGGTGAAGAGCGACCCCAACGTGGTCCGTGTGTTGATCAAGACCTCGGCGGGTGACATCGAGCTGGAGCTGGACCGCGCCAAGGCGCCCGTGAGCGTCGACAACTTCGTGCAGTACGCCAAGGCCGGCCACTACGACGGCACCGTGTTCCACCGCGTGATCAGCAACTTCATGATCCAGGGCGGCGGCATGGACGCGGACCTCAAGGAGAAGCCGGTGCGCGCGCCCATCAAGAACGAGGGTGACAACGGGCTGCGCAATGACCGCGGCACCATTGCCATGGCGCGCACCTCCGCGCCGGACTCCGCCACCAGCCAGTTCTACATCAACCTCAAGAACAACGACTTCCTCAACGCGCAGCCGGGTCGTCCGGGTTACGCGGTGTTCGGGAAGGTGACCAAGGGCATGGAGGTGGTGGACAAGATTGCCGGCGTGCCCACGGGCTCCAAGGGCATGCACCAGAACGTGCCGGTGACGCCGGTGGTGATCCAGTCGGTGAAGGTCCTCTGAGCGAATACCGGGCGCGCGCTCGTCGTCCCAACCGGTGTTGACGGCCTGCGGCGCGCCCGTTTCCACGCCCGCCTTCCTCGGATTCGCATGCGCGGCGCACGGGCAATCCTCACGGTGGTGCTCCTCTCCGGTGCGCTCCCGGCTCGTGCGCAGGGCGCTGCACCACCTCCTCCTCCTGCCGCAGCTCCCGTCGACGAGTGGCGCGAGGAGCCGGTGCTGCAGGCGGCGGACCCGGCCATGGCCCGCAAGGTGGCTCGCAACGCGTACCTGGGTGGTCCCGCGGCGTTGGGGCCGTTGGGGCGGAACCTGGGCGGCATGCTCCTCGGGTCGCTGCTCGCGGGCGCGCTGGCGTCGTGGGCGGAGCAGCACGCGGGTGGAGGGGGGGAGGAGCACCGGGCCCGCGCGTGGACGGCGGCGCTCACCGGCGTGGCGGTGCGCACGGTGGGCGTGGCGGTGACGGCCACACCCGTGGTGCTGGCGGCGGTGGCCGTGACGGGCGGTGGCGCTGCGCTGGGATGGCTGCTTGCGAGCACGCAACCGACGGGAACGATGGTGACGCCGTCGCGCGCCGCGGTGGGTGGAGCGCTCTTGGCGCTGGCGGTCTCCGTGGTGGTGGCGCCGGTGGTGCTGGGGCTCTGCGAGATGGCGGTGAAACGCGTGGCCCTGCTGGCCAGCGACGCGGCGTGGAACCGCGGTGAATCTCCACCCGCGCCGACGACGAAGGCCGCCAACGTGGCTCCTCCGCGCCCACTCTCGACGACCGACGCGCAGGCGCTGGCGATGGTGGCGGTGGGCGGCATCCTGGAGCGCGCGGGCTGGGTCGAGACCGCGCCGCTGGTGGGGCCGGTGATGGCGGGATGGCGCGCCCGGAAGGCGGTGGCGCAGGAGGTGTGGCACGCGCGGGAGGTGGCGGGGCTGCCGCGCATGTGGGCCGACCTGCAGCTGCGCGTCGACGTGTTGACCGGTGCGCGCGCGGTGCTCCTGACCGTGCCCTGGTTGCTCCTGCCGGTGCTGTCCGCGGGGCTGCTCGCGCTGGGCGCGCTGGCATTGGCGCTGTCCGTTCCGTCGTCGCTGGAGCTGCCTGCCACGGTGGGAATCCTGGCGGCGGTGCCCGCGGTGGTGGGTCTGTTCGTCGTGCTTGCGTTGCCCCTCGTGCTCACCGCCGATGTCCTGCGCGACGTGACGCCGTGGTTGGTGGGGCGTTGGGCCAGCGCGCCTTCGGGGGCTTCGTCATCCGGGTCGCCGTGACGTCGTGATGCGCCGCGCCGCGACGGGTCGGTCGTTATCATCCTCCCGTGCGAGGCGCCCGCGTGGCGACGGCGCTGACGGAGGATGACGTGGCGCGCAGCCTGCCGGTGGTGATGGATTGGGAGGTGTTCTCCGGGGTGGCCTGGGGTCCGCAAGGACACGCGGCGTTGGGCTCCCGTGGGTTGGTGCGCCTGTCCCCGTCGATCATCCTGGCACCGCAGCTCCACGACGTGTCCGCGCCTCCCACGCTGATCGTCCTGGCGGGCCGCGGGGCCGCGCACATGCAGTACCTGCAGGAGGAGGTGCTGCCGGTGGCGCAGCCGCGCGTGGACCACGTGGTGCTGGTGGATGCCGAGCGCGAGGAGTTCCAGGTGGCGGGGATGCGCGGCGGGACGCACCCGGTCTCGACGCTGCCGGACTTCCTGAACTTCTGCCTCAAGCGGCGCGCCGTGGATGGCGACGCGTTCCAGCGCCTGCACGTGGTGAACCGGCACCTGGCCGCGCAGCGTGACGAGCCGCCCCCCGACGTGGTGCTCCAGGTGGAGGCCTACCCGCTGCGGTTGTGGGAGGTCTTCTTCATGCGCGGCCACGCCTGGCGCTACGAGCTGCTCAACGAAGAGGTGCCGCTGGCGGTGGAGCTCCCCACGACGCTGGCGGCCAACCGCGCGCTGATGCAGTGCGTGCACGACGCGCAGCAGTTCTGCGCCGCACCCGCCACCGAGGAGCTGGGATGGATTCGCGTGGGCCGGTTCCGCATGCGCCAGCGTGAGGCCTTGTTGGATGTGCGGGTGCGGATGCTGGAGTCGGACCTGCGCGTGGTGTTTCCGCTGCCGCCGCTGCTGGGCTCGTCGTGGGAGCCGCCCACGCTGCCCGCGGTGCTCATGGGCTCACAGCTGCGTCCGCTGGAGCTGCGCAATGGGCTCTGTCCCGTGCGCTGCATCTGCCCTACCGCCGACGACGCGGAGAACCTGGCGCAGGCCCTCGCCTTTGCGGTGCGCGCGTGGTGCCAGACGGAGGTGGCGCTGATGCCGCTGGCGGACGCGCCGCCGCCGGAGCTGGGGAGTGGATGGCGGGTGCTCTACGGCGCGCAACACGTGGAAGTGCAGGTGCCCATGCACCGTCATGGCCTGCTGCCGTGGAAGCTGATGATGGGAGACATCACGCCGGTGCGGGGAGCTCCCGCTGCGCCCGCGAAGAAATAGTGCGCGAGCTCATTGCGACCCCATGTCGGGGCTGCCCAATGTCGATACCGGATGAACGGGGCGGTTCATGACGACGGAGAGTTGGCCGAAATATACCGCGTGAACGGGCCAAGCGCGTCGCGAAGCGGGTGAGCGGAAGCAGCGGCGTCCTGGAGTGCGGTGCGAAGCGGATCAAGTGGTCGACGACGTGAAGCACCGCCCTGGATGGCGTCCACCGTCCAACGAGGTCATACCATGGGGCTCGTCGAGAACACCGGCACCGGGGACTGGACGACATCCGCGCCTTCGGGACGGCCCGATCCAGGGCGGTGCTTCACGTCGTCGACCGCTTGATCCGCTTCGCACCGCACTCCAGGGCGCCGCTGCTTCCGCTCACCCGCTTCGTGACGCGCCTGGCCCGTTCATGCGGTACCGGCAACGGGCAGCCCCTCTATTGCTGGCTGATTCTCCGTCGCCATGAACCGCTGGGCCGACGTTGCCGGCCATTCTCCGTCCTCAAGATCCGCTGGCCGACTTGGGCTGGCAGGTCCCGTCACTTCAGCATGTCGTCGACGGTGGGCGCGGGCGGGGCCTTGGGCTTGGCCTTGATCTCGAAGAGCTCGTGCTGGGCCACGGTCACGCCTTCCACTTCCAGCCGGTAGAAGTACATGCCGGGCACGGGGAAGGTGAGCTCCGGGTAGTCCACGATGTGGTCCACCTGCGACTTCCCGGTGAAGTCCACCACCTCTTCACTGCTGCCGACGAGACGGCCCTTGGGCGTCACGATCTTGAAGGTGACCTGCAGCGTGCGGCCGCGGTTGCTCTCCAGGCGCGCGCACACACCAAAGGGATCCACGATGTACGGGAAGTCCGGCGCCTCCAGCGACTTCACCTCGGTGCCGGGCTTGGGCGGCACGCACCCGTCGGAGCCCATGGCAATCTTCGCCGACGCGAACACGCGGCTCATGGTCACGGAGGCGTTGCGGTCCTGCAGTGCGGCCTTGGGCGCCAGGTCATTGGTTCCCGCGCCCTGGCTCTTCACGCCCTGCACCGCGTTGCCGAGGTCATCCTGGGACTTCTTCTCGGGCGTGGTGCCAAAGTCGCCCAGGAAGTCGGCGGCGGTGGGGTCGGCCTTCTTGGGCTTGTCCTTCTTGCCGGGGGCCGCGTGGGAGCCGGTGACGGCGAGGAGGCCGCAGAGGAGGACGCCGAGGAGACGCTGACGGTTCATGGCGCCACGCAGGTTAGCCCACCCCGCGCTCCGACGCATTTTCCGGGCCCGCCGTCGGTCAGAACAGCGTGGTCTCGTAGAGACGGGTGGAGAACGCATCCAGCTCCGCCACGCGGTCCTCCCGACCCAGGGCCACCCATTGCGCGCGGGCGGCGTCCAGGGCGCGCTTGGCGCGTTGGGCCTGGCCCACCATGAGGGCACGCTCGCCGGTCTGGCGCATCAGGATGGCCAGGTCCCCGTCCTGGAAGTTCTGGTCGCGCAGCATGGCTTCCACCACGTCCATCTGCTGGTCCCAGCCTTCCCAGTCCCCGCGCATGCCCAGGCACACCGCGCGCATGGCATAGCCCGCCACCAGGTTGGTGCCGCCGTGGGCCTTCTGCAGGTCGGGCCAGACCGCGTCCAGCTCACGTTCGGCCTCGGGGAACATCTCGCGCGCCAGGATCACGTGGATGAGGTTCAGGTGGATGGCAGCGCGGTCCGAGGAGCCAATGGCCTCGGAGATGGCCAGGCTCTTGCGGTAGTGCTCCTCCGCCTCCGCCCAGTTCTTGCCCATGCGCGCCAGCTCACCCAAGGCGTTGGTGGAGATGGCAATGCCACGCCGGTTGCCCGCCTCCTCGAAGAGCCGCAGCTGACGCGTGAAGAGCGCGCGCGCCGCGTGCAGACCGCCGCGCCACATCTGCACGTAGCCCAGCCCCCACAGGCACCGCCCCACCGCCCCGACGTCACGCACGTTTTCCGCGAGCGGGAGCGCCTGCTGGTAGAGCTCCGCGGCCTTGTCCAGGTGACCCACGCGGTACTCCAGGTCACCCAGGCCAATGAGGCTCTCCGCAATGCCGCTGTCGTCGTGGAGCGTGGCGTAGAGCTGGCGCGCCTGTTCGTAGTGGTCCCTGGAGGGACTGAGCGAGCCGCGGAGGTATTCCACCTGCGCCAGGACCAGCTGCGCGTCGGCCAGCACCTTCTTTGCGCCGGAGCGACCGGCCTGCTGCGCGGCACGCTCCGCCATGGCTTCCGCGTCGTCGGTGCGGCCCTCGTCGGTGAGCACGCGCGCGTGCAGCACCCAGCCGATGCCCCAGCGCTCGTCGTTGGCGGGGAGGTGCTGTTGCTCCATGGTCCGCTCGCGCAGCTCCAGGATGGCGCGGGCCTGGGCGTAGTCGCTGAGCTGGTAGCGGGCCAGCGCGCCTTCCAGCAGCGGCTGCAGCGCGTCCTCCAGGTGCCCCGCCGCCACCAGGTGTCGCCCCAGCCGCTCGAACACGCCGGGTCCCTCGGTGCGGGTGCGCAGCGCGGCAGCCGCGGTCAGGTGGTGTTGGGCCAGGCGACCGCCTTCCCGCGCGGCGCGCTCCACGCTCTCGCGCAGCATCCCGTGCACGAAGTGGAAGCCATCCTGCGTCTGAACGACGAGGCGCGTGGCAATCAGCGCATCCATCAAGGACTGCCCCACGCCCACGCCCCGGTGCTCACACGCGGCCAGCCATTCTTCCTCGTTGACGTCGTTGCCCAGGACCGCGGCCAGCTCCAGGGCCACCCGCGCCTCCGGTCCCTGGTGCTCCAGGATGGCGTTGATGCGCGCGGCCCACACCTCGTGCGCGTTGCCGGGGAGGATGGCCTTCTCCTGTCCGCGCAGCATGAAGCCCCGCGGTCCCACCTCCAGCACGCCACGCTCCACCCAGTCTCCGACGAGCTGGATGGCAAACAGCGGATTCCCCGCGGTGCGACTGGCCACCTCCTCGGCCAGGTTGGCCTCCAGCCCCAGCAGCTCCGCCACCAGCTTGCGGTGATGCTCCCCGTCGAGCGGCGGCAGCGGGAGCTCCTGCGCCGGTTCGCGCGCCAGCAACCCGGTGAGCTGCTGGCTCTCCAGCGGACGCTCCGCCAGCGCCTCCTCGCGCACGGTGAGGAGGAAGAGCAGCGCGGAGGGTGTCCGGGACTGCGCGTTGAGCACCTGCTCCACGAAGGTCAGCGCCTCGGAGCCCCATTGCACGTCGTCAATCCACACCATGAGCGGCCGCTCACGGGCCATCAGCTCCAGGAAGCGACGCACCGCGGCCAGCCGCTCCGTCACCGTGCCCAGGCGCACCACGTCGGTGCCGGTCTCGTCGACGCCGGCGGGACAGATGACCTCCGTCAGCGCGGCCCACTCATGGGGGTCATCCACGCCGTGCCGCTGCAGGTACTTCTGCACGCGGTGCAGCACCTTTCGACGCGGCAGACCCACGCACTGCAGGTGCTGGCTGATCATGCGCGCCACGCCCTGCGCGGGCCCGGGCAGCGGACCGTGCACCGCGTGCACCACGTTGGCCACGCCCAGCTCCAGCGCGCGCTGGGTCATCCACTCCGCCACGCGACTCTTGCCATTGCCCGCCGCACCGCGGAGCACCACCACGCGCGCGCGGGCGGTCTCATGCACCTGGCGGAGCGCGGCCCAGACGGCGTCGCGGGACTGGTCGCGGTCCACCATGGGAATGGAGCGCATGCCGTACAGCCCCAGCCCCGCGCCCAGCAGGCGAGGGGAGGGCGCGCGCACACCGGTCCGACGCCACGAGCTGGGCATGGGCGGCGTTGCGCGGTGCGCGTCCGTGGTGCCGTCCGGTCCCTGACGACGTTGCGCCACCACCTGCAGCAGCGGTTGCGCGTTGGAGTTCCACGCCAGCGTGGGGAGCGGCTCACCGGGCGGCGCCACCAGCACGGGGCCGGAGATGGGGTCCAGCCGCACCGCGGCGCCGGCGCGCACCGCCACCACCGGCACGTCTGACGGACGGGGCGTCAGTCGCGTCTCCGCGTCGTCGAGGTCCGGGTTGGAATGCTCGGGAGGGACGCTGCCCACCACGGTCTTGGCGTCGTCATCCGACTCATCCAGCGTCATGAGGCCGGTGCCCCCGGACCAGAGGTTCTCCATCTCCTCGTCGGGGGCGCCGCCGCCGGATTCCGCTTCCAGGATGCGCAGGGCCCACGCCGCGTCGGCCACGCACTCAAAGCGGTGGTGTGGCTCCTTGCGCAGCAGCTGCAGGACCCACTGCTCGAAACCGCGCGGGAACGACGAGGACAGCCCCAGCGGCGGCGGCTCCTCGTAACAGTGCCCGTTGAGCAGGGCCATGACCTCACCGTTGAACGGGAGTCGCGCGGTGGAGAAGAGGTAGGCCATGCAGCCCAGCGCGTAGAGGTCCGTCCAGGGGCCGTAGTCGCGCCACTGCGCGCGGAACTGCTCCGGCGCCATGTAGTGCGGCGTCCCCGTCATCTGGGAGTCCTCTTCACTCTCCGTGTGCAGGTCCATGGGCCGCGCAATGCCAAAGTCCGTGACCTTCAGCCCCGGCCGCAGGTCCGTGGACGAGCACACCAGCACGTTCTGCGGCTTGAGGTCCCGGTGGATCACGCCGCGCGCGTGCGCGTGACCCAACGCGTCCAGCAACGCGTGCAGCACCGCGCGCAGGTTCCGCCATGACATGGGACGCCGCACGTTCCACAGCGTGCCCTTGCTGGCCAGCTCCATGGCCAGGTACGGGCTGCCCGCCTTGAGCGTGCCGCCGGAAGCCTGCTCCGCCTCACGTGTCACCTGCCCGTAGTCCAGCACCATGACGATGTTGGGATGGTGCAGCCGCGCCACCGCCATGACCTCGTTGCGCATGGCCGTGTGGAATTCCTTGGCCGCGGCGCGCGGCCCGGTCATCACCTTCACCGCCACCGGAACACGCTGGCGCTGGTGGATGCCGCGCCACACCTCCGCCATGCCGCCGGAGCCAACACGGCTCTGCAGCGCAAAGGGACCGAGGGTGACCGTCGAGCTGGCCATGCGGACGGGGGCTTATAGGACGGGCGTGGTGGGCCGGCCAGCGCGCAGCCGTGGGCTTGTCCGCGGACGGAGAAACGCGCCGTGGTCGTCTTGCGCGCAGGGGCACAACCGCCGGAGCAGTCCCTGCAGGGCGCCTCGTCCAGCTCGGGGCGATAGACCGGGCCGCCTTGACGTCGGACCGAGGTCACCACCACTCCGGACAGCCCAGCCCTGCGCAACCGGTATCCCAGCGCCATCTGCAAGCGGTTTGTTGGCGAGCTCCGCCAGCGCCTCCCCGACCTCGAAGGAGCATTTCCGTGATGGTCGTCATGTTGCGGGCAATGTGGGCCAGCAGCTTCTCCGCGCGCGTCTTCATGCGCTCACGCGCACCGGCGGCGTCGCGGCTCAGGGCGGGGGGATGCTGCGTGGAGGCGGGCATGGGCGCTTCGCGAGGTAAGTGACTTACCCCGGAAGGTAAGACAGAGGGGATGCACTCAACGTGGGGCCCCTCCACTTGGGAGCGGTGGCAACCCACCCGTCTGAACATTGATCTCTTTGCTTCGTCGCTGATTCGTGTGGGTTTCTCGCCCGACACCTGCGTCCCGCGCGGACGAGCATCAGATTCTGCACGGGAATGACAATGGCGGAACCTGTGATTCACGAGGCCGATTGGATATGTGGCGTCGAGGGGTTGCGCCTCACCGCCACCGGTGCGCCTCCACCCACGCCGCGTAGGCGGTGATGAGCTTCTGCGGCAGGTCACGCACCTTGGGCGCGAATGACGACGACGGCTCCGCCCCGGACCACGGCGCCCGTCTTGAGTCCCGCCCATGTTGCGCGCAGCGCGGACTTCCCCGGGACGGGGCGCCGTTGACGGTGCGCGGCGCGACCTTCGGCAACGGGCTTTTACCTGCGGGCTATTCCCTGCTATGAGGCCGACTGACAACGGAACCCACGACCAAAGTGGGGGGAGGCGTCATGTTCAACCTGGTACCGTCCATTCCGCGCGTGGCCGCCCGTCGGGGTGGGTTCATTGGTGAGCTCGTTGGCTGGTTCATCCGCGTGGTCATCTATGACATCTGCATCAGCACCATCCAGGAGGTGCTGGGCGTGTCCCGCATGGTGGCGCTGTTCATCTTCCTGGGTATCCTCGCCGCCATTGCCATCGGTGGCTACGTTGCGAAGCAGAAGCTGGCGCCTGCCGTCGAGGAGTGAGCGCCGCGCATGAAATACGCGATCACGCATTCTCCCGCGTTCTCCAAGCTGGATGTCGAGCTGGATGAAGGCGAGCAGATCTATGCGCAGCCTAACTCCATGCTGTGCATGACCCCCGGCATCAAGATTACCGCGCAGATGGGTGGCACCGCGGGCCGTGTTGGCGTGATGGGCGGCATCAAGGGCATGCTCTCCGGGGAGAGCTTCTTCACCTCGGTGTTCACCTCCCGACGCCAGGGAGCGCAGGTGTCCCTGGTGCCGGATGCCGTGGGCGAGCTGGTGGCCCTGCAGGTCACGGCGTCCGCCGGGCTGTGCCTGACCTCCGGCGCTTTTCTGGCCGCGCAGCAAACGGTGACCCTGGATACGCAGTACGCCGGGCTCAAGGGGTGGATGGCGCAGAAGGGGCTGTTCCTCCTGCATTGCAGGGGCGAGGGCACGGTGTTCGTGGCCAGCTACGGCGCCGTGGTGCACCGGACGCTGCAGGCGGAGGAGCGGTTCGTGGTGGACAACCGCTTCGTGGTGGCGTTCTCCGACACCGTGAAATACGAACTGGTGACCGCCACCAAGGATCTCTCCGACTCCATCATGAGCGGCGAGGGCCTGGTGAACCGCTACACAGGGCCGGGTGAGCTCTATTACCAGACCCGCGCGCGCCCCCGACCCAACCTGATGACCACCATCCTCAACCTCACCTCATGAGCCAACCGCATGTCGAGGTGGCGGTTCAGCCGGTGCCGCTGCGCACCGAGCTCCTGGAGCGCTACGCCGCGCTGCGACGGGCCGCCTTGCCGGCGCTGGTGATGGAGGCGGTGCTGCTGGCGACGCTGTTGGGCGTCCTGGATTGGCGCATGCTCCCGCAGCACTGGGTGCACGTGGTGGTGGTGGTGGGGATTGCCGTGGGCGACACCGTGGTGGCGGTCATCCAGTTCCTCACCCAGAACAAGCAGCGCGTGGACCGCCTCCCGCCCGACGTCAAGCTGGGCAACTTCACGCGCGCACAGCTCCAGGAGCTGGTGACGGACGCGTGCCGGAGATTCGGCGTCTCGCCCAGACGCATCCCGGTCTACATCACGCGCGAGAAGGAAATGAACGCCCATGCCATGCACGTGGGCCCCTCGTTCCTGGTCCAGGCGCTGCGCGCCGTGTCCATCAACCGCGCCAACCTGCACGTCCTCACGCCGGCCGAGCTGAGCTACATCCTGGGTCACGAGCTGGCGCACCTGCTGCACTACCCCGCGGTGTGGTTGGATGCGCACGCGCTGCACATGGCCTCGCGCGCGGCGGCCTGCCTGGTGGCGTGGCAGTGGGCGTTTCCGCGGTTCGGTGATTTCTGGGGGCTGAGCGCGGCGCTGGCGGCGGCGGCGGTGCACCGCTTCTTCACGCAGCGCACGTCCCCCGCGCAGAGCCAGATGATCGAGCTGCTGTGTGACGACTCCGGCGCGCGGCTTGCCGGGGTGAACGCCGCCATCTCCTGTGAGCTGAAGACGGGAATGATGGGGGAGCTGCACCACCAGCTCCTGTTCCGCGCGCTCCAGCTGCAGAAGCAGGGCATGGACATCTCCTACCAGGACCTCTACCGGATCTACCTGGACGTGGTGCCGTTCGGCTCGTTTGCGCTGGAGGAGGTCGACGCCCGCATCCAGGAGCGTGCTCGCAAGTCCGCCCAGCCATCGCGGGAGCTTACGCTGCGAGGCCTGCTGGAATTTGCGGGTCTGTCCGGGGACTCCCGCGACGCCCGCGAACAGGTCCGGGAGCAGCTCCGCGTCTATGAGGGGCTGTCGCGCATTCCCAGGATTTCCTGGCCCCGGAACGTGCACGGGCAGCCCACGGACACCGACCTCATGGCCCTGGCGCAAGCGCTGGAACGTGAGCCGCAGGCCCTGTTGTTCGAAACGCCGGGCGAGCTCGATGCCCTGTCTTCGCACCCCTCGCATCGACGTCGGGTCCTGTACCTGTGGAACAACCGCGGGCACATCACCGCCAAGGCGTTTCCCCCGGCGTCCAACGGGCCAGGTCGCGCGGCGGCTGCTTAGGAAACATTACTGTCTCTCGCGGTCTTCGCGGGGCGTTCATGCCTGCGATCAGGCCTTCACGCGTTTCGTCGCGAGGGACAACAGGGGACGACGCCGTGCTCGGCCGGGTTAGCGCGAACCTTGTGGTGGGCGGAGCGGGCCGACCGTCCATTGCCTGCCGGACGTCGGGGGAGGCTTGCTCTCCTGCTTCGGCTTGAGGTGCTCGTGCTCTTCGGCGAAGTGATGCAGCAGCTCGATCATGAGAGGCTGCGGCACTCCTCCATCTCCGAGCATCTTCTGGAGGAAGAAGCTGTGGTCCTTGGCCAGCTGCAACAGGTAGGGATCCTCGCCTGGGCCCAGCGCCTCCAGCTCGCTCGTGGTCCTGCGCTCCTCCATCAGGATGTGCGTCCTGAGCCGGGAGACGAGCTCGGGATCGATGCCCGGGGTCGTCAGGAGCGCATGCAGGGCCTCGACGTGGTCGCCGATGGAGTCGAGGTAGAAGGCGAGGGCGGGCGTCATGGGGGCGGCCTCCGAGGAAGTGGTGACGAAGCGCCCTCTTCTCATAGTCTGGCCGCGTGACACCACGGTACCCGGTGACGACGACGTCCCACGGCGGCCCGCCCCATGGAGCTCTTTCGCGCAGATTTGGCGGGGCCGCCCGTACCAAGACCCGTGATGCGCTCACTTGCCGCGATTGCAGCGGTTCCCGGTGGAGTTGACCGGGGCGGAGGGTGAGCTGGCACCTGCGAGATGATGGTTCTTGTCTGCGATTCCGCGGCCAAGGGCATCACTTCTCCGGTCAATCTGAATGGGAACCGCCGCACGATGACGCGCCTGGTGCCGACGCCGCAGGTTGCGGCTGTGCAGCCTCATTCCCGCACCCGTCCCGACGAGGACGTACTCTGGTATCCTCACTTCGGGACTTCGGGAGCGCGGGACAGTTTCCCGGTGGCGCCGCGGCCAACGCATCTCCGAGGGGGACCATGCGCGTGAGGATGAGCAACAGGCGGTGCAAAGCCCGGTGATGGACGAGGCGCCGGCGGAGGAGCGCCGCCTGAAATGGTCTTGGGCGCGTCGCGAGGTAAGTGACTTACCCGGGAAGGTAAGACAGAGCGCTCCGAGTTGCGTGAATGACCTGGGGCCCAGGCACGTTGATGGTGTTGCCGCATCTCCAGCGTGAGGATGCTCAGCGTCGCTGCCCAAGCTGCGGGTCAACAAGCGCCACCTCCTCAGGGTCCGGTCGCAGCCGCGTTGCGCCGCCCGCGCTTCCGACGACGTGGCGACCCTCGCCGCGGGCGTTAAGTCCGTGCGTGTTGTCCTTGATGGAGCGGCGCCCTTGCGTGCGTCCGTGGCGTGGCTGGGCTTGATTCCCGTGGTGGCGATGGCGTGCCGCGGTGAGCCGTCGTCGCCCCCGCTGGAGCCGTCCGGTGCGTCAACCTTCCGCGTGGCCATGGTCCTCCCCGGGCCCATTGACGACCACAGCTGGAGCCAGGCGGGCTATGCGGCGCTGAAACGCGTCAGCCGGGAGCAGGGCATCCCCGTGGCGCACGTTGCCAATGTCTCCCAGGCCCGGAGCGAGGCGGTCCTGCGCGAACAGGCGCGTCAGGGCTTCGACCTCGTCGTGGCCCACGGCGGCGAGTTCGTCCCGGCGGCGGAGACCGTGGCGGCGGAGTTCCCGCAGGTCAGCTTTGCCGTCATGACCGCCTACGCCGGCAACAACCGCAACCTGGGGGCGTTGAGCTTCCGCGACAGCGAGCTGGGCTACCTGGCCGGCGTGGTGGCGGCGCTCAAGAGCCGGAGCGGAAAGGTGGCCTTCATTGGTGGCTTCCCGTACCCGTCCACGTTGGAGGTCGCCACCTTCTTTCAGCAGGGCGCCTCGGCCACCCACCCCGGCATGGGCGTGGCGCTGGAATGGGTGGGATCCTGGGACGACGAGGACACGGCGCGTCGCCTGGCGCGGCAGCGCATGGCCTGGGGCGCCGACGTGCTCTTTGTCATGGCGGACGCCACCGCCCTGGGCGTGGTGGATGAAGCGGCCCACGCCGGTGTCTACGTCATCGCCAGCAACTGGGATGTCCACGCCGCGGCTCCCGGCACGGTGGTCACCAGTTGCCTCCAGCACGTCGACGTCCTGCTGCGGGAGGCGGTGTCCCTGGTGCAGATGAAGCGCTGGGAAGGCAAGCAATACAAGTTCGGTTTCCGCGAGGGCGCGCAGGAGCTGGCGCCATTCCGCGGGCAGCTCACGCCGGAGCAGGTTGCCCACGTGGAACGGGTCCGCCGTGACATCATGGCGGGGAAGGTCGGGATCCCATGAATCTCCGTCGGGCGCTCGTGCTTGCGGGGTTGCTGATGTCGTGCCGGGAGCCGCCTCCGCCGCCCGAGCGAACCCCGTTCAGCGTGGCATTGGTCCTGCCCGGCCCCGTTGATGACCACGGCTGGAGCGAGGCCGGCTACCGCGGGCTGCTGCGCATCCGTGATGAGCTCGGCGCGCGCATCGCCTTCGTGGCGGGTGTCGGCGAGGGGGACCGCGGCCGCATGACGGAGGTGTTCCGAGGGCTCGCCTTGGAGGGCCATGACCTCATCCTCGGCCACGGCGGCGAGTACATTCCCGCCCTGGAGGTCGTGGCGCGCGAGTTCCCGCACACGCAGTTCGCCGCGGTGGCCGCGTACGCGGGCAACAATCGCAACCTGGGAGGTCTCAGCTTCCGCGAGGGCGAGCTCGGCTATCTCTGTGGCGTCGTTGCGGCGCTCAAGACCAGGTCCCGGAAGGTGGCCTTCGTGGGCGGGCAGGCGTACCCCCATGTCCGCGAGCAGGCCGTCCTGTTTGAGCGCGGCGCCAAGGCCATGAACCCCGCCATCTCCGTGCAGACCGCCTGGCTGGACACCTGGACCGACACCGAGAGGGCGCGCAGCGTGGCGGCCTCCCTGATCCGGAGCGGTGCCGACGTGCTGCTCGTCGACGCCGACCTCGCCGCCGCCGGCGCCTTCGACGCGGTCCGCAGCGCGGGCGTCTTTGCCATCGGGTGGGCCAGCGACCAGGCTGCGCTGGCGCCCGGCCACATCATCACCAGCGGCATCCAGCACGTGGAGCCCCTGCTCGTCGCCGCGGCGGAGCGCGTGCAGGCGGGCGTCTGGGAAGGCCGGCAGTACAAGTTCGGGCTGCGTGAGCAGGCGCAGGAGCTCGCGGACTTCCGTGGAATGCTGACACCGGAGCAAGAGGCCGTGGTGGCGCGCGTGCAGGAGGACGTCCTGACGGGAAGGGTCGATACCAGCCCCGAACCGGGCTCGCTCCCCGGGAAGTCGCCGCCTCCCGCTGCGCCTTGAGGGCAGGGCCAACGCTCAAGCCGTTGGGCCATGCGACTTGGAGCAATGCTCGGACACCACGCCCAGGAGCCCGTCGAGATCCAGCGGCTTCTTGAGCGAAGGCACGCCTTGCGGCGGCGGATAGGCGGAGACCACCACCACCGGGATCCCCGCGAGCTTCTGGCTCTCCCGGAGGGCGTCGAGGAATTCCCAGCCGCTCATCACCGGCATCATGAGGTCCAGGAGGATGACGCACGGCAGGGGAGCGTGGGTCAGCGTGTCCAGGGCCTGGGTCCCATCCGCTGCTTCCAGGACCGCGTACCCTTCCGTCTCCAGCACCAGGCGGAGACAGCTCCGGATCTCGACGTCGTCGTCGACAACGAGGACCGGACCGGCGCGGTCATCGGTGGGAGCGGGAGTTGTCGTCACAGGGCGGTCTATCGCTCCCTGTTTCCACCAGCAAAGGCGCCCCTTGTGTTCGCGCCTCCGTTGCAGAAGGGCGCGCTCACCAGACCCAACGAAGGAGGAGCTGCGGCGCATGCACGGTGAGGATGGGACTGTGGTGGAAGTACCACTCCACGCCGAGCTGGATCTTCCGTCCGCGCTCACCCAGGACGCCGCCCAGGTCCATCAGCAGCTGGGGTTGCGAGTTGACGTCGAATCCCGCCGGGCTCCCGACGATGTCCACGTATCCGCGCAGGAGGAGGCCCACCCAGCGGATGCGCAGCGGCAGCTCCCAGTACGGCGAGACCTGGACGGCGTTCGGTGTGAACCGGTCCTTGCGGTAGTAGACGTTGACGCCGGCGACGAGCCCGAAGGGCAGGTTGAAGTCCACGCCCATCCCACCGAGGACACCCCAGAACCCGGTGCCGGACACGTTGAGCTGCGTGGCGACGAAGACTTCCTTGAGGAACCCCAGTCCCTCCTCCAGCCCCAGCACCCGGCCCAACGCCACCCGCGGGCCCCATTCGCCGTAGAGCTGCACGTTCTGGCCCAGCGGCGCGCCCTTGGCGTCGACGAACGGACCGAAGAGCACGTCTACGATCATGTAGTTGTCGCCGTAGCCCCAGGTCCCGTAGTGCTCGAAGCTCAGGGTGGCCATTCCCCCGGTGGCGGTGTTGTACCCGTAGACCCGGTCGTCGAAGGGGCCGCCGTAGAGGAGCTGGGCGCTGGAGATGGAGAAGGACTCCGCCCGGCCCACGACGGGAGCGCCCGCCAACAGCAACACCAGCACCGTGATGGTCCTCGCGCGCCTCATGGCAGGGAGCTCCTCCTCCCTTGGAACTTAGGCAAAGCGATGCCGGGCCGCTGGCACCTCGACACCCACGGGCAGGCGAAGACCCAGGAGCCAACGCGAAGAGGCACTACGCGGTGGGAGTGTCCCCCGACGGAAACCGCGGCAGCTCCACCGTGAAGGCCGTTCCCAGCCCCGGCGCGCTCTCCACCGTCACCGTGCCACCGTGCGCGTCCACGATCTGCTTGAGCACGTACAGCCCCAGTCCGAGCCCGCCGTAGTGTCGCGCGGACACCGCCCGGGCAAAGGGCGCAAACAGGTGCACCTGGTCCTGCGGCGCAATGCCAATGCCCTGGTCGCGAACCGTCAGCCGCGCACGGGTCGGGGTCGCGGTCACCTCGACGTCCACGGGCTTGCCGCCGCCGAACTTGCACGCGTTGGTCAGCAGGTTGGTCAAGACCTGTCCCACGCGAACCCGGTCCCAGTGTCCCGTGGCCCCCGGGGCGGCGTGCAGGCGCACCGGGCAGCGCGCGCGTTCGAGCTCCCCTTGCAGCTGCGCGACCAGCTCTGTTGCCAGGTCGGCGAGATCGAACTCCTCGCGATGGAGCTCCAGCCGGCCGGAGGTGATCCGGGTGACGTCCAGGAGCGAATCCACCAGCGTGTTGAGCTTGACGGTCTGTCGCTGCGCCTGCTCCAGCTGACGGAGCAGGGCTTCCCGCGGAACGGGCCCCTTGCGCACGCCGCGCAGCAGGTTCTGGAGACTCAGCAGCAACGGGGTCAACGGCGTGCGCAGCTCATGGCCAGCCACCGCGATGAACGTCTCCCGGGCGCGGATGGCCTCCTGGGCCTTGCGGTAGAGGTTGGCATTGTCCACCGCCAGGGCAACCCGATACGCCAGCTCCTCGGCGAGCGGGAGGTCGCTGGGGCGGTAACGCTCCGGGAGGCGGGACACCAGGGTGAGCGCCCCGGTGATGCGCTCCCGGAGCAGCAGCGGAACAATGAGCACGGAGCGCGTCCCCAGCTCACGCAGCGTGGCCGTGTCGTCGTCGTGACGGACCAGCGTGCGCAGGACGTCTTCCGCCACATCCGTGATGAGCCGGTGCTGGCCCGTCTTGAGCACCGCAACCTGCGGCTGACTTGATCCCCAGGAAGGCGGGTTGTCCTGGAGCACCTGCGTCAACAACGCCGCCTTGGTGTCCTCCGCGTGTGCCCAGGCGGCGCGCCGGATCTGCCGCTCGTCGTCGACCACGTCCAGCACGCACCAGTCCGCCAGCGCACCCACCACGACGGGGGGGACATGGCGGAGGGTGTCCTGGTAGTCCAGCGATTCCGTCAGTGACGCGCTGGCGCGCGCCAGGAAAGCCGCCTTCTGCTCCGCGTGTCGGAGGTCGGCGATGGTTTCCTGCAGGTTGCCGAACAGCCCGCGGATCTGCGCGGCCATGCTGTTGAAGGTGGAGGCCAGGAGCCCCAGCTCGTTGTGGCTGACGACGTCAACGCGTGCGCCCAGGTCTCCGGAACGGATGCGCATGGCGGCGCCGGTCAGCTCCCGCAGCGGTCCCACCACCCAGCGCGAGAAGAGGCCGCTGATCATCATGGCGAGGAGCAGGGCCGCCACCAGCGCGCTGCCCATGAGGCCGAGCATCCGTCGGATGGGCGCGTACGCCTCACGCGTGGGCAGCTCCACCACGACGTCCCAGCTTGCGCTGTGGATGGGCGACGCCGCACCCACCACCTGGCTGCCGAGGAGGCCCCGGTACGCGCGGGCGCGGGTGGGTCCGGAGCCCACGCGGATGTGCTGCACCACGGTGGAGCCGGACAGGTCCGCCAACCGGAGCTCAGGCGGCCAGTGCTCCCGCCCGGCAATGAGGAGGTTCCGGTTGTCGAGGACGTACGCGTACCCGGTCCGTCCCACGCCCACGCGGGCCACGTAGTGCCAGAGGAAGCGCAGGTTCACGCGGGCCACCAGCGCGCCGCGCACCCGGTCCTGCCGGTCGCGGATGGGCACGGCGAGGACGAAGGTGGGGAACCGCCTGGTGCCGCCAAGCTCCACCGGCCCCACGTAGTCCTCGCCCCGCTTGAACGCGTGACGGAAGGCGAGCGCCAGGGCCTGCTCACCCAGCTCGGCGTCCGCGCCGCTGGACCTCCTCGCCTTGACCTTTCCGTCCGGGTCCAAGGTGGCGAGGACCTCGTAGGCACGATTGTGGCGCGCCAGCCCCTCCAGGAGGCGAAGTTGCACGTCGTCGCCCAGCTCGGCGAGGCCGGGCACCCGGGCCAGGTATCCCAGCTTGCGCTGAAGGTCTTCCAGGTACGCGTTGAGCTCCGCGGCCGCGGCCCGGCTGCGCTCAACCTGCAGCGTGCGCACCATCTCACGGTGGCTCTGGAGCGCCGTGGAGCTGAGCACGCCCCCGGTGGTGAGCACGCACAGGGCAACCATGCACGCCAATCCCACCCGTACCTGGCGCGTCAGGGAGGACTGGGGGGGATTGGCGCTGGGCTCCGCAGCGGTCACGCCGTGACCGGTTTCCGTCCCGCCGGGATGGAGCGCATGACCGGAATGCATCACGGTTCCCCACCGGCCTACCTAACGCTCCGGGTCACGTCGGACACCGCGCGGGGTCGCTCGAATCAACCGGTACGCTGGCCGCACGTCATGCCTTCGACCCGCCCAGCGGGCCGACGTGGGCGTGTCCGAGGACGGGATGTTGCGCATGGACCCGGTCCTGCGCGCGGGGGACGCTGCTGCGTGGGTCCCGGCGCGGTCACAGCCGCCGGAGCAGGCGCTGCAGGGCGTCCTCGTCGAGCTCAAGGCGGTAGACCGGGCCACCCTGGCGTCGGACCGGGGTCACCACCGCGCTGGACAGCCCAGCCTTGCGCAACCGGGCCTGGGCCTGACGCGCCACGGCACGCTCGGGGCGCTTCTTGCCCCGCGGCGCGCGCTCACGGACACGCCGCGTCAGCTCCGCCAGCTCACGCACCGAGAGGTCCTCGATCGCGTGGCCGTCGATGTCGCCGGAACGGAGCAGCGCGCGCACGGAAGGCTGGGCCTGGGCATGCGCGTAGCGCGTCAAGAGGTACGAGCGCTCCGGCCCCAGGCGCACCGCGGCCTCGCGCGGGACGTGGGTGGCCACGGCGATGAGCTTGCGGGCCTGCACGTCGCTGAGCAGCCGGCGGTCCGCCAGCATCTCCTCGAACGAGCGATATCCCAGCGCCACGTGCATGCGGTTGTTGGCGAGCTCCGCCAACGCCTCCCCGATCTCGAAGAAGGACTCCGTGATGGCCGCCATGTTGCGGGCGATGTGGGCCAGGAGCTCCTCCGCGCGCGACTTCATGCGCTCACGCGCGACAACGGCGTCGTGGCTCAGGCGGGTGGGAAGCTGCGTGGAAGGGGGCATGGGCGCCTCGCGAGGTAAGTGACTTACCCCGGAAGGTAAGACAGAGCGGGGATGGGTTCAACGCGAGGCGCGACCACCGCGAACGACGAGGTCTTTTTTGGCCCAATGCCAAACACCTCCCAGGTACCAGGCAACAAGGTGTCTGCATCCGCTTCGCCCACAGGGCCGACGCTGCATGGGGCCACCCCGTTGCCCCCATGGTGGTCGTCGCATACCTTGCGGACGTGCACGACGCGTCCTCTCATCGCACCGGTTCGCCCCGACAGTGACTGCCCGGAACATCACAGGCCCAGACGGCTTGCCCCCGGATGGAGCAGATGCTGTGTATGCGCGCTGGCTGCTGCCGGCGTGTGTCGTGGGCGCGGCCGTTGCCGCTGTGGCACACCCGTGGCTCACCGGTGGCGAGCTGCTGGGCTCCGACCTCTTGAAGTACTTCCTGCCCATGCTGGGGCTCATGGAGGGCCGCATCCCGGTCCTGGAGGCGCCAGCCCTCAATCCCTACGTGGCCGGCGGCAACCCCTACTGGGCGGACATGCAGACCCAGGTGCTCTATCCGCCGGCGTGGTTCTTTAGCCTCGCTTCGCCGCCGCCCGCGGTCCTCATGTACCTGGCCTTCCACGCGGGCGTGGCAACGTGGGGCACGGCGCGCATGCTGCGCGCGCTGAGGTTGTCGCCGGTGGCCTGCTGCGCAGGAGCGCTCGCCTGGTCACTCAGTCCCTGGCTCATCCAGCACCAGGTGCACCTCACGTTCGTGGCCGTGGCGGCGTGGACGCCGTGGATTGGCGAACGCTTCCGCCTCGTCATGACGGCCGACCGCGCCTGGGAACACGCGCCGCAGCTCGCCGTCCTTTTCAGTGTTGCGGTGCTGGCCTCCAGCCCGGACATGATTCTCCTCGGCGCGATTCCCTTGCTGGCGATCCTGTTGTGGGACGTCGACCACCGCGGCGTGGCGGTCGCGTTGCGGCGGGGCTTGTGGGTTGCGGCGTGCGCGGCGGTGGCGTTGTTGCTGACGGCGCCGATGTGGATTCCGTCGCTGCGCTGGGTCCCTCATTCCATCCGCCCCATGATGGTGAGCGCCGGAGTGCGTCCCTTCCCGCTTCTGCCGCCCACGCTCCTGCGCCTCCTGGCGCCGGGGATGCTCGGCAACCCGCTGGCCAACTACAGCGGTCCCGGCGCGGGTGGCGAGGAGGAGACCTTTCCCGGGCTCCTTGCGCTGCTGGCGGTGCCACTTGCGCTTCACATCCCGAGGCGCATTGCGGCGTGGGGCGGGTTTCTCGTTGTCACGGGGTACCTTCTCGGCTTCACCACCACTGCGGTGGCCGGGGTGAACCGCGTGCCCTCGCGTTTCGCGGTGGTCTCCATCTTCGGCGCCACGTTGCTCGGCGCGGCGGTCGTCGACGTGGCGCGGTCGGCTGGGTTTGCGGCGTTGCGTGGGCGGCTGGCGGCGTGGGCGGTGGCGTTGGCGTTTGCACAGCTCACCTTCGGGCGCACCGTCGAACACATCGACGACGCTGCCGCCGCATTTGCCGCCTCCAGCGTCGTGGCCACCGCGTTGACTCTGCTGCTGTGCGCAGCCGGTGTGGCGTGGGTGGGAATGCGCGGCGCACTCGGCGCGGTGTTGATCCTCCTGGCTGTTGGCGGGCATGGCGCGCACAACGCGTGGATCCAGCAAGAGGTGTCGCCGGCGGGGACGTACGCGCGCCCCGGCGCCGCCCGCCCGGCCATTCGTCAGGCCGGCGGCTTCATGTTGGATGCACAGCCGGCATCCCATCTCGTCAATTTCGGGAGCGCCTGGCACGTGGCCACGCTGCGCGGCTATTCCCCGCTGGCGCCGCGTGCGACGTGGGATGTCCTGTCCCGCTTGGATGGTCACCCCAACCCCGCCTCGGATGGCACGTCCGCGCTTTCACTGATCGTCCGGCATCCCTATTCCAGCGCGTGGGAACAGCTGGGCGTGGGCAGCGTGCTCGACATGGC
>JBFMGU010000440.1:0-4353 GCA_040752415.1 Myxococcota bacterium
GCTGTAATCATGGTGCTGTGACGGTTTGGGCGTACGCGGGCTCCCGGATTCACGGTCAACCGCTCTCACGGCGTGGGGGATGGTGGGTGGGCGGGGACCAGGCGGACCGTGGCGGCGTCCGGGACCGCCGGTTCGATGGACGGTCCGCTGGCCCCTGAAAGGTCATCCCTGATTTAACCGTGTCGCATCGGCCATGCCTCGGACTCAGCCGCACGCTGCGGTGTGGCGCGCGCAACCTCCACCGTCGCTGTGGTACCTCTGGCCGGACCGTCGCCGGAGAATCCTAACGCCTAAGTTGGAAGAAGTGGACGTACGACGCTAGGTCGCATTGACACGGGCGGATGATACGACGGGGCGCATCACATGATGCGGAGATCGGAACAACACGGCGGCTCGGGCGCACCGAGTCCTGCGGGAGCCACAGGCTGGGTCGCGGGGCAGGTCGTCCAAGCCGCAGGCGCCGTGGCCACCGAGATGGAAGTACCTGGCGTGGCGTCGGCAATCGTCACGCAAGTACTGCGGCTTGGCGCGCACTCCGCATACGTGTTTCTTGCGGATGAGCCGCATCGGGAGCTCACGCTGCTGGCGCAGCAAAACCTGCCCGAGGATGCGGAGGCGCGCCTCCAACACGTGAGTTTCGAGGCCCCCCTTCTCGCCGCGCGCGCCGCGACAACCAGGGCGCTCCAGACTCTGGAGGATGTGCGGAATGCCGACGCCTCCCTGAGCCTCACGCGCGAGCTGCTGGAGCGGGCCGCCGCGGGCTGCGAGATGTCCGCCCCGCTGATCGCACATGGACGGCTGGTGGGTGTGCTGAGCTGGAGTGTGCAACCGGGTGATCGGGTCGGCCGCGTGCAGCTGGCGGCGCTGCCAGGCCTGACGGAGGTGTTCGCCGCCGCGCTGGACGGAGCGCTTGTCCGCCAGCGTGAGCGCCGTCTGGTGGAACAACTCACCGCCATCCGTGCGGCCACGTTGGACATCAGCACCACGCGCGAGCTTCCCGCGCTGCTGCAGGTGATCGTGGAGCGTGCCAGAGCGCTGACCGCCGCGGACTACGCCGCGTTGGGCGTCATCGACGAACTGGACCCGGACGGTCCGTTCAGCCCGTGGGTCTTCAGCGGGGTGAGCAACGAAGACGCCCGGACCATCGGCCACACACCCCGCCCACGTGGCCTGTTGGGTGCCGTCCCTCGCGAGGACCGCATCATTCGCCTCCGCGACCTCAACATCGACGAGCGCTTCGCGGGGCTGCCGGCCGGGCATCCACGAATGGAAGCATTCCTGGGTGTGCCGTTGAGCTACCACGGGATGGGCGTCGGCAACCTCTACCTGGCCCGGAAGCCGGGAAGCAGCGAGTTCAGCGAGGATGACCAGAACGCCGTGAAACGTCTGGCGCAACACGCGGCCATTGCGGTGGAGCACGTGCGCGCGCACGAGCATCTTCTCCGGGAGATGGCCGAGCGGAAGCGCGTTGAGATTGCGCTGCGGGAGAGCGAGGAGCGCTTCCGACGCATGGCGGAGAACGCCCCCGACATCATCTTCCGCATCCGTCTGCATCCCGTACCGGCCTTCGACTACGTGAACTCCGCCGTCACCACCATCACGGGTTACGAGCCCAACGAGTTCTACAGCGACACGGGGCTCCTGCAGCGCATCCTGCACCCGGATGACCGGGCCGTGATGCTGGCGGTGCTGCGCGTTCCGGACTCCTTCCCAGGGCCGTTGACGCTGCGGTGCTTCCGCAAGGATGGGACCCAGACCTGGCTTGAGCCGCGCCTGGTGCCGGTTCATGACGAGCAGGGTCGGGTTGTTGCGTTGGATGCGATCTGTCGCGACATCACCGAGCGCGTCCTTGGCGAGCACGAACGCGAGCGACTGGTGAACCAGGTGGCCGCGGAGCGGACCTGGCTGCGTGCCGTCATTGAAACCTCGCCCATGGGCGTCCTGCTGGTGCAGCCAACGGGCGAGCTCGAACCGAATCCGCGCGCGCAGGAGATACTTGGCCAGCGCGTGGCCTCAACGCGCGACATGGCAACGCTGCTGCGACGCAACGACGGGACAGCGATTCCACACGAGCAGCTTCCCAGCATGCGGGCGCTGCGCGGGGAACCCGTGGGCAATGAGGAGTTCATCATCCGGCGCGCCGACGACTCCGTGGCGCCCGTTCGTGCCAGCGCGGCTCCAATCCGCGACAGCCGCGGCAAGGTCACGGGCGCGGTGGTGGTGTTCGAGGACATCACCGCGATGAAGAATCTGGAACGGCTGCGGGAGGAGTGGACCTCCATCGTGGCCCACGACCTGCGGCAGCCGGTGAGCGTCATCTCCAACTACGCCGCGCTGCTGGCACGCCAGATCGAGCAGACGGAGGTGCGTTCCCGCATTGAGCAGATCCTGGTTTCCGTGCGCCACCTCAACCGGATGATCTCCGACCTGATGGACATCTCCCGCCTGGAGGCGCACCAATTGTCACTCAAGCGTGAGGCCATCAATCTTCCCAGACTCGTCCGGGAGGTGGTGGAGCGACGCGCCAACGTGCTGAAGGGCCATGCGCTGCGGCTCGACCTGGACGAGAGCATCGCGCCCGCGCTCGTCGATCCCCAGCGCGTGGAACAGGTCCTGGGCAACCTGCTCTCCAACGCGGTCAAGTACGGGGCGGAGGGAACGCCCATTGAGGTCCGGGTGGCAAAGAGGCCGGGGCAGGCGGAGATATCCGTCGTGAACCAGGGCCATGGCATTCCGCCGGAGGAGCTGCCCCACCTCTTTGAGCGCTTCCGCCGCGCGCGCGACGTCCCCAAGGGTGATGGGAGCGTTGGCCTGGGGCTGTACATCTGCAGGGGGCTCGTCGAGGCGCACGGCGGACACATCTGGGCCGAGAGTACCCCGGGGCAGACCACCACGTTCCACTTCACCTTGCCGGTGCAACACCCCGGCGCCGACCGCGCGGGAATGGCATCGCCAAACTGAGGCGCGGCTCCCGACGTCGTCGGTGCCGGGTCTCCCGGTGCGCCAGGAAGATCCAGTCGCCGCAAGCGGCCTCGTTCCGGTCGCCAGGGACGCTGGGCGTTGTCGCGGACTTCTCGACGGAATCCGGGAATGCGGGTTGGACCTGCGTCGATGGCGGCAGCCCCACCGTGCTGTGCCCGTTAGGTTGATCACACGCGCACGGCCCCCGGTCCCAACCAACTTGGGGAATTGCGCCGCGCTGGTGACACCGCTGGGGGGAGAGACCGGGAATGCCGCCCGAGCTGAAGCGCAGCCACGAATGGCGATGGTGGTTCATTCCGCGGCTGCCCTCGTTGCGCTCCGTGGTAGCGCTGTTGCCGCCGCTCCTGGCCCTGACGCTGCAGTTGACATTCTGGTCGTTGATTCAGCCCTACGTCTGGTTCCTGTTCTACCCCGCGGTGTTCGCGGCCTCGTGGCTGGGCGGGCTGGGCGCGGGGCTGCGCGCCACGTTCATCTCCACGGCGCTGGTGTGGTGGTTCTTCGTCCCGCCGGAGCGCGCCTGGATGAAGGATGAGCCACAGCAGTTCATACCAGCCGCGGTCTTCGTGGGAATGGGTGTCCTCTTCAGCATCTTCCACGGCCGCCTGCGTCAGGCCACCCAGCGCGCCGCCGAAGCGCTGGCGACGGCACAGTCCGCGAATGCGGAGCTCCATCAGGCCAACGCGCAGATCACCCGCCTCTACGAGAAGACGCGGGAACTGGATGAGCTGAAGACGCAGTTCTTCGCCAACGTGAGTCATGAGCTGCGGACCCCGCTGGCGCTGATCCTGGGCCCCGTGGAGCGGCTGCTGGCCACGCCTGGCCTGTCCGAGTCCCAGCGACGCGACCTGCAGATGACGGCGCGCAATGCCAACGCCCTCCTCCGTCACGTCAACGACCTGCTGGACATCTCCAAGCTCGAGGCGGGGCGGATGAAACTGGACTACTCCGAGGAGGACCTGGTGACGCTGGCGCGTTTTGTCGCCGGCCACTTTGAAGTTCTGGCGCGTGAGCGTGGGATTGCGTTCCGCCTCGACGTCCCGCCCGCGCTGGGCGCGCAGGTGGACCAGGACAAGCTCCAGCGGGTGCTGCTCAACCTGCTCGCCAACGCCTTCAAGTTCACGCCGGAAGGGGGCTGCGTGCGCGTGAGCATCCGCGAGGACGCCTCGCGCGGGTGGGCGCGGATGGAGGTCGCGGACAGCGGACCCGGCATTCCCCAGGACATGCGCGAAGCGGTGTTCGAGCGGTTCCGACAGCTCGACACCGGGGTTGCGCGTCGCTTCGGCGGCACGGGTCTGGGGCTGGCCATCGCCCGGGACTTCGTCGGTCTGCACCAGGGGACCATCTCCGTCGACACGGCGCCTGAGGGCGGCG
>JBFMGU010000441.1:0-4337 GCA_040752415.1 Myxococcota bacterium
GAACATGGTTCGGGACAAGCAGCGTCAGGCTGCGGTCCCCGTCCTCAAGCCCACATTCCGCAAAACACCTCCTCTACCGCCACCAAGGTAGAGCCCTGCCGACGATGACGTCGTGAAAGTGGTCCACGAGGGCTGGGCTTGGTGAATTTCCAGGTGCAGCCTCGGCTGCCGGCGATATCGACGGTCGCCTGATCCGCATCACGTGGGGAGAGGGAGAGGGAGAGGGAGAGGGAGAGGGAGAGGGAGAGGGAGGGAGGGGGACAACCCACGCAGCGGCCCCACCAGCACGGCCCGTTGGATACGGTACGCTGGCGCACGGTGGCGTCGTGCCGCTATGGATGTCTCCTCGGAGTGACCATGAAGCGCGTCGTGCTGCCCATGGCCCTGCTCTTCACGCAGGGTTGCATCAACCTGGACCAGGAATACCAGGTGAAGGACCTGCGCATCCTGGCCATGCGCGTGGATCCCCCGGAGCTGCTCTACAGCTTCCTGCACCTCGCGCCCTCCAACCAACGCGGCCCCATCCCGCTGGGTCCCTACAGCGTCACCGCGCAGGTCCTGGCCGTGGACCCGCAGGGTCGCGACGTGGAGGTCAACGTCCGCCTGTGCCCGGAGACCGACGAGGCCGACGGGTGCGAGGGCTACAAGGTCCGCGAGAACGCTCCTGCCGAGGAGATCCGCGCCGTGGTGCCGCTGGTGCATCCCACCACCACCACCCGCAAGGCCGACCTGGAGCTGGGTGGTGAGCTCGCCGTGCCCAGCCAGCACTTCACCTTCACGTCCCCGGCCGTCGACTACATGCTGCTGCACGACGCCGACGGGCGGCTCTCCTTCAACTCCATCATCTTCCCTTCCACGCCCTCGTTTGTGGTGCGCATGACCGTGCCTGGCACCGAGGAGACGGAGGTGGCCTTCAAGCGCTTCGTGCTCTCCATGGACATCTCCCCGCAGGGCCTGACGCCCGAGCAGCGTGAGCCCTTGGAGGAGCTCTTCACCAGCTTCCTGGGCCTGGGCTTCTGCCCGGAGGGCACCGACCCGGAGGCGGACGTGCAGTGCATCAAGCGGCGCGTCCCCAACAAGAACCCCACGCTGGAGCGCGTGCTCTACCGCCTGGGCGACAAGCTGGAGCCGGGCTTTGACCGTGACGACGTCACCAGCGGCGGCCAGCTCACCGACTTCAGCGGGCGGGTGAAGGTGGAGGCGGGCCGGATCGTGCGGCTGCGCCCGGTGGTGGCCTCCGACGACCGGCAGCCCTACCAGGCCTTCAACTACAACCTGCAGGAGCGCAAGGTGGAGCTGAAGAACTTCACGGAGGACATGGTTTTCAGCTGGTACACCACCTCGGGGGCCATCGACCCCATCAGCGCCGACGACATCACCCCCCAGCCCGACGTCTACTACCAGATCAGCGCCGACACCCCGGCGGGTCCCTCCTACGTCTGGGTGGTGGTGCGCGACCAACGCGGCGGGGTGGACTGGCGTCGCCTGGACTTCGAGATCACCGCGCCCCGCGCCACCTCCGAGGGGATCATCCCCGGCCTGTTCTGAGGCGGGGACACCACGGCGTGTCAGCGCGGGCTTTGCCGGGGACCGTTTTCCCGGAAGGCCACCGCGTGAGGGCTTGTCGCCGGGGGCCTCGTGCGGCCATTGTCCGGCCCGTCTTTGGCCTCAAGCCAACCAACGCTCAACCATCCCACCAGCAAGGGGGCCCACCTCATGGCGACCCAGTTCCAGTCCCTCGCGGACATGTTCCTCCACCGCGTCCAATCCACGCCGGACAAGCCTGCCTTCCGCCACGTGCAGGGCGGCAGCTGGAAGACGCTGAGCTGGAAGGAGACCGGGGAGCGCGCCCGGGACATTGCCTGCGGCCTGCGCGCCCTGGGCCTGCAAGACGAGCAGCGCGTGGCCCTGATGAGCAGCACGCGCCTGGACTGGATCCTGGCCGACCTGGGCATCAACCTGGCGGGCGGCGCCACCACCACCATCTACCCGTCGTCGACGCCGGATGACTGCCAGTACATCATCAACGACTCGGAGACGGTGTTCGTCTTTGCCGAGAACGACGACCACGTCAACAAGCTGGCCAGCCAGCGTGACCAGCTCAAGAACGTCAAGCACATCATCACCTTTGACGGGAAGGCCGGCCACGACGGGTGGGTCATCCCGCTCTCCGAGGTGGTGGAGAAGGGCAAGGCCCACCACGCCGCCAACCCCGACGAGTACGAGAAGATCGCCCGCGCGGTGAAGAACGACGCGCTCAGCACGCTCATCTACACCTCCGGCACCACCGGCCGCCCCAAGGGCGTGGAGCTGACGCATGACTGCTGGGTGTTCGAGGCGGCGGCCATTGCCAGCTCCGGCGCGGTGGACGTCCACGACGTGCAGTACCTCTGGCTCCCGCTCTCCCACGTCTTTGGCAAGGTGCTGCTGGCCGGCCAGATCTACGTGGGCTTCGAGACGGCGGTGGACGGACGCATCGACAAGCTGGTGGAGCACCTGGGCCAGGTGAAGCCCACCCTGGTGGCGGCGGTGCCGCGCATCTTCGAGAAGGTGCACAACAAGATCGTCCAGGGCGCCAAGGAGGGCGGCGCGGCCAAGGCGGCCATCTTCCAGTGGGCGGTGAAGGTGGGCCTCGCCGTGAGCCAGGTGAAGCAGCAGGGCAAGCAGCCCGCCGGTCTCCTCGCGGTGCAGTACGCGCTCGCCGACAAGCTGGTCTTCTCCAAGATCCGCGACCGCTTTGGTGGCCGCATCCGCGTGTTCGTCTCCGGCAGCGCGCCCCTGAGCCGCTACATGGCGGAGTTCTTCCACGCCGCGGGCATGCTGATCCTGGAGGGCTACGGGCTCACCGAGAGTGGCGCGGCCAGCTGCGTGAACCGCCCGGACCGCTTCAAGTTCGGCACCGTGGGCCTGCCGCTGGACGGCGTGCAGGTGAAGCTGGCCCCCGACGGGGAAATCCTGCTCAAGAGCCGCGGCGTCATGCGCGGCTACAAGAACCTCCCGGAGGTCACCGCGGAGACGCTGGAGAAGGACGGCTGGCTGCACACCGGGGACATCGGTGAGGTCGACAGCGACGGCTTCTTGCGCATCACCGACCGCAAGAAGGACCTCATCAAGACCAGTGGCGGCAAGTACGTGGCGCCGCAGGCCCTGGAGGGGAAGTTCAAGGCCATCTGTCCGTACGTGAGCCAGATCGTGGTGCACGGCGACAACCGCAACTACTGCTCCGCGCTGGTGGCCATGGAGGAGGAGTCCACCAAGAAGTGGGCCGCGGAGAACGGCATCACCTGGACCAGCTACGCGCAGATGGCGGAGCACCCCAAGGTGGTGGAGCTGTTCCAGGGCGCCATCAACCAGCTCAACGAGGGGCTGGCCAGCTACGAGTCCATCAAGAAGTTCAAGCTGCTGCCCAACGACCTCACCGAGGCCAGCGGCGACCTCACCCCGTCGTTGAAGCTCAAGCGCAAGGCCGTGGAGAAGAAGTACAAGGCCATGCTGGACAGCTTCTACACCGACGAGGTGGCCAAGGTCTGAGCGCGGTCCCACCCCACCGCGCGCGCCACGAACGGCCAGAGCTGCTCGGCCCACAGCGCGTAGCCCGCGTCGGAGGGGTGGAAGCCGTCCTCTCCGAACAGCCCGTCCCGCCCCGGCATCAGCTGCAGGCTGGGGGTGAACACGTCCGCCAGCGTCACGTCGTGCTGCGCCGCCAAGGTGGCCAGGCGCGCGTTGTGGCCGCGCAGCCGCTCCCGGATGTTCTCCTTGAGGAACGCGGGGACCCTGGGCGCGTGGCTGACGTCGGGGAGGTTGCACAGGACCACGCGCGCGGCGGTGTCCGCGGTCAGCGCCCGCAGGATGGTATCCACGTTGCGGACGTAGTCCTCGACGGGGACGCCGTGGGTGATGTCATTGATGCCGATGCCCACGGTGACCAGGGTGGGCTGCGCGGGGCGCACGCGCGGGAGCTGGGAGCGGACCACGTTGGCGCTGGAGGCACGGCTCACGCACAGGTTGAGCAGCGTGGCCTCCGGCGCGCCGGCCTGGAGCCGACGGAAGATGCGCTCCACGTAGCCGCCGCCCACGCGCGAGCCCACGCCCACGCCGGTGCTGTCGCCGAGCGCCACGTAGCGGATGGGCTGGGGGACCGTCATGGACTCCTCCGTCGGCGATTTGGATGCACCAGCGTGAGGAGCGATGCAACGCGCCGTCGTGGACGCGGGCGCCAGCTGAGAGAAGCGCTCCGGCGGAAGAACCGAACCAAAGCGGTATTTCAGACCGCACTCCCAAAGGGCTGCGCCCGCTGCGTCGTCGACGGAAAGACGCCAGGTGCCGGCCGTTGGACA
>JBFMGU010000442.1:0-4310 GCA_040752415.1 Myxococcota bacterium
CGGACTGCAGGTGGTTGTCGCCGCATCCCGCGACCTCGCACGTACCGGTCGGGCCATTGGTTGAATCGCAGATGCCCGTGGCGCACGACGGATCGCCAATCAGACCGGGTGCCGTGGCGTTGCAGGCCGTACCGGTCTCCTTGAGGCACGCGGAGTTGCAGCCGTCGCCATTGGTCGTGTTTCCGTCGTCACAACCTTCGCCCGCCTGCAGGTGACCGTCGCCGCAACCCGCAACCTCGCACACGCCGGGCGAGCCGCCAGTGAGGTCGCAGATGCCCGTGAGACACGATGCATCACCGATGAGACCTGGTGCGGTGGCGTTACACGGACGTCCGGTCTCCTTGAGACACGCGGAGTTGCATCCGTCGCCGTTGGTCGTGTTTCCGTCGTCACAGCCTTCGCCGGACTGCAGGTGGTTGTCGCCGCATCCCGCGACCTCACACGTGCCGGTCGGGCCATTGGTTGAATCGCAGATGCCGGTGGCGCACGACGGATCGCCAATCAGACCGGGCGCGGTGGCATTGCAGGCCGTGCCAGTCTCCTTGAGGCACGCGGAGTTGCAGCCGTCGCCGTTGGTCGTGTTTCCGTCGTCACAGCCTTCGCCGGACTGCAGGTGGTTGTCGCCGCATCCCGCGACCTCGCACGTGCCGGTCGGGCCATTGGTTGAATCGCAGATGCCGGTGGCGCACGACGGATCGCCAATCAGACCGGGTGCCGTGGCGTTGCAGGCCGTACCGGTCTCCTTGCGGCACGCGGAGTTGCAGCCGTCGCCGTTGGTGGTGTTTCCGTCGTCACAGCCTTCGCCGGACTGCAGGTGGTTGTCGCCGCATCCCGCGACCTCACACGTACCGGTCGGGCCATTGGTTGAATCGCAGATGCCCGTGGCGCACGAAGGATCGCCAATCAGACCGGGTGCCGTGGCGTTGCAGGCTGTTCCAGTCTCCTTGAGGCACGCGGAGTTGCAGCCGTCGCCGTTGGTCGTGTTTCCGTCGTCACAGCCTTCGCCGGACTGCAGGTGGTTGTCTCCGCAGCCAGCGGCTTCACAGGTACCGGTCGGGCCGTTGGTTGAATCGCAGATGCCCGTGGCGCACGACGGGTCGCCAATGAGACCGGGTGCCGTGGCGTTGCAGGCCGTGCCGGTCTCCTTGAGACAGGTCGAGTTGCAGCCGTCGCCGTTGGTCGTGTTTCCGTCGTCACAACCTTCGCCCGCCTGGAGGTGACCGTCGCCGCAACCCGCAACCTCGCACACGCCGGGCGAGCCACCAGTGAGGTCGCAGATGCCCGTGAGACACGATGCATCACCGATGAGACCGGGTGCGGTGGCGTTGCACGGACTTCCGGTCTCCGCCAGACACGCGGAGTTGCAGCCGTCGCCGTTGGTCGTGTTTCCATCGTCACAACCCTCGCCGGCCTGGATGATGGTGTCGCCACAGCCGATGATGCTGAAGGTGTTGGTGTTGCTGTCCGCGCTGATGACCTCCAGCACCCCCGAGCCACTGCGCGCCCTGGCCCGCACGGTGTGCGAAGCCAGTGTGAGATTGGCGGCTGGCGTGAAGGACCAATTCCCCGACGCGTCGGTCGTGGTGGTGCCCGCCGAGGCGCCATCCATGATCACCTCGATGGTCACATTGGCCGGGCCGGTGCCGGTGATCGTCGGCGTGGGATCGTTGGTGGTGGAGCCGTTGGACGGGGTGTTCACCACCGGCGCCGCCAGCGCGCAGGTGTTCGTCGCCACGGTGCAGGTGGCGCTGGTGGGGCAGTCGGAGTCCAGCACGCAGCGGACGCACAGGTTGTCCGAGGGGTTGCACGCGGGAGTCCCGCCGCTGCAGTCCGTGTTGTCCAGACACTCGCCGCAGCGACCCGCCACGGTGTTGCAGACCGGCAAGGAGACCGGGCATTCCGCGTCGCTGGTGCAGCCGCGGCAGGTGTTCGTGGACAACTCGCAGATCGGCGTGTCGCCGGAGCAGTCCGAGTCCGCCACGCAGTCCACGCAGACGTGCGGGCTGACGCTGGTGTCGCAGACCGGTGTGGGCTCGCTGCAGTTGGTGTTGTCGGCGCAGGCGTGAATGATGGCGTCGGTGGGGCGGGCCGGCTGTCCGTCGCCACTGGGAACCGTCACCGGGCCAATGCCCTGGGTGGCGCCCGTCACCCCCTCCGAGGTGATGAACGCCTGGTTGGACACCACGCCCGTGGTTCCCGCGTTGACGGTGACCCGGAACACCACCGTGGTGGACTCCTGCGGCGTCGAGGTGAGCTGGCCACCGGTGGCGGCGTTCGCACCCGTGCCCAGGCGTACCGTCACCTTGCGCTGCGCACCGTCGTATTCCGCCTGGTCATCACCCGCGGCGTCCGTCTTGCTACCGGAGTTGGGGCCCGAGGAGATGGAGATGCTCCCCGCCACGTAGGTCAGCCCGGTGGGGACGGTGTCCTCCAGGTAGGTGTCCTGAGAGGTGTCCGTGCCGGTGTTGGTGACGACGATGGTGTACTCCAACGTGTCCCCCGCCAGGATCACCCCGCCGGGATGCGTGTTCAGGTTCGTCACCGTCTTGGTGGTGGTGGTGAAGTCCGGCTTGAGGGTGGCTATCGACGTCACCCACACGCCCATGGAGAACGTCTCGCCCGTGCTCTGAGCGCGCAGGAACGCCTGGGTGTCACCGGCCTGGACGCGGGAGGTCACGTTGACGACGTCAATGTCCATGCCGCTGAGCGCCTCGAGCTGGCCGTTGGTCTGCGGAATGTCGCCGCTGATGCTGACGAAGGCGCCAGGCACGGAACGGGTGCCATTGAAGAAGTTGGTGTTGACGCCGGTGTTGTCCGAGAGCCGCGCCGCGTTGTTCCCCAGGTTGCCGAAGACGCGGTGGAAGCGCAGCACGTCGCTGGCAAGGCTGCCGTCACCTTCATACGCCACCGCACCGAGCTTGGCGTCGAACCCGGCGTTGGGCACCAGGAAGCCGTTGATGGTGACGTCCACCGTGGTCCCACTGGGCACCACGTCCAGCCCGTCGAACACGGTCAGGTTGCGAACCACCGTGGCGCTGGTGTCCTGGTAGAACACGACGATGGCCCAACCTCCATACGTGGTCTCACTGTTCACGTTCACCATGTTGGAGATGGCCACGCCGCCGAGGCGGTAGGCGCCCACGCCGTAGGTCTGCAGGATGGTGGTGACGTCGGCGGTGGCCTGGTACCAGAACGCGGGCGTGCCTCCGACGTTGCGCACCACCTGGCTGTCGGCGGTGACGGTGGTGCTGAACACGCCGGGGCGCTCCAGCGTGGCGGTGTTGGCGGGCGAGCCGTTGTCGGCGCTGGCGCCCCAGTACAGGCGTGCGTAGGTGATCTCCGCGCCGCTCGGGAGCTGCGAGCCCACTTGCGTGCCCGTGGTCAACGCGGCGGTGCTGCGCGCGTTGGCCGCGGTGATGGTGGTGTTCGCGTCGGCCACGCCGGTCGTCGTGGCGTCGGCGCGCCAGTAGACGTCGCGGCCGGTGTCGCCGGTCTGGCTGCCGCACGACCCGATGACGCCGGTGCCACCGATGATGGTGGGCGGGTTGGCGCAGTCCACGGCGAGCACGTTGCCGAACATGAGGAAGTCGCCGCGCTGGTCGGTGGACTTGCGCACGGACGGACTGGCCTGCGCGCTCTGCAGCGACGTCAACAACGCGGCCACCACCAACACCGCGCGTCCTGCCACCACCGCGAACCTGCCGAATCCCCGTTGCGTGCTCATCTCGCCGTCCTTGCGTGCCAGGTGGCCACGCGTGAGTCCGTCATTCCAGGTTGTGCCGCGCCACATGTGCTTGCTCATGGTTTGCCCCCGGAAGCGGGGTCCTGCGCACCCGTGCCGTCGTCATTGACCAGCACCACGAATTCCACGCGGCGGTTGTTCTCCCGGCCGCGCGAGGTCTTGTTGGTATCCACCGGCCGCGTCTGTCCGTAGCCGCGCGCTTCCAGCCGCTGCGCATCCACACCCTTCCCGATCAGGTAGGTGCGCACGGCGTTGGCCCGACGGTCGCTGAGGTCGAGATTGGCCTCCGGCTTGCCCTGGCTGTCGGTGTGTCCCTCGACGCGCACGCGCAGCTCCGGGTGCGTCTTGAGCACCTGCGCCACCTGGTCCAGCAACGGATACGAGCGCGGCTGGATGGTGTCCTTGTTGGTGTCAAAGAACACCTTCTCCAGGATCACGATGCGTTCCGTCTCCAGCTTCACCAGCGTCTTGCCCTGGTCGGGACAGCCGTCGTCGTCCTCGTTGTTGTTGATGGTCTCCGGCTCGTTGGGACACTTGTCCTGCGCGTCCAGGAACCCGTCCTGGTCGT